>DMKW01000069.1 GCA_003454135.1 Microbacteriaceae bacterium
CCGGATGGGGAGCGCGGTTCGCTGCCTCCCCGCGTTCGTGCTCACGGTCGAGCACCCGACAACCATCGGCCTGGGAGACACGTTTGTCGGCGGGTTTATCGCTGCGCTGGCGCAGCGCCAACATCGCGGGAGTGCTCGTGCCGTCAGCGCAGCTCGACGGGAACCGTCTCCGGCCGCTCCCACGTGAGGGTCAACCCGTTGAGGCCCTGTGGGCGTGAGGCCTCGGCGACCTCCTTGGTGATGACGGCACGGATCGTGTCGAGCATGTCTTCGTAGCTCGCGACCGCATCCAGCCGCAGGGCCCTGACCTCGTCACGCACGAGCACCCGGCCTACTCCCTGGATGAGCACCATCGTGCCGTTCGCGGCGACCGGCACGTGCTCGAAGCGGTTGAGACGGTCGCGCAACAGGCTAAGGGGCAGAGTTGAATCCGTTGGGCGAACGGTCGCCGTGAGTGCGAGCATGCTGACCAGCGTGCGCGGTCCGGGTAACCATTGCGTGAATAGCGGCTGTGCGGTGAATGTGAATAATCGCGCTGTTCGGCAAACCGCCCCTCTGCACGATTCGCGCTGAACCCATTCGGAGCAAGCACGGAGGAGCCCGTCAGGTGCCGCGGCTACCGTCGACGGATGCCTCCATCCAGCCTCACCGCAGCGAAAGAGTCGACCCGGCTCGCCTACAACCCGGCTCTTGACGGCCTGCGCGCCGTGGCGATCCTCGCGGTTGTCGCCCAGCACGCCGGAATTCCGGGCCTTAGCGGCTACCACGGTGTGACCCTGTTCTTTGTGATCAGCGGTTATCTCATCACGCGCCTGTTGCTGAAGGAGCACGACAGAAGCGGGCGAGTCGAGTTACGCCGCTTCTACGCGCGTCGGTTCGCCCGACTCGGGCCGGCACTGGTCGTGGTGGTCGCCGCCACGTGGGTGTGGCTCGCAATCACGGGGGAGCCGGTGTCGTCTTATTGGGGCGGCATCGTCGGGAGCCTCACCTACACGACCGACCTCATCCAGGCGGTGTCCGGCAACGGCAGCGTCGGCCACTACTACCAGTGGTCGTGGTCGCTCGGGGTGGAGGAGCTCTTCTACCTGGTCTGGCCCATCTCGTTGCTGCTGCTCGCGAGGTGGCACCGCTTTGCGGCGGCCGCGGTCGTTCTCGTCGCCGGCATCGCGGGATGCTGGGCGCTGCGCGCGTTTCTCATTGCCGGCGGCATGAACCACAATCGCTTCTTCTTCGCCCCGGACACCAATGCCGACGCGCTCCTGCTCGGCGCCCTCCTCGCGCTCGTGCTCGTGCGCTGGCCGCACAGCCGGGCACTGCGTATCGCGGGTCGCATCGCCGGGCCGCTCGGTCTGCTCGCCCTCATCGCCCTTGTTTGGCCGTACTCGGGCGACGCCCTCGCCCAGACGGACAAGGGAGCGCTCGGTCAGGCGGCGCTCGCCTCGGCTGGGCTCGTTCTGTGGATGGCCACATCTCCCGCGGGTTGGGCGGCCGCCGCATTCTCCTGGCGCCCGCTCGTGCTCGTCGGGAAGATGTCCTACGGCATCTACCTGTGGAACCTGCTCACGATCTTCGTCTTCGCCTCCATCGTGCACGCCCGGCCCGTAGGCACGTGGTGGGGCCTGGCGTGGTTCGTCGCGCTCGGCGGCGTCTCCTACCTCTCGTGGCGCTTCGTTGAGACGCCGCTGAGACAGAGATGGGCGCCGACGAGCGTCCCGGAGCGGGCTGCCGCGCTCGCCACCCAGCCAGTGCGACCGCTCGTGAGCGCTGCAGCCTCGGAAAAATGACACGATTGACTTCGAACCACTGAGGGAGAAGCACCATCGTGACGCAGCCTGAGATCCCATCCGCGCCCACGCTCCGGTCGGGCGATCGGTTCGTACACACCGGCCCGCTCGACCCGCTCGCTTCGCCGCTGCTCGAGGACCTGGAGCGCGAGTACGACGGGCGCTACGGCACAATGTTCGGCCAGCCGGCATCCGCGGAGATCGCGCGCTACCCCGCCGAGGCCTTCACGGCACCGAGCGGCACCTTCGCCCTGCTCGTGCGGGATGGTGCGGCGATCTCGGGCGGCGCGTTCATGACGATCGACGAGTCGACGGTCGAGGTGAAGCGGATGTGGACGCGCGCCGAGCACCGCGGCCAGGGCCTCGCGCGGCTCGTGCTCGCCGAGCTCGAGGCCGAGGCGCGTCGGCGTGGCTTCCGCACCGTGGTGCTGAGCACGGGGCCGCGGCAGCCCGAGGCCGTGCGGCTCTATCTCGCGACCGGTTACACCCCGCTCTTCGACCCGGCGCTGGACGCGGAGATCATCGTGATCCACAGGTTCACGAAGGACCTCACCGCGGGCGGGGAGACGACCGAATGACCACCGGAATCGATGTCAC
The DNA here is from genome assembly GCA_003454135.1 of Microbacteriaceae bacterium. Taxonomy (GTDB): domain Bacteria; phylum Actinomycetota; class Actinomycetes; order Actinomycetales; family Microbacteriaceae; genus Lacisediminihabitans. The sequence goes on from DMKW01000069.1 coordinate 2,382, forward strand.
GGTCGCGCCGAGCGGCGCCGGATGCGTGGAGTGCGACGCGGAGGACGGCTGGTGGGTGCACCTCCGGCGGTGCGCCGCCTGTGGACACATCGGCTGCTGCGACGACTCGCTGTCGAAGCACGCCACGGCGCACGCGGAGGCGACCGGGCATCCGGTCATCCAGAGTTTCGAACCGGGGGAGGACTGGTTTTGGGACTACTCGACGTCGACCCTTCGCACCGGGCCGGCACTCGCCCCGCCGCGCGAACATCCCGTCGACCAGCCGGCGCCCGGGCCGGCTGGCCGAGTTCCCGAGAACTGGCGAGAGCTGCTGGGCTAGCGACTTTCGAATCCGAGCAATCTTGCATTAACTAGTCGGGCGTGTCGAGCAACAGTCGGCGTAATATTTCGTAACAAAGATTCTCTGCCGTCACGTGAACCGCGCAGCGTGCCGGTCGTCGGTGGGGACCGAATGGGTGGCGAGCGATGAGCATGATGGCTGAAATGATGTCGATGTCCATGAAGGACATGAAAGACATGCAGAACATGGACATGGCGGGCATGCAGGCCTGCATCGAAGCGTGTGCGGCCTGCGAACAGGCCTGTACCGTGTGCGCCGACGGCATGATGGACATGCCCCGGTGCGCGAGCATGTGCGCGAGCTGCGCCGACGTGTGCAACACGATGATGCGCATGATGATGCGGCCGGCGGGCTACGACATGGGCACGATGATGTCCATGCTCGAGACCACGATCGCCATGTGCAAGGCGTGCGCGGCGGAGTGCATGATGCACGCCGATATGCGCGAGGAGTGCCGGATGTGCGCTCAGGCCTGCATGGAATGCCAGAAGGCGTGCGAGGCAATGCTCATGTCGATGAAGTCGATGTCGATGAGCTGACCCTCGGGACGATCTACCCGTGAGGGTGACTAGGCGAGCGTTCCGTCGACGAGCACGTTGAGCCAGCGCTCGCCTACGGCGAGCACGTTGTACACGCCGTGGATGCCGACCGGTTCGCCGGCGGCCAGGAGTTGGGCGAGCGGTTCGTGGTGCCAGATGAGCGTCGTTGCGCCGTCGACGAGATGAAGTTGCACCCAACCGTCTCCGACGGGGAGCCCGACCACGGCATCCAGCCACTTGCTCGGCGTCGCCGAGGCGACGCGCTGCTGGATCAGGTGCATGGCGTGCCCCGGCCCTACCTTCTCGCAGCCCATCGCGTGCTCGCTCTGGCATGCCGAGAGCTGCTGCGCGGGCAGTGGAAGGTGGGACATTCTGGCCTCATCGTGGTCGAAAACCCGGCCCGATTTGGTGCCGGTCATTTCACGTTACCGGCGAAGCGGCGAGAGGTCACGTGTGGCCGTAACCCGGCGAAACATTGGCGGAGCGCCACCGGAGGGCCGCGTCGCGTCGCGTCGACATCCGCTCGTTCCTAGCTTTCGGCGTCGAGTGGTTGCTAATGTGATGAGTGTTGCCAGTGTTACTGGTGTTACGTGCGACAGTTCGCACCGTCATGTATGGGGATCATGAGCTACTCACACCACGTCAGCGCCTCTCCGCGCGTCGCGTCGACGAACCGCAATCGACTCGTTGCGATCCTTGTCGCGTTCGCCCTGCTGAGCACCGGCGCCGTCGCCCAGGGGGAGGCGGCATGGGCCGTGACCTACCCGAGTTGGGGCGATGTCCAGGCCGCGCGGGCGAGCGAGGCGGCCAAGAGCGCGGAGGTCGCCAGGCTCAAGAGCCTGCTCGACTCCCTCAACGCCCAGGTGCAGGCCACCCAGGCCGAAGCGGAGAAGAAGGGCAACGAACTGCAGGTCGCCCAGCAGAAGCTCGACGAGGCCGCGGCGAAGGCCGACGTGCTCGCTGCCCAGGCGGATGCCGCGAAGGCCCGTGCGAAGAAGTCGCGTGACCGCGCCGGCGCGATGGCGTCCCAGATGGCCCGCTCTGGCAGCACCGAGGTCGTGGCGACCCTCATGTTCAACGGCGGCAAGGCCGCCGACCTGCTCTCCCAGTTGAGCCTCGCGAGCAAGGTCACCGACCAGTCGAAGGGCTTGTACGAGAAGGCGATCCAGGAGCAGAACAGCGCCCAGTCGCTGACCGACCAGTCCAACCTCGCGAAGGTGGCACTCAAGTCGCTCGCGGAAGCGGCCCAGGTCGCGCTCGATGCCGCGCAGGTCGCGGCGACGAACGCCGCCAACGCCCTCGCCGAGCAGACCGCGCACAAGTCGGAGCTCGACGCGCAGCTCGCCTCACTCGTCAGCACCACCGCGCAGACCGAAGCGGGCTACCGCGCCGGTGTCGCCGCCGCCGCCGCGGCCAAGGCAGCCGCCGAAGCGGCCGCTCGGGCTGCCGCCGCTGCCGCCGCGGCAGCGGGAGGAGGCTCCGGCGCCGGCCAGGTCGGCTCGAGCGGGTGGGCCAGGCCGGCAGCCGGCCGCATCACGAGCGTGTACGGCTGGCGGCTCGACCCCTACACCCATCAAAATGCGTTGCATTCCGGAACGGACCTCGGGGCATCCTGCGGCTCGCCTATCTACGCAGCGCACTCGGGAACCGTCATCTATGCGGGCCCCTACGGCGGCTACGGCAACTTCGTGCAGATTGCCAACAACGACGGCACGGGCATCTCCACCGGATACGGCCACATCGTGAACGGTGGAATCCTCGTCAGCGTCGGCCAGCGGGTGGGTGTCGGCACCAACATCGCGCGCGTCGGCAGTACCGGATGGTCGACCGGCTGCCACCTCCACTTCGAGGTGCGGTACAACAACGTCGCCCAGGATCCGGTGCCGTATCTGCGTGACCGCGGCGTCAATTTGTGACCTCGCCGCCGCGTCGCTTGCTGCGATCGGTGGCGGTGCTGGCGCTCCTAGCACGCGACGGCAAACATAGTAGAGAATAAGGGCCATGTCCAAGAAAATCGACGCGACTCTGAAGGACCTCGTCAAGGCCCTTGAGAAACACGCGAAAGTCGTTGGCGGCCGCAGCGTGTCGCTCAAGAAGTCCCAGCGTGCCGCGGCGAAGCTTCAGTCCGCGGCAACCGCATACGCCGCGGCGGTGTACTCCAAGACCGGTCTCGACAGCCCGTTCAACGACGTGCTTCGTCCAGGGCTCGACGAAGCCACGGTCGCGTCGCTCGAGGCGGAGCGTGACGCTCTGGCGAAGACCGTCACCGGACCGATCCTGCAGCAGCGCGAGGCGAGTTAGCCATTACCGATCGGAACGTGCGGCATTAAGCCTCCGTTCACCCTTTTGCCGGGACTCGCCATGCTCGGCATGACTGTGATTCCCATGCCTCCGCGGCGGCGACCGTTTCGTCGGCCCCGAGCGCGGCCCCGAGCTTAAACTGGCGCAACGCGAGAGCCCGGGAACCGGGAGCCGCACGAGGAGCGTGAGTGAACCAGTCGCCGCCCGGCCAGAGCGTTCTCGAGGCGGGATCGAGACGTGCCGGGGCGCGCACGCTCGTGCAGATCCTGGCCGAGACCGCTCGGGAGAACCCGGATGCGGTGGCGATCGAAGACCCGGACGGCGCGATCAGCTACCGGCGACTCATGGGGCTCGTCAACGAACGTGCGCAGGCGCTGCGCCTCGGCGGGGTGCGCCGCGGCGACGCGGTCGGCATCCGGATTCCGTCCGGCACTCGCGAACTCTACCTGGCGATTCTCGCGACCCTCGTGGTGGGGGCCGCCTACGTTCCGGTGGACGCCGACGACCCAGAGGAGCGGGCGAGACTCGTGTTCCAGGAGGCCGCGGTCGTTGGGGTGATCGGCCCCGGCGGGGCGTTCTTCGCGCTCGGTGACGCCATCCGTTCGCGCGACGCCGAGTCGAACGGCGCCGACCTCGCCGCGCACGCGCCTCGACCCACCGACGACGCCTGGGTGATCTTCACCTCCGGCTCGACGGGGGTGCCGAAGGGTGTCGCCGTGACGCATCGGTCGGCGGCGGCGTTCGTCGACGCCGAAGCGCGCCTCTTCCTCAGGTCGGAGCCGATCGGTCCGGGAGACCGCGTGCTCGCCGGCCTCTCGGTGGCGTTCGACGCGTCGTGCGAGGAGATGTGGCTCGCCTGGCGCAACGGTGCATCCCTCGTTCCTGCTCCGAGATCCCTCGTGCGCTCGGGCGTCGACCTCGGACCGTGGCTCATCGCGCACGGGATCACCGTGGTCTCCACCGTGCCCACCCTCGCGGCGCTATGGCCGGAGGAGTCGCTCGAGCTCGTGCGCCTCGTCATCTTCGGCGGTGAGGCGTGCCCGCCAGAGCTCGCCGCGAGAATCTCCTCCCGCGGTCGCGAGGTCTGGAACACCTACGGTCCGACCGAGGCGACTGTGGTGGCGTGCGCGGCACCACTCGGCGGGACCGGCCCGGTGCGAATCGGCCTGCCGCTCGACGGCTGGGATCTCGCGGTCGTCGACCCGGCGGGGCAGCGCGTCTCGGAGGGGGAGATAGGCGAGCTCATCATCGGCGGAGTGGGCCTCGCCCGCTACCTCGACCCGGCCAGGGACGCCGAGAAATTCGCGCCGCACGTCGGCCTCGGCTGGGATCGCGCCTACCGCAGCGGGGACCTCGTGCGTTTCGAGTCCGACGGCCTGATCTTCGTCGGCCGGGCCGACGACCAGGTGAAACTCGGCGGCCGCCGAATCGAACTCGGCGAGGTCGAGGCGGCTCTCCGGTCGCTCGACGGCGTGGCCGGCGCCGCCGCCGTCGTGCAGACGACGCCCGCAGGCAACCACGTTCTCGTGGGGTACCTCGTGCTCGCCGACGGCACGGAGCCCTTCGATCGGGCCGCCATGAGCGACCGACTGCGCGACGAGCTCCCCGCCGCGCTCGTGCCCCTGCTCGCCGTCGTCGACTCGCTGCCAACGCGCACCTCCGGAAAGGTCGATCGCGCCGGCCTCCCGTGGCCGCTTCCCGCGACCGACGAACCGGCGGGCGATGAGCTGTCGCCGACGGCCGCGTGGATCGCGGAGCGGTGGACGGCGATTCTCGGCGCCCCCGTATCGGGGGCGGACGACGACTTCTTCGCCCAGGGCGGAGGCTCCCTCTCGGCCGCCCAGCTGGTGTCGGCGATTCGGGAGCGTCATCCGCAGACGAGGGTCTCCGACATCTACGACCACCCGCGCATCGGCTCGCTCGCGGACGAGCTGGATACCCGAACACCGGCCGAGCCGGTGGCGGCACGCACGGTGAGGGCGACGCCGTTCGGCAGCCAACTGGCGCAGACGCTGCTCGGCATCCCGCTGCATGTTCTCGTGGGCGCGAGGTGGGTGGTGTATCTCGCCGTGGCGAACAACCTGCTCTCGCTCGTCACCGGTGCGACGTTCGCACCCACGGTGTCATGGTGGTGGATCGCCGTGGGGTTCGCGCTCTTCATCACGCCGCTCGGCAAGATGACGATCGCCGTAATCGCGTCGAGGCTGCTGCTCGCCGACCTCGCTCCCGGCAGCTATCCGCGCGGCGGGTCGATGCATCTGCGGCTCTGGCTCGCCGAACAGGTGTCGCTGCTCGTCGGGCCGGCGAGCCTCGCCGGCGCCCCCTGGATCAGCTACTACGCGAGGGCGCTCGGCGCGAAGATCGGCGAGGGAGTCGACCTGCACTCCCTGCCGCCCATCACCGGGATGCTGTCGATCGGCCCGCACGCGGCGATCGAGCCCGAAGTCGACCTGGCCGGATACTGGATCGACGGCGACATCCTGCGCATCGGCCACGTGCACGTCGGAACCGACGCGGTCATCGGCTCCCGCAGCACGCTCCTCGGCGGCGCGAGCATCGGTCGCGGCGCGGAGGTCGAGCCGGGCGCCGCGGTCTTCGGGCGCGTTCCGGCCGGCGAGCGGTGGGCCGGTTCTCCGGCCGCGCGTGTCGGGTCCGCACGGCACGCCTGGCCGATCGAGCGTCCGCCCCGCGGTCGTCGATGGCTCATCGCCTACGGGGCCGGATCGGTCGCCCTCTCCGCGATGCCCGCCCTGAGCGTCGCCATCGGCGCCTTCGTCATCGGTTGGTCGGTCGGGGGCGCGGCAAGCCTCGGCACGGCCCTACTGAGGGCGGCCGTCGCGATCCCCCTCGCCGTGGTCGTGAGCGGCGCGACCTATTCGCTGCTCGTGGTGCTCGCGGTGCGCGCCCTCGGCACCGGACTTCGAGACGGCCACTTCCCGGTGCGCAGCAGGATCGGCTGGCAGGCCTGGTCGACGGAACGCGTGCTCGACAGCGCGCGAACCCTCCTGTTTCCGTTCTACGCGAGCCTCTTCACACCCGTGTGGCTGCGGATGCTCGGTGCCACCGTGGGGCGCGGGGTCGAGGCATCCACGGTGCTGCTCATCCCGTCGCTCACGACGATCGCGCCCGGATCCTTTCTGGCCGACGACACCATGGTCGCCACCTATGAGCTCGGCGGCGGCTGGATGCGCATCGGCCGCGCCAAGATCGGCCGGCGGGCGTTCCTCGGCAACAGCGGCATGGCCGGTCCCGGTCGCACGGTGCCGCGAAACGGCCTTGTCGCGGTGCTCTCGGCGACGCCGCGCAAGGCGAAGCGCGGGTCGTCCTGGATCGGCAACCCTCCTCTGAGGCTGCGCCGCACGGTCACCGACGTCGACGAGGGCAGAACCTTCGAACCGAGTCTGCCGCTCCGCGTCGCGCGCGGCTCGTGGGAGGCCCTGCGCATCGTGCCGGTCTTCGTCACGGCGTGGATCGCCCTGGGAGTGCTCGGTGCGCTCGAATCGCTCTGGATCGCCGCGGGGGAAGCCTGGGCGATGGCGCTGTCCGGCATGGTCATGCTCGCGGCCGGCGCCACGGCGGCGACCGTGACGACCTGCGCCAAGTGGCTCGTGGCCGGAAGGATCGGCGCGAGCGAGCATCCGCTCTGGTCGTCGTTCGTCTGGCGGAACGAGCTCTCGGACACTTTCGTGGAAATGGTGGCCCGCCCGTGGTTCGCGTCGAACGCGACGGGTACTCCCGCCCTCGCGATATGGTTGCGCAGCCTCGGCGCCCGCATCGGGCGCGGTGCGTGGTGCGAGACCTACTGGCTGCCGGAGGCCGACCTGGTGAGGCTCGCGGACGGGGCGACCGTCAACCGCGGATGCGTCGTGCAGACCCACCTGTTCCACGACCGAATCATGCAACTCGACACCGTGCGGATCGGGGTGGGGGCCACGCTCGGCCCGAACAGCGTGATCCTGCCGGCGGCATCCATCGACGACGGCGCGACCGTCGGCCCCGGCTCGCTCGTGATGCGCGGCGAGCGCGTGCCCGAGGGGTCGCTCTGGGCGGGCAACCCCATTTCGCCCTGGCAATCGCCGCCATGGAATACTTGACCGCAGTCATGGCCCAATCCCCGCGATCGACCTACGGTTCCCCCTCCGCGGGAGACCCCTATCTGCCGAGCAGCGGCAACAGCGGCTACCTCGTCGAGCACTACGACATCGACCTCGACTATCGCGTCACGACCAACCGCCTCGTGGCGACGGCCGTGATTTCCGCGCGGTCGAGTCAGACGCTCGAGCGGTTCAGCCTCGACTTCGCCGGTCTCGTGGTCGACAAGATCACGGTCGGCGGCGAACGGCCGAAGAAGGTGGCGCAGACCGCGCGCAAACTCGTGATCACCCCGGCGCAGGCGCTCGAGCAGGGCGAGGAGTTCGAGGTCGTCGTGCGCTACCGCGGAGCCCCACACCCGGTGCACAGCGAATGGGGAGACATCGGCTGGGAGGAACTCGCCGACGGTGTTCTCGTCGCGAGCCAGCCCTCCGGGGCGTCGTCGTGGTTTCCCTGCAACGATCATCCGAGCAACAAGGCCACGCTCACGCTCGCGGTCTCGTGCGAGTCGTCGTACGCCGTCGTCTCGAACGGCACCCTCGTGTCGCAAACCACGCGTTCCGGCCGCACGCAATGGCTGTTCGCCGTCACGGAGCCGATGGCGACGTACCTCGCAACCGTGCAGATCGGCCGCTACCGCACGCTCGACGTCGTGGCAGCCCCGGTTCCCACACGCATCCACTTTCCGCCCCAGCTCGCGCGCAATGTGGCGACGGATTTCGAGCGCCTGGGCGAGATGATCGCGCTGTTCTCGAGGCTGTTCGGACCGTATCCGTTCGAGACCTACGCGGTCATCGTCACCCCGGACGAGCTCGAAATACCGCTCGAGGCGCATCGTATCGCCGTGTTCGGCCGCAACCACGTGGACGGGGCGCACGGCAGCGACCGCCTCATCGCCCATGAGCTCGCCCACCAGTGGTTCGGCAACAGCCTCACCGCAGGCGTGTGGCGTGACATCTGGCTGCACGAGGGATTCGCCTGCTACGCGGAGTGGTTGTGGGCCGAGGCGAGCGGGCGTGCGACCGTCGAGTCGAACGCCCGGGAGGCCTGGGACGGACTCGCGGGGCTGCCGAAGAACATCGAGATCGGCGACCCCGGCCCCCGGGCGATGTTCGACGACCGGGTCTACAAGCGCGGCGCGCTCGCGCTGCACGCCCTGCGGAACCACGTCGGCGACGAGGCCTTCTTCGCGGCGATCAGGGGCTACACGCTCGCCCATCGGTTCGGCACCGTCACGCCGCAGATCTTCGCCGGGTTCGTCGCGGCGTCGGGCCGCGGCGAGGTCGTCGACGACATCCTCCGACGCTGGGTCTACTCCCAGCCCCTTCCGGTGCTCGCTGGCGCCGCGCGCGACTGAGTCGAATCGATCACCCGCAGCACCGGGCGTCTCGAGCAGGTGACCGCGACCGTGCCCACGAGGCCCGGCGCGGGCTCGAAGAGCTCGAGGCGCACGGATGGCGGGAGAGCGACGCCGTCGACGGCCGTCGCGGTGAGCTCGCCCGACTCGTCGCCCGGCAGGGTGATGCGGAGTTCTCGGGGGTCCCGGCGAAGCCCGTCGCCCGTGAGCTTGAGGGTGGCTTCCTTCGCGGTCCAGATCGACGCGCGTGACCGGGCCGCCGCGCCGTGGCCGGAATCGAGGTCGCGCAGCGCGGCGCGCTCAACGTCGGCGAACGCCGCGTCGTCGATCGGCCAGGCCGCGACATCCGAGACGCTCTCGATGTCGATGCCCACCGCGCCGAGCCACGTGACGGCGACGGCGACGCGACCGCCGGCGCGGCTGAGGCTAACCCGCGGGGCCGGGGAGGCGACTCCGTTCACGATCGGCCGTCCGTGGTCACCGCCGCACCGCTCACAGGTCTGGGCGAGGACCAGGCCGGCCGGGGCAACGCCGAGCAGTCCGGCGACCGCGCCGACAAGAAAACGGCGATCGGCGGCCCGGTCGCCGCGCTCGCCGACGAACACCCAGACGTGCGGTAGCGGCTCGCAGACCATCCGTCCACTGTATTCCGGGTGGACCCCGGTCAACAGTGCCCGAGTTTGCCGTCGGCGCGGCCATGGGAGCTGACGCGAGGATAACGAACTGGCGCACGGACGAAATGCCGCGGATGCCGGCGGCTACAGCCGGATGAACTCCGGGTTGCCCCAGATGGGCCGATGGGAGACATCCTTGCCCGGCTTCGGCGCGTCGATGATTCCCCCGTTGCCGTCGTAGAAGCCGATGTGTTGGTGGGGGTAGTAGACGAGGTCGCCCTGCACGGCCTCGGACCGTGGGATCACCGTGCCCTGGGCCGCCTCGGCCACCGCGTTTCCGGTGAGATGCACGCCGAACTGCGCGTAGACGTAGCGCACGAAGGTGTCGCACGTGAAGCCGGTGCTCGGCGAGTTTCCGCCCATGATGTATGGCACCATGCCCACGAACTGCAGCGCGTACTGCACGACGGCAGGTCCGCCACCGCCGAGGTCAGGCGGATTGATGGTCATGTGTGCGCTCACCGAGAGGGGAGTCGCCGGCAGCGCGCCGCCGCCGTAGACGCCGAGCGCGACCTGCGTTGCCGCGTAGTACACGTTCGACTTGTCGCGGACGACCTCTTCGGCGTCGACCGACCGGCTCACGGTGAGGTGCTGCGACCGCTCGATCATCGACGAGACCTGGGCGTCTGGCGCCGTCGCCGAGGCGGAGACGGCGGGGATCGCCATCGTGGCCGCGAGACCGACGGTCACGACCATCGCCGCGGCCGAGGCAGCGGCACGTCTCAGGGAAGGGAGGGGGCGTTGCGCCCGCGGGGCTGAATGCCTGCCGAGGTGAGAAGCCAAGATCCGTGAAGTTCCATATCGCGTTGCGTTACCAGAATGTGATCTAGAGGAGCCTAACCCACTCCGCTGGGGATGGAGTGTCACACGCGGTAGTTTTGACGAGTGAGCGAAACGAGATCAGAACTTCAGCGCCGGTACGACTCCCTCCGCGAGAGCAACCTCACGCTCGATCTCACGCGGGGCAAGCCATCGCCCCAGCAGCTCGACCTCTCGAACGCACTGCTCGCACTGCCGGGCGTCGACGACTATCGCGACGCGAGCGGCACCGACCTGCGCAACTACGGCGGCACCGACGGTCTTCTCGAGCTACGCGCCATCTTCGGCGAGCTGCTCGCCGTGCCGGCCGCCCAACTGCTCGCGCTCGGCAACGCGAGCCTCGCGATCATGCACGACACCGTCGTCAACGCCCTGCTGCACGGCGTGCCTGGCGGCAGCGGGGCGTGGCGAGACGTGCCCGACCTCGCCTTCCTCTGCCCGGTGCCCGGTTACGACCGCCACTTCACCATTTGCGAGTCGCTCGGCATCCGGATGATCCCGGTGCCGTTCGTCGACGGCCGGCTCGACCTCGAGACGATCGCCCGCCTCGTGGCGGAGGACCCGGCGATCCGCGGCATGTGGTGCGTCCCCATGTACTCCAACCCCACGGGCGTCACCTACACGGTCGCCGAGGTCGAGGCGCTCGTCGCCATGCCGACGGCGGCGCCCGACTTCCGCCTCTTCTGGGACAACGCCTACGCGGTGCACCATCTCACGGATGACGAGCCGGCGGTGATCGACGTGCTCGGCGCGGCGGCCGCGGCCGGGCATCCGGACCGTCCCATCGTGTTCGCCTCGACCTCCAAGATCACCCTGCCAGGGGCCGGGGTCGCGTTCCTCGGCGGGTCGCCGGACAACGTGGCGTGGTACCGCCGTCACAGCGCCGCGCAGACGATCGGTCCAGACAAGCTCAACCAGCTGCGGCATGTGAGACTGCTCGAGAGCGCGGATGGCGTGCGCCGGCAGATGCGCGCGCATCGCGCGATCGTGGAGCCGCGCTTCGCAGCCGTGCTCGCGATCCTCGAGCGCCGGCTTGCCGGGGCGGCGACCTGGTCTCGCCCGACCGGCGGATACTTCATCAGCCTCGACGTCGCGCCCCGCACGGCCTCCGCGGCGATATCACTCGCGCGGGAGATCGGCGTCGCCGTCACACCGGCCGGGTCCACGTATCCGCATGGCAACGACCCGCTCGACTCCAACATCCGAATCGCACCGACCTTCCCGTCGCTCGCGGAACTCGAAGCGGCCATCGACGCCCTGTGCACGTGCGTGCTTCTCGCCTCGGCGCCCGCCGACTGACGGTCGCGAGACGCGGCGGAAAGGGCCCGCCCGCTCATTCGGCCGGCCCTGTAGCGAAACTCCCCAGCATCTCCCGGGCTTTCGCGAGTTGCACGCTTAAGGTTGCCGTGTGTGGCGTGCTAATAGACCTCAGGACGATCTCTTCGACGAGCCGAGCGATGACCATGCCCACGTGGAGCAACAAATGACCGCCCCCCATGCCCTGACCTTCGGTGATCCCAACTACGTGCTGGCGAATGTCGCCGAGCCCGTCTGGCACAAGTGGAGGGACGACCTCTCCGCCGTCGGCGGCCCCTCGCCGCTGCTGCACTTCGTCGACTCCCCGCGCACCCGCATCGAACTCGGCGCGACCCATCCCGGCGGACTGGCCCAGTTCATCACGGGCAAGAGCACGCTGCTTTCGAGTCTCATCCGCGACGATGTCGCCTTGCGCGCGGCCAAGCTCGCGGCCGGAGAGATCGCGGCGAAGGGCCTCGAACTCGCAACCGCCCGCGGCATCGACTCCATCCACCTCGGCATCGGCATCGCCGCGTGGCAGAACGGCGGGGTCGATTATCGCGCTCCCGTGCTGCTGCGACCCCTCGCCATCCGGCGTTACGGCAGCGACTTCGAGGTGAAGCTCAAGGGGGCGCCGTTCCTGAACCCGGCGCTCGCGAAGGCGCTCGCGGAGCAGTTCCAGATTGAACTCGACACCGGCGCGTTCGTCGCGCTCGCCGAGGAAGACGGGTCGTTCAAGCCGAACCCGGTGATCGACCGTTTGCGCGGACTCACCTCTCACCTCGACTGGTTCAACGTGCAGCCGCGACTCGTGGTTTCGTCGTTCGCGGACGTGGCGACCTCGATGCGCTCAGATGCGGCCGACCTCGAGCACCCCATCCTCGACGCCCTCGCGGGCAACCCGTCGGCGAAATGGACGATCGAGGAGAGCTACGCGCCGGTCGAGCCGCAGCATCCCGACCTGCGCACCCCGGAGACGGACACCCTGCTTCTCGACGCGGACGCCGAGCAGGAGAACGTGATCGCCCAGATCGCCGCCGGCAATTCCCTGGTCGTCAAGACCCTGCCCGGCACCGGTGCCACGCAGACGATCGTCAACGCGCTCGGCGCCCTCGTCAACCAGAACAAGCGCGTGCTCGTCGTGAGCGCGAGACGGTCATCGCTCACGGGCATCGCCCAGCGGCTCGGCGACATCGGGCTCGCGGGAATCGCGGTCTCCCCGGCGACGCTTCGCCGCGACCTCATCCGCTCCATCGGACGCAACGAAAAGGCGAAAGCGCCGCAGGTCGCCGAGGTGGATGACGCGCTCGTGCGCCTCCGCAAGGTGCTGCTCGACTACCGCGGCGCCGTCGCCCGCCGAGACCCGGCGCTGCGCGTGTCCGTGCTCGATTGCCTCACCGAACTGTCGCGGCTCGCGCTCCTGCCGACCCCGCCGGCGACGACCGCGCGCCTCTCGCGCGAGTCCGTCGAGCTCATGGCCGACGACCGCTCGCGCGCGGCGAACGCCATGGTCGAGGCGGCCACCCTCGGCGAATTCAAGTACGGGCCGGGCGATTCGCCCTGGTACGGCGCGAACTTCTCCTCGAGCGAGGCGGCCACCCGCGCGCACGGCATCGCGCAGCAGCTGTACCACACCGAGCTTCCGCGCCTTCTCGAGCGTGCGGGGGAACTGATCTCCGGCACGCGCATGCGCCCGTTCGAGACGATCAACGAGCTCGGCGTGTACCTTCGCCTGCTCATCGACATTCGCGACACCCTCGACAAGTTCCTGCCCGTGGTCTTCGACCGTTCGCTCAGCGAACTCATCGCCGCGACATCCTCCCGCAAGGATGCCCCGGAGATGTCCGGGGCCAATCGTCGGCGACTCAAGCGGCTCGCCCGCGAGTATGTGCGACCGGGGGTGCACGTGGGCGACCTCAACGAGAGCCTCGTGCGCATCCAGCAGCAGCGCGTGCTGTGGCAGCGTTTCGTCGCGGCCGGCGTGACGCCGGAGGTGCCGGTGGGCATCGCCGACGTGCAGGTCGCCTACCAGCAGGTGGCGCAGGATCTCCAGTTTCTCGACGAGCCGCTCGGCGCCGTGACGCGTGAGACGCAGCTCGTGTACCTGCCGATCCACGTTCTGACGGAGCGCGTCGCCGGTCTCGCCGCCGACTCCGACGTGCTGCACAACCTGCAGGAGCGCGCGCACCTTCGCACGACCCTGCGCGACCTGCAGCTCGACCCTCTGCTCGAAGACCTCGCCTCCCGGCACGTGCCGGAGGAGCAGGTGGCCGCCGAACTCGAACTCGCCTGGTGGCAGTCTGCCCTCGAATCGCTGCTCGAGACCGATCGCGCGCTGCTCAACGCCAACACCTCCGTGCTCGACCGGCTCGAAGCCGACTTCCGGCTCGTGGACGAAGCGCACGCGGCGGGCAGCGCCCAACTGCTCGCGTGGCAGCTCGCCGAGAGCTGGAGCATCGGGCTCGTGGACTGGCCGGACGAGGCCGCGGCGCTCAAGATGGTGCTGCGTGGGGACCGCATGGATGCCCGCGACCTGCAGGAGGCCGCACCTCACCTGTCGCGCACCATCGCGCCCGTGTGGCTCGCCTCGCCATACGAGGTCGCCCAGATCACCGACAGCCTGCACTTCGACACCGTGATCCTCGTCGACGCGGGAGCCTCGACCCTCGCCGAGAACGTGGGAGCGATCCGGCGCGGCAAGCAGGCGGTGGCGTTCGGCGACCCGGTCACACAAACCCCGGCGCCGTTCTCGATCGCGCTCACGGATGCCGAAGAGGAGCAGCCGGAAGACGTCGCGACCGTGCTCGATGCGCTCCACGCCGAGTCGGCTCTCGCGCGGCTCGGAACCCTCCTGCCCACGCTCGCCCTCACGCGCAGCTACCGCGCGGGCGGCGAAGACCTCGCCGAACTCGTCAACCGGCGGTTCTACGCCGGCAAGATCGAGTCGTTTCCCTGGGCGGGCAGCTTCCTCGGCCACAACAGCATCCGTCTCGACTTCGTCGTGGACGGCTCGGGCATGCCAGACCCGGAATCCGGGGGAGTGGAGAGCGTCGACGCGGAGGTCGATCGCGCGGTCGAGCTGCTGATCGAACATGCCACCGTACGCCCGCACGAGTCACTCATGATCATCACCGCGAGCGAGCGCCACGCGGTTCGTGTGCAGCAGGCCGTGCTCGCGGCGACCGTCGGACGCCCCGAGGTGAGCGAGTTCGTGCTCGGCGACCGCGCGGAACCCTTCGCCGTCATGACGATCGAGCAGGCCGTGGCGCAGAGCCGCGACCGGGTGATCCTGTCGATCGGCTACGGTCGCACGCCGCACGGTCGCGTACTGAGCGACTTCGGCGCCCTCGGTCGCCCCGGCGGCGAACGACTGCTCGCGGTCGCGATGACGCGCGCCCGCCGATCCATGGTGATCGTGACGTGCTTCGAGCCGCAGGACATCGACGAGGGCCGCATGCAATACGGCGCGGTCGCCCTCGCCGAGATTCTCGCCGACGTGAGCGCGCGCAGCACCATCCAGCCAGTACCGGACGACAGCGAGCCGATGCTCGTGGACCTCGCCCGCCGCCTCCAGGTGCGCGGACTGCGCGTGGCCCTCGGGCACCGCGGCAAGCTCGGCCTCGTCGCCTCGCACCAGGGAATGTGCCTCACGATCGAGACCGACACGGTGTTGCAGGGTTCGAGCCTGCGCGAATCGCTGCGGTTGCGCCCCGAGATGCTGAGGCGTCTCGGCTGGCACTACCTCCGCGTGCACGCGTTCGAGCTCTTCAGCGAGCCGGATGCCGTGGCGGATCGCATCGTCGCGATGCTCGGTCTCGACTCGGCCCCCAGAACCGAGCCGATTCCGATCGTCAGCCAGCGGGCCTGACCGATGGCCGAACCGACGGCACCAGCCGCGGGCGAGCCAAAGCGTCGGCGACGGCGCCGACGCGTGACGACCGAGCCCGTTCCCGGGTCAGACCCGAGCCCGCCGAAGGAGCCGCAGCGTCACGCCGAGGGCGAGAACGACGAGCGGCTCAAGGCCGACAAGCCGCCGCACTGGGGCTGAGGGCCGTCGCACTTGCGCCCGCGCCAGCAGTTGGTGACGGTTTACTGCTCGGTCGGCAGCGAGTGCGCCCCGCCCGTCGACGGGCTCTTGGCGAGTAGGTCGCGGATCTCGCCGAGAAGTTCGAGTTCGGTAGGCGGAACGTCTTCCTCGGCGGTCGGCTCCTCCTGCTTCCTGCGGAACGAGACGCGCTTGAGATAGTTGATCGGCACGATGAGGGCGAAATAAACGACGACCGCCACGAGCAGAAACTGGATCACCGCGGCGATGACGGCGCCGAAATACATGGTGGCGGTGTCGCCGCCCATGGTCGGAATCGTGAGCGGCAGGGCCTTCTCGAGCGACTTTGCGTTGAACAGCGCACCCATGGCCGGGTTGAAGACGCTGTTGACGATCGCGTTCACGATGCCGGTGAATGCCGCGCCGATGACCACGGCGACGGCAAGGTCGATGACATTGCCGCGCAGGACGAACTCTTTGAATCCCTTGAGCATGCGGTGACCCCTTAAGCGCTACTAGCTGGCGCTTGAGGATACCGCGGCGGGGGCCTTTGCCGGTGTAGACGGGGCCGAGCTCGGCTCCGATTTGGTCTCAGGCTTGGCGTCGGACTTCGAACCAGACGCGCTCGCGGAGTCGCCGGATCCGGAGCTCTTCGACGCGGCCTTCGCATCCGCCCGGGCATCCGTGCGGTAGAAGCCCGTGCCGTTGAAGGTCACGCCGATCGAATTGAAGACCTTGCGCAACTGCGCCTGGTGGCAGTTCGGGCACACGGTGAGCGAGTCATCCGTGAAGGCCTGGTATTGGTCGAAGGCGTGATCGCAGTTCGCGCAACGGTACGAATATGTGGGCACGCGGTCCTCCGTGCGGTAAAGGGATAGAGCGGGGAAGTCAGAAAGTGATTACGGCGCCCGGTGTGACAACACCGTCAACGCGCTTGTCGTGCACCTCGTTGGGCACCGAGTCGACCAGTTCCCGGTCGAAGATCACAGCATAGACCGGCGGGCACTTTTCCATCGATCCGAGCGTGCGGTCAAAGTATCCTCGTCCCCAGCCCATTCGCATGCCCGTGCGATCCACGCATGCCGCCGGCACGATGATCAGGTCGACGTCGTTAATAGCGAATGG
>DMKW01000117.1:0-2441 GCA_003454135.1 Microbacteriaceae bacterium
ACTTGGCCGCGGCGATACTCGCCTCCATGGCGTTCAGCACAGAAGACCAGTTGTCCCAATTCGCCGTGGAGCTAGGCAACTCCGAGCTCCCGGCTTTCGCCGGTCGACACGCTCTCCGGCACGGAAAGCTGGCCGGCCGCCTCGTGCCAGGCCTGCCTGAGCGGTTCGAGCAGTTCGATGCTCTCGCGGATGCTTCCCGCGTCGCGCCTGACGTTCGCCATCACCAGCAGGCTCGTCGTGTAGTTGTAGAGGGAAAGCAGGCCCTGGCCGCCATCCCACAGCTCCACCTTGAGCGAGACCGTGAGTTCGGAGATGATCGCTTGCGCGTGCAGCAGGTTTGAGGAGGCCACAGGCCAGTTGTGCTCGGTGTGCGCGATTTCGGCGCGGTGAAGGTCGAGCAGGAGGCGGTCGTAGAGCATCGTCAGCAACCGCACGGGTGACGCCGACAGGATCGCGTCGTTGTTGTACTGCGAACGCTGGGCGTTGAGGGTCATCGTCATGATGTCTATCCCGTTGTGGTGGTCGAAGTCGAAAGAGAGGCAAGCTGAGAGGAGAGGGCGGAAGACTGCGCCTTCAGGTTGCTGAGCATGACTTCCATCTGCGAGTACGTCTGCTCGAGCGTCGACTTGCGGATGGCCAGGCGGGTGTCCCAGGCCGAGATCTGGTCGCCGAGACTTCTCAGCTGGGTCTGGTCGCCGGTGATCCGGTTGGTGAGCGTTCCGTCGTACTTGTCGGATGCGGCGGTGGAGCTCGCCGCGAGTCGGGTGGCCACAGTCTGGATCGCCGCCATGGTGGTCGTCGGATCGGCGGCGAGCGCGGCGGCGAACTTGTCGGCGTCGAAAACCACCGTGCCGGTGCGGTCGACGGAAATGCCGTACTCGCTCGGCGAGTGTCCGTTGATCGGCAGGCCCACGGCGTCCAGGGCCTGCTGGCGGATGTCGCGGATGGTGCTGTCGCCGGAGAACACGCCGGCCTTCGTCGTGGTGACGCCGTTCGCATCCGTCGAGGTCGAGACCGAGGTCTGCGCGGCGATGAGAACGAACGCGCTGTTGACCGAATCGACGAGTCCGCTCGCGACGGCGCTGATCTTCTTGTCGTCCCGCGTCACCGCGATCGAGACCGGGTCGGCCGAGACGGCGGACGCCGTGACCGAGACCCCGGGCAGCAGATCCGTGAAGGTGTTGGTCGACGACGTGATGACCTGTTCGGCCGTTGTTCCCGCGAACAGCTTGATGCTCGCGTCCTGTGCCGTCCTGATGACCGCGCTGCCTGGAGCGGTAAGCACGTTCGTGGCCGTGCCTCCCGAGACATCCGAGGCGGTGCCCTGATAGACGGAGAAGGCGGAGTCGGCGCCGGTGGTCGTGCTGGAGAACTGGATGCGGTAGAGCTGGTTGCCGCTCCCGTCGACGCCGGAGGCGACCTTGATGGCGCTGACACCCGCGGTCGAGCCGTTGATGGCTGACACGACATCGTCGATGGAGTTAGAGGCCGGGCTGATTTCTAGCGGTGTGCCCGAGTGGCCGACAATGGTGATCGTCGACGGAGACGGCCAGGCGGCCATCGCCGCGGAGACCCCGATCTGTGACTGGGCGAGCGCGCTCACCACGACCTGCAGCTCGCCGGCGCTGGCTCCGGCGCCGACCGCGACGGAGAGTCCGGTGGTGGAGCTCGTGGCGGAGTAGAGGTCGAGGCTGGTGGGCTTCGCTGCGGCGGTCGCGGCGTCGGCGAGTGTCGCGAGCCTGCTGTTGAGGCCCTGGAACGCGGTGAGCTCGGTGTTGGTGGTCGTAACCTGTGCCTTGAGCAGGGTCTGCGGCTGGGCCGCCACCATCATGAGCTGGGTGATGAGGGAGGTGGTGTCGAGTCCGCTCGAGAGCCCGTCGAGGGAGATTGCCATGGTCCCTGTCCCTTCGTTTGGTCTGGGTGGTGCAGGTTGTGCGGTAAACGCCCGGCGGCCATCACTGTGAGAGGTCCAGTTCCCATCGAGATCGCCACCGGGCGTTGCTTGTTACACGCCGGTTCGGCTACCCGATCTAGCGGAGGAGCTGGAGAACGCCCTGGTTGCCCTGGTTGGCCTGCGCGAGCATCGCGGTGCCGGCCTGGGCCAGGATGTTGGAGCGCGTGTACTTGACCATCTCGGACGCCATGTCGGTGTCGGTGATGCGCGACTTCGCCGCCGTGAGGTTCTCGGTGGAGACGGCGAGGTTGCGGATGACGCTCTCGAAGCGGTTCTGCTGCGCACCAAGGCTCGCACGGGCGGTCGAGACTGCCGTGATGTTGGTGTCGAGCGTTGCGATCGTGTTGAGCGCGTTGGCAGAGCTGGAGAAGCCGGTCGCCGCAAGTCCAGAGATCGTGGTACCGATCGCAGCGACGTCCGTGGTCGTGACACTGATCTGGTCCTCGGCCGCAACGGACCCTCCGCCGACCTGGAAGGTCAGGGTGGC
>DMKW01000117.1:2643-6809 GCA_003454135.1 Microbacteriaceae bacterium
GTGAGCTCCGCGCCGAGGGCCGTGACCTCAGTGCTGATCGCAGCACGCGAGTCGGCGTTGTTCGAGTCGTTACCGGACTGAACGGCGAGGTCGCGAACGCGCTGCAGGATGGTCTGAACCTCGGAGAGCGAACCTTCAGCGGTCTGGATGACGCTGATGCCGTCTTGCGCGTTGCGGCTGGCGACTGTGAGGCCACCGACCTGCGACTGCAGACCCTGGGAGATTGCGAGACCAGCTGCGTCATCCGCGGCGTGGTTGATGCGAAGGCCGCTGGAGAGCTTCTCGAGCGACTTGGCGAGATCGTTCTGCGTGTTGCTGAGGTTGCGGTACGAGTTGAGTGCCGAAATGTTGGTGTTGACCTGCATACCCATGATGTTTTCCTCCGTGATGTGGGTTTATCTGAATCGGCCCATCCGTGGTCCGACACTGAGAGCTATCGGCCGAACGCTCTGGGGCGTTAGGCGCGACACCAAATCTTTTTTGTTTCTTCAGGACGCCGCCGCGTTGGCCCGCGTGGGGTGCGCAAGGTTCGCCATCCCGGCCATGGCGTTGCTGGCCACGCGGGCGAGATAGGCGCTTCGTGCGGCCGGTGCGATACGGGAGGCCGGCACGTATTCGGCGCTCGTGTCTGAGTAGTGGGTCTCGAGGCCGTCCTTGAGCAGTCGAATCGCCTCGGAGCGTTGCTGGGACACCGCCGAGTGGGTGATCCCGAGCTCGTCCGCGAGATCCTTCACGGTCCTGTCTTCGAAGTAGATGCCGTTGACGATGTACCGCATCTTTTCGGGCAGCGCGACGACGGCCGCGCTCAAGTAGCTGAGGCGCTCGGCAGAGAGCAGCGATTCCTCGGGGAGCGCGGTGTCTGCGACGAGAAACTCGGCCGTCGTGTCATCGAGCGCCGAGACGGTGCGGGCGGCGTCGGCGAGGCCGGCGTCGGCCTCGCTCCGGTCGACGCCCATGGCGGAGGCGATCTCGTCGACGCTCGGCGTGCGGCCGAGCGCCGCGGTGAGCGTCTCCTGCACCGCGAGGGTCTCCTTGATTCGGCGGCGAGCGCCGCGCGTGGCCCAGTCGCTCGAACGCATCTCGTCGGCGAACGCGCCGATGATGCGCTTGCGGGCGAAGGCCCCGAAGGGGATACCGAGCTCGGGGTTGTACGCGTCGGCCGACGTGATGAGAGCGACGGAGCCCGCCGAAGCCAAGTCGTCCCGGGAGAGGTGCGTCGCCCTGGCCCAGACTTCTGACACGAGGTACCCGACGAGCGGAAGATTCTCGACAACCAGTTGGTTGCGTTGCGTGCGATTCACGTTGTCTGGCCCCCGTGTGCGATCGAGCTGATCGAGTCTGAAACGTGCGCCTCAGTGGCACTCGCCGTGATGACAAAACTGCTCGGGTAAGCGCTGGTACTTCGGGTGAATCCTCGGGTGACTGTCGGGTGGTGAAGCTGGTCGATCGGCAGGCCGTGTGCCTCGATCTGTTGCGACTCTATAGGCGGTTGACCTCCCAAAAACCAATGATTTATCTGTTGTTTACTCGATTCTTGCCCCCAGTCCGGGGGCACATGTACCCCAATCGACTCGAAAAGTCCTCCTTGTTGTGGACAACTCGTTGCGGGCAACACTCGGAAGGTATCCGCGGATTTGCCTTACCCCCGGAGTACCCTTGCCGATAGTTCAACCGTGGATGAGGTGAAAGCCGGCGACAGGGTGCGCGATCGGTCGACACCCCCGTTCGCACGATCAACCGGACTTGGAGCGACCATGAGTGTCAACGAACTGTCGGCGTGCCTGTGGCGCGAGCGGGAGCTGCTCGAACTCCTCACGTTCAAGCTCGAAGAGGAGCAGTTTCTTCTCACCGCCGGCAAGTCGCGCTGGCTCCAGTACGCGACCCGCGAGGTCGAACAGGTCATGGAGCGGCTTCGCGCCGCGGGCCTCGCTCGCACTGTCGAGGTGGCTTCCGTCGCCGCCGAGTGGGGAGGGAGCGAAGACGCGACCCTGCGCGAATTGGTCGCCATCGCACCGGACGGTCCGTGGTCCGAGATCTTCACCTCCCACCTCGAGGCGATGACGGAGCAGACAGATCAGATCCGGCAGCTGCGCGACCTCAACGAGCATTATCTGCGCACCGCCATCCGGTTCATCCAGGAGGCCCAGGCCGACGGCGTGGCCGAGGCCGGCACCTATGACTCGAGCGGCACGTCCGCAGCGCCGGTCGATGGCGCACGAATCTTCGACCTGAGCCTGTGAGGACTTTCGCGTGAGCACCTTCAGCGGCCTCAACACCGCATACACCGGCCTCGTCGCCGCGCGGCAGGGACTCACCGTCGTCGGCCAGAACATCACCAATGCCACCACGACCGGGTACACCCGCCAGCGGGTGACCACCTCGGCGATCGGGGCACTGCCGCAGGTGGGACGCCTGAGCGGCGGCATCCCGCAGGTCGGCCAGGGCGTCGCCGTGTCGGGCGTCGCTCGCCTCGGCGACATCTACCTCGACGCCCAGGTGCGCAACTCGGCCGCGACCTCGGGCAACCTCGCCGTCACGGCCAACGCGCTGACCGCCGTCGAGACCTCGCTGCAGGAGCCCGGCACCAACGGGCTCTCGGCGCAGCTCACCGGCTTCTGGGCGGACTGGCAGGGCATGGCCAACAACGCCGGAGAACCGGCCCAGGCCGGGGTGCTCATCGCGGATGCCACGGCCCTCACCTCGCATATCGCGAGCGGCTATCGAGCCGTCGACTCCCAGTGGTCCCAGGTGCGCGGACAGCTCGACGGGATGGCGAGCGAGCTGAACGACGCCGGCGCGCAGGTCGCCGACCTCAACGGCCGCATCCGCAGCACCCTCGCGACCGGCGGTTCGGTGAACGAACTGCTCGACCAGCGCAGCACCCTCACGACCACGATCGCCGCGCTCACCGGCGCCACCGTTCGCATCCTGCCGGACGGCACAGCCGACGTGCTCATCGGCGGCAACGCTCTCGTCTCGGGTGACACCTTCCAACCCGTCGCCGTCACGGGAAGCAGCATCATGGCCGGGGCGGCCGCCACCCCGGTTGTGCTCACATGGGCCAACCGCCCGGGCGTGCCGGTGGGCGCCGAGTCCGGTGAGATGGCCGGTGCCGTCGCCATCCTCACCGCCGCGAACGCCACGGGAACGGGCGGGGCCCTCGCCGAGGCCGCCGCTAGCTACAACAGCTTCGCCACGTATCTCGCCACCACGGTCAACGCCGTGCACTCGGCCGGGGTCACCTCGACCGGGGCGACCGGCCTCGACTTCTTCGCGATCGCACCCACCGGTCCGGCCGCACTTGGCCTCTCGGTGCTGGCCACGAGCGTCGCCGACATCGCCACCGCCAGTGCCGGTTCCGGCGCGCTCGACGGCTCGAACGGCGATGCCATCGCCGCCCTCGGCACCGCGCCGGCCTCCCCGGACTCGGTCTGGTCCAAGTTCGTGACGACCATCGGGGTGTCCACCAAGTCGGCCGTGCAACAGGCGACCCTCGCCGAAACGGCGGCGACCTCGGCCTCGAGCGCCCAGCTCGCCAACGGCTCGGTGGACATGGACGAAGAGAATGTGAACATGCTCACGTTCCAGAAGGCCTACCAGGGGGCGGCGCGCGTCATGACGGCCGTCGACGAGATGCTCGACACGCTCATCAACCACACCGGAATCGTCGGGAGATAACCAATGGTCAACCGAGTGACGAGCCAGACGATGATGGCCACCTCCCAGCGCAACCTGCAGTCGAGCGCGGCGCAACTCGCCCGAGTCCAGGCCCTCGCCTCGAGCCAGCAGAAGATCGGCAAGCCGTCGGATGACCCGAACGGCACCGCCAACTCCCTGCGGGTGCGCGTCGACCAGGCCGCCACCGCCCAGTACGGCCGCAACATCGACGACGGAAACGCGTGGCTCACCACGATCGATTCCGCCCTGTCGAGCACCACTGACATCCTTCGGCGCGTCCGCGACCTCACCGTGCAGGGCGCGAACGACGGGGCACTGTCTCCCGCCGGCAAGGAGGCCCTCGCCAAGGAGCTCGAGGGCCTCAAGGCCGATCTGCTCGGCCAGGCGAATACGAAGTACGCCGGTCGCACCGTGTTCGCGGGCACCTCGGATGCCGGGGCAGCGTTCGACTCGAGCTACGCGTTCTCCGGCACCGGTGCGCCCGTCTC
>DMKW01000010.1:0-2387 GCA_003454135.1 Microbacteriaceae bacterium
CTTAGGAGGTGGTCAGTTCGGGGATGGGGTTCACCTCCTCGATCGTCTCGGTCGGGTTGTTCATGGTCTTCAGTTCGAGCATCGAGCTTGACGAGAAGTAGCGGCGGTCGCCGGCTTCCCATTCGTCGTGTTGCTCGATCAGGACGGCGCCGGCAAGCCTGAGGAGCGCGGCTGGGTTGGGGAACACTCCGACGATGTCGGTGCGGCGTTTGATCTCCTTGTTCAGCGGCTAGGGCGCCTGGGCGCCCTTCGCCTCCTCCGCCGCTCGCGATTCGTACAGGGCCACCAGTTCGCGCTTGAGCACCTTGCCGCTCGGCCCGAGGGGCAGCGACTCCACGATCTCCACCCGCCGGGGGAACTTGTAATGCGCGAGCTTCTCCTTCGCGTAGGCGACGAGGGTCGCGGCATCCACGTCCCCACCCGGCGCGAGAACCACGCACGCCATGATCTCCTGCCCGTGGGTCTCGTGGGCGACCCCGAAGACCGCGGCGGTCGAGACCGACGGATGCGCAGTCAGCACCTCCTCCACCTCCCGCGGATACACGTTGTAGCCGTTGCGCAGGATCATGTCCTTCTTGCGGTCGACGATCCACAGGTAGCCGTCCGCGTCCTTCGTGCCGAGGTCTCCCGTGCGGAACCAGCCGTCGACCACGGCCTTCGCCGACTCCTCTGGCAGGTGCAGGTAGCCGCTCATGAGGTTGTGGCCCCGAATCACGATCTCGCCGAGTTCGTCCACCGGCAGCAGCTCGATCGAGTCGTCGAGGTCGGCTCGCGCGATCTCCACGTCCACGCCCCAGATCGCCTGGCCGATGCTGCCCGCGCGCGGCGGCCGGCCCACGTGATTGAAGCTCGCGACCGGGGAGGTCTCGGTGAGCCCATAGCCCTCGTAGATCTCCACCCCGAATTCGGCCTTGAACCTCTCGATCACCGCGAGAGGCAGCGAAGACCCGCCCGAGACCGCGTACCGCAGCTTCGGCCGGTCCGGCGTGTGCTTCGCCGCTTCGAGCAGGGCGATATACATCGTGGGCACGCCCATCATGATCGTGCACTCGCTGTCGATGAGGGTGCGAAGCGCCGTCTCGCCGTCGAACCGCGGCAGCAACACGATCCTCGCGCCGATGCGGAATCCGGTGTTGAGGGTGCAGGTCTGGCCGAAGGTGTGGAAGAGCGGAAGGCAGCCCATGACGACGTCGTCCTGGCGCATGTCGAAGGTGCTCAGCAACAGGGTGTTGGTCTGTTCGATGAGCGCGAAATGGCTCCCCTCGGCACCCTTCGGCTTGCCCGTGGTTCCGCTCGTGTAGAGGATCGTCGCGATGTCCGACGGTTGACGCGGCAGGTAGGTGTCGATCGGCTCGGCCTCGGCGGCGAGTCGCTCGAGCTGTGGGATGTCGCCCACCGGCTCGGGAGCGAGCACAGAGATCACCGGGATGCCCGCCTGGGCCGCGCCCTTGGCGCCCTCGCCGAGCAGCGGCGCGGCGCACACGAGCAGCGTGGAACCCGAGTCGCGAAGCACGTAGTCGATCTCGTCGGCCTTGAGCAACGCATGGATCGGCACGACGATCCCGCCGAGGCTCAAAATTCCGTAGTAGGCCCGTGGAAAATCGGCGACATTCGGGATGAGGATAGCGACGGGATCCCCGGCGCCCACACCGAGCGCCCTGAGGGCGCCGGCATAACCGCGCGTCTCGCTCCACAGTTGCGAGTAGGTGTATTCGGCGCCGCCGACGACGACCGCGACGCTGTCGGGATGGCGCTCGGCCGATTCCTTGAGGATCGCCGCGACGGAAATGGTGGAGTAGCTCGGGTCGGTCATGATTCTCCTGTCACCGTTGACTGGCAGATCGCCCCACGGCGATGATATTCGAGACGCTACGCTAGAGCACCTTCGACAGGAAGGCCTTCGTGCGCTCGTGCTGCGGGTTCGCGAGCACCTCACGAGGCTGGCCAGACTCGACGACGACCCCGCCATCCATGAACACGAGCGAGTCGGCCACCTCGCGCGCGAAGCCCATCTCGTGGGTCACAACGATCATCGTCATCCCCTCGCGGGCGAGTTGCTTCATCACGTCGAGCACCTCGCCGACCAGCTCCGGGTCGAGCGCCGACGTCGGCTCGTCGAAGAGCATGAGCTTGGGGTCCATCGCGAGCGCGCGGGCGATCGCCACGCGCTGCTGCTGGCCGCCGCTCAGGTGCGCGGGGTAGGAGTCGGCCTTGTCGGCGAGCCCGACCCGCGCGAGCAGCTCCTTTCCCCGCTCGACGGCCTTCGCCTTCGGCATTCTCTTGACCCGAATCGGGGCTTCGATCACGTTATCGAGGGCCGTCATGTGCGGGAAGAGGTTGAAGCGCTGGAAGACCATCCCGATGTCGCGCCGCTGAAGCGCAGCCTC
>DMKW01000010.1:2552-4704 GCA_003454135.1 Microbacteriaceae bacterium
CCGTCCACCCGCAGGCGGCCGGCATCCACGCTCTCGAGGTGGTTGATGCAGCGCAGGAAGGTCGACTTGCCCGATCCGCTCGGCCCGACGAGGCACATGACCTCGCCGCGATCGACCGTGAGCGAGATGCTCTTGAGCACGTGGTTGGAGCCGAAGCTCTTCGACACGCGGTCCGCGTCGACCATCGGGACCATGGGCGCGGTCATAGGTGCTCCTTCTCATCGAGGATCGGTGCCGGGCCGGTGGTCGAGTCCGGCGCCGACCCGGCCGGGACGGCGTTCGGGGTGGTGGTGCTCGGACGCGCCTCCCCGATCCCGCGTGCGAATCGCTTCTCCAGGAAGTACTGGCCCACCATCAACACCGAGGTGATGGCCAGGTACCAGGTCGAAGCCACAAGGAGCAGCGGGATGGGGGTGAATGTCTCAATGGAGATGTCCCGCGAGCGCGCGAAAAGGTCGAAGCTGAACGGGACGGCGGTCACGAGCGACGTGGTCTTCAGCATCGAGATCACCTCGTTCCCGGTGGGCGGGATGATCACCCGCATGGATTGCGGGATGACTATGCGCCACATTGTCTGCGGCCAGCTCATGCCGAGGGCGACGGCCGCCTCCTCCTGACCGCGATCCACCGAGAGGATGCCCGCCCGCACGATCTCGGCGAGGTAGGCCGCCTCGTTGAGGGCCAGGCCGATGATGGCCAATTCGAAGACATTCAACGCCTGGCCGGTCGGAAGCGTCAGGATCGGGGAGAGGAAGGGCAACCCGATGGACAGGGTCGGGTAGATCACCGATAGCAGCCCCCAGAAAACGAGCTGCACGTAGACCGGGGTGCCGCGGAAGACCCACAGGTAGAACCACGCAATGCTCTTGAAGACCGGATTCGACGACAGTCGCATCACCGCGAGCAGGAGCCCGAGAACCATGGCGATCAGCATCGAATAGACCGTGAGCTGGATGGTCACCAGGGCCGCCTGGGAAACGCGCCGGTCGAAGAGGTACTTGGCGTAGATGTCCCATTGGAAGGGCTTGCGCATCGCGGCATCCCAGAGGAACGCCGCCAGCAACACGAGGATGACGACCGCGGTGAGGTTGCGCCACGGGTGGCGCAACCTCACCGCCTTGATCACGGGAGGGCCGGAGGTGTCGCCCGGCGACTCTCCCGTCGACGATCGACCAGGAAGTGCGACCATTGACTAGCCGTTTGCCGCGGCATTGATCGTGATCGTCGACAGACCACCGTCGGCGACGCCCCACTTGTCGAGGATCTGCTTGTAGGTGCCGTCGTCCACGATCGCCTGAAAGGACTTCTGAAGGGCCTCGGCGAGCTTCGATCCCTTGTCGACAGCCACGCCGTAGGGCGCCACCTCGAAGGTCTTGCCGGCCGCCTGGAGCTTGCCGTTGGACTTGGCCACTGCGTAGTCGGTGATTGGCGAGTCGGCAGTCATCGCGTCCGCCTGGCCGAGCACGACGGCGTTCGTCGCCTGGTCCTGGCCGTCGAACTTCAGAACCTGGATGGCCGCCTTACCGGCGTCGGTGCAGGCCTTGGACTTAGCGGGAAGCTCGTCTTGCTCCTCGGTCGTGCCGGTCTCGACCGCAACCTTTAGGCCGCAGGCGTGGTCGGGATCGACAGTCTTACCCTTTTGCGAGGCCCAGAGGATGCCGGCCGAGTAGTAGTTGACGAAGTCGACCTGCTTTTCCCGGTCGGTCGTGTCGGTGAACGACGACAACCCGACGTCGTATTTCTTGCCGGTGATGTTCGGGATGATCGTGTCGAAACCGGCGATGTTGTAGACGGCCTTCACGCCGAGCTTGGCGGACACGGCGTTGAAGAGGTCGATGTCCCAGCCGATCACCTTGCCGTCGGGGTCCTTGTACTCATTGGGCGCGTAGGTCGCATCGACTCCGACCTGGATCGTTCCCGAGGAGGCGATGCTGGCGGGCAGGAGCTTCGCGAGGGCGGCATCCTTCGTTCCCGTGGTGACGCTGCCCGAGGGGGACGTCGGCGTCGAGTTGTTCACACACCCGCTCAGGGCAAGCGCCGCTGTGATGGCCACGATCGGAATCCCATACCTAAGACGCATTGTTGTTCCATTCTCAATTGACGACGGCGGGTGGTCTCGCAGATAGTAACTCCACCCGTGCGCAGAAGCCAC
>DMKW01000030.1:0-2581 GCA_003454135.1 Microbacteriaceae bacterium
TCGGCGCGACGCGCCTCCTCGAACTGGATCTTGAGCTGGGCCTCGCGAATTCCGTACTGGGCGCGCAGGCGCTGCTTCTCGCGAAGACGAACGGCGTAGTCGCTGTCGGTCTTGCGCTTGGTGCGGCCGTGCTCCCCCGGGGGGTACGGGCGCTTTTCAAGGTATTTTGCCGCCTTCGGGGTGAGCGGAATGCCCAACGCCCGCGACAGGCGGGTCTTGCTACGAGTACGTGACTGGGTAGACACGGTTTCCTTTCGATTCTCTTCGCCGCCGAGCCGTGCGGATGTGCACGGGGCGGCACGCGCGCTAGCGCGAACTGGTTAGTGAAGAGGGATGTGCCGCCGAGGAGCACCCGGCTAAAGGGCCGCTCCCCATCAGAAATAGTTTCCGCAGCAGCCATGCGTGGAAACCCCCTGTGGGCGGGCTCAATCGTAGCAGATCGGTCGTCGCGCGACCGTTCCCTTTTGTCGGGAATGTTCCCGCTCGACCGGACACAACCGTGACAAAGGGGAACAATCGCGAAATTTGGCTAATCGTCGGACCCGTGGATGATGCGGCGCAGCTTCTCGAGCCGCGCCTTCACGTCCCGCTCGTTGCCGTGTTCGGTCGGCTGGTAGTAGCGCGTGGAGAGCAGTTCGTCCGGCAGGTACTGCTGCGGCACCACGCCGAGATCCGAATCGTGGGAGTACTTGTACGCCTTGCCGTGCCCAAGCCGTTTCGCCCCGGCGTAGTGGGCGTCGCGCAGGTGCTTCGGCACACGTCCGATCTTGCCGGCTCGCACATCCGCGATCGCCGCGTCGAGCGCCATGTACGCCGCGTTCGACTTGGGAGCCGTCGCCAGGTAGACCACGGCCTCCGCGAGCGGGATGCGCCCCTCGGGCATGCCGACGTACTGCACGGCGTCCGCTGCGGCGACCGCGATCACGAGGGCCTGCGGATCGGCGATTCCGATGTCTTCCGCCGCGCTGATCATCACCCGCCGCGCGATGAAGCGCGGATCCTCCCCGGCCTCGATCATGCGCGCGAGGTAGTGCAGCGACGCGTCGACATCCGACCCGCGCACCGACTTGATAAACGCGCTGATCACGTCGTAGTGCTCGTCGCCATTGCGGTCGTAGCGCAGCAGCGCGCGGTCGACGGCGAGCGAGACGGTGTCTGCGGTGACGACCGGCTTCTCGCCGTCGGCGGTGGATGTTGCGCTGAGCGCTGCCGCTTCGAGCGCCGTGAGGGCGCGCCGCGCGTCGCCCGACGCGAGTCGGATGATCGCGGCTCGCGCATCGTCATCGAGGGTCACCTTGTCGTCGAGGCCGCGCGGATCGGCGACGGCCCGATCGACGAGCACGCCGAGATCCTCGTCGCTCAGCGTCTCGAGCGTGAGGAGGAGCGACCGGGAGAGAAGGGGCGAGATGACGGAGAACGATGGATTCTCGGTCGTCGCCGCGACGAGGATCACCCAACCGTTCTCCACGCCGGGGAGGAGGGCGTCCTGCTGGGCCTTGGTGAACCGATGGATCTCGTCGAGGAACAACACGGTCGAGACGCCGTAGAGGTCGCGGGCCGACATCGCGGCCTCCATGACTTCGCGAACGTCTTTCACGCCGGCGTTGACCGCGGAGAGTTCGACGAACTTGCGTCCAGAGCTACGAGCGATGGCCTGCGCGAGCGTTGTCTTGCCGGTGCCGGGAGGACCCCAGAGAATCACGGAGACCGAGCCCTGCTCCCCCGTCTTGTCCGAGGCGAGGCTCACGAGCGGCGACCCCGGGGTCAGCAAATGGCGTTGCCCGGCCACCTCGTCGAGGCTGCGCGGTCGCATCCGCACGGCGAGGGGCGTCGCGCCAGCGCGCAAGCCGAGCTGGGCATCCACCATGCGGTCAATCGTAGTTGCGCCCCCTGTCAACTCCGTGTGGCGCCGTCCGCCGTCACGACCGACGACTCTCAGATACAGTGCATGGGGGCAAACCCCCGCGGCACCCTGCGGCATCGATGGAGGACACGTGGCACCGAGCAAGAACGCCGAGCGCGACGCACGCGAGGCACGCGATCGGTTGCGCCGGTACAACGCCCGCCAGGCCGTGCACTCACACCAGGTGAAGCGCCGCAAGCGGGACAACGTCGCCGCGATCGTGGGCGTCGTGGTCGTCGTGGCGCTCGCGACCCTCACCCAGGTGCTGTATTTCACGGCGGGACCGGGGGCGACCTCCCCCTCGGCCAGCCCATCCGCGAGCCCGTCGCCCAGCGCCTCGCCCGTCGCGACCCAGAACACCGGCGATGTGCCGGCTGCCACGATCGCCCAGGGGCGCAAGTGGACGGGAGAACTCGACCTCAACGCGGTCAAACTCGGCGTCGAGCTCGAGGGCGACCTCGCACCGCAAGCGACATCGGTGTTCATCTCGCTCGCCCAGAAAGACTTCTACACGACCACCGGCTCCACCTGTCACCGGCTCACGAACAGCCCTACCGCGAGCCTCATCCAGTGCGGTTCGGTGAATGGCGACGGCTCGGGCGACGTCGGCTTCGACTTCGGCCCGGTCGAAAACGCGCCGGCCGACGGCGTGTACCCGGCCGGCACGATCGCGATGGC
>DMKW01000030.1:2681-6042 GCA_003454135.1 Microbacteriaceae bacterium
ACGACCCTCGACACCTCAACTGGCGGCTACACGGTCTTCGGCAAGGTCACGAGCGGTCTCGACCAGTTCGTGAGCGACATTGCGAGCAAGGGCGTCGTCGCCACCGCAACGAGCACGACCGACGGCGCCCCGGTCGTCGCGACGAAGATCACCAAACTGACGGTCAAATAGCCTCGAGCCCGCCGCAGCGCCGCTGAAGGGTCTCCGCGAGTGCAATAGGCTGGAACCCGGCCATTTTTGCATCAGTGGCCCGAGCAGCAAGGTGAGGCTTTTGGCGACAGACGATCAGGCTCCATGGGGCCGCGTTGACGAGACGGGCACCGTCTTCGTTCGCGAAGGCGATGGAGAGCGCGCCGTCGGGCAATATCCCGACGGCACCAAGGAAGAGGCTCTCGCCTACTTTCAACGCAAATACATCGAGCTCGCCGGTCAGGTGACCCTCCTCGAGCAGCGGATCAAGCGCGGCACGGCCGCCGCCGATGTAGCGAAGACGATTTCGGCGCTCAAGTCGACCGTCGCATCCGCGAACGCTGTGGGAGACCTTCCGTCGCTCATCACGCGACTCGATGCGCTCGACGGCGCGGTCGGCGAACTCACCGAGAAGCAGACCGCCGAGGCGAAGGCCGCGACGGATGCGGCGCTCGCCGAGCGTGAGGCGCTCGTGGTCGAGGCGGAGACTCTCGCCGCCCAGGACCCGGCGAAGGCGCAGTGGAAGGCCGTGAGCGCGACGCTCGACGACATTTTCGCCCGCTGGCAGAAGCACCAGCAAGACGGCCCGCGCCTGCCCAAGAACGAGAGCAACGACCTCTGGAAGCGTTTCCGCGCGGCGCGCACCACGATCGAGACGCACCGCAAGGCGTTCTTCGCCGAACTCGACTCGGTGCACAAAGACGCGCGCAACAAGAAGCAGCAACTGGTCGACAAGGCCGAGGCGCTCATGCCCAAGGGGCTCGATGGCATCCCGGTGTACCGCGGCCTGCTCGACGACTGGAAGGCTGCCGGCCGAGCCGGCAAGAAGTTCGACGACGCCCTCTGGCTGCGCTTCAAGGCCGCGGGTGACGCTCTCTACTCGGCAAAGACGGAGGTCGACGCGAAGGACAACGAGGAGTTCAGCGCCAACCTCGAGCTCAAACTCGCGCTGCTCGCAGAGGCGGAGCCGCTCATCGCCGAGACGGATCGCGTGAAGGCGCGTGACACCCTCCTGTCGATCCAGCGCCGCTGGGACGCGATCGGCAAGGTTCCGCGCGACAAGGTCAAGCCCGTCGAAGACCGACTGCGCAAGGTCGAGACGGCTGTGCGCAAGCTCGACGAGGATCACTGGCAGAAGAGCAACCCGGAGCGCATCGCGCGCTCAGAGGGTCTCGCGAGCCAGCTGCACGATGCCATAACCAAACTCGAACGCGAGCTCGTCGAGGCGAAGTCGGGCGGCGACGCGAAGAAGATCAAGGACGCGGAAGAGGCCCTCGAGGCGCGCAAGGCGTGGCTGAAGGCGATCGGCTCCTAGTCGTCTGCAGGCACGCCATGCCGGGGTCTTTCCACAGTTGTCGGTGAACTCCGCGGGCATTCGATCGCACCCTGCACGATGGACGGATGTCGCAACGGCTGCCTCGGGTGCTATCGCGGGAACACCTCCCGCTTGCCGAGCTGATGGCCGCGCGCCTCGACGGTGAGGTCTACGCGGTCGACGAGTGTTTCAGCCCGCTCGACGAGTTCGAGGCGGCGCCGCAACGCGCGCTGGCCCTGCTCGCGAGCTTTCCCCGCCGGCTCATCGCCGAACAACACACGGCCGCCTGGGTGCTGGGCGCGCGGCCCTCTCCCCCGGCCATCCACCAGTTCTGCGTGAGCATCGCCGCCAGGACGCGGCCGACGATCGCGTTGAGGCTCGCGGTGCGCGAGGTCGTGATCGAAGATTCCGACCTGCTCGATGTCTGCGGCCTCCCGGTCACGACGCCGCTGCGCACCGCCGTCGATCTCGCGCGCTCCGCCGCCATCTTCGGCGACCGAGAGTCGCGGCTCGTCGCCGACCTCATGCACATCGGCGGATTCGGCGTGCCCTCGTGCATCGAAACGCTCAACCGCCGCCGCAACCTGCCAGATAAGCGTGTCGCGCTCGAGCGGCTGGTCGCCGCAGCCGGGCTGCCCGCTCGCTGAGGGCTACCCGATCGCCGGCGAGAAACCTAGCCCGCGCTCACCCGGTACACGTCGTAGACCGCATCGATGCGCCGCACGGCGTTGAGCACGGCGTCGAGGTGCGTGGTGTCGCCCATTTCGAACACGAAACGGCTGAGAGCGAGGCGATCGCTCGAGGTGGAGACCGAAGCGGAGAGGATGTTGACGTGACTCTCCGACAACACCCGGGTGACGTCCGACAGGAGTCCGGCGCGGTCGAGCGCCTCGACCTGGATCTGCACCAGGAAGATGCTGGACGACGACGGCGCCCACTCCACATCCACCATGCGCTCCGGCTCGTTGAGCAGCGAGGCAACGTTGTGGCAGTCGGCCTGGTGCACCGAAACGCCGGCGCCGCGCGTCACGAAACCCACGATCGGGTCGCCGGGCACCGGCGTGCAGCACTTGGCGAGCTTGACGAGGATGTCCGGCGCGCCGCGAACGAGCACACCGGAGTCGCTGTTGCGCAGCTGCTTGCTGCGCCCCTTGGTGGGGAACGGGATCTCGGCGTCTTCGGTCTCGGCCTCCGTATGGAGGGTCGCAAGCACCTTCTCGAGCACGGACTGGGTGGAGACGTGTCCCTCGCCCACCGCCGCGTAGAGCGCCGAGATGTCCTCGTATCGCATCTGCGCGGCGACCTCGTTGAACGAGTCCTGGTTCATGAGCTTTTGCAGCGGGAGGTTCTGCTTGCGCATCGCGCGGGCAATCGCATCCTTGCCCTGCTCGATGGCCTCGTCGCGGCGTTCCTTCGTGAACCACTGCTTGATCTTGTTGCGGGCGCGTGGACTCTTGACAAAATTCAGCCAGCCCTGGCTCGGTCCGGCATCCGGGTTCTTCGAGGTGAAGATCTCGACGACGTCGCCGCTGTTGAGGGTGCTTTCCAGCGGCACGAGGCGGCCGTTGACCTTGGATCCCATCGTGCGGTGTCCGACCTCGGTGTGCACGGCGTAGGCGAAGTCGACGGGGGTCGCGCCGGCGGGGAGTCCGATGACCTTGCCCTGGGGGGTGAAGACGTAGACCTCTTTCGCGCCGATCTCGAAGCGCAGGGAGTCGAGGAACTCGTTCGGGTCGGCGGTGTCCGCCTGCCAGTCCGTGATGTGCGCGAGCCACGCCATGTCGCCGTCGCCGTTGATGGCGGAGTCTGCCCCCTTGCCCCCGTTGACGCGTTCCTTGTACTTCCAGTGCGCCGCGA
>DMKW01000236.1:0-854 GCA_003454135.1 Microbacteriaceae bacterium
AACCGATAGACGGCTTCATCCTCGGCGGGGACTCGGCGTTCGAGCTCGACGGGCTCGTCTACGGCAAGCCTCACCTGGCCGAGGTCGCCAGGGAACGATGGATGCTGCAGCGCGGGCGCACGGGTCACCTTCATTCCGGGCACTGGCTCATCGATCACCGCGGCGGGGCCGTTCGCGGCGCGGTGGGCGCCGTCGCGACGGCCGGCGTGACGTTCGCGAGCGACATCTCCGAGCACGAGATCGACGAATACATCGCCACCGGCGAACCGCTCCAGGTGGCCGGCGCGTTCACGATCGACAGCCTCGGGGCGCCGTTCATCACCTCGGTCGACGGCGACCCGCACGCGGTGGTGGGGCTCTCCCTCTCCACCCTGCGATCCCTGCTGCTCGAATTCGGGGTGGCCTGGCCGGCGCTCTGGAACCGCTAGCGCGGACCCCTATTTGTTCCCCTTTGTCGGGAGTGTGCCGGGTCGACCGGGCACACTCCCGACAAACGGGAACAATCGCGCGGATGGAGGCCAGCCCCGGCACCAGCCGCGTTGTAGGGGATCTCAGCACGACATCCGTCTTTTTTGTAGCCCACCGCCAAAGGCGCACCCGTTCGGCGCAATAGGCTAAAGAACTATGCCCCGCATCACGAAGCTCCTGATCGCCAACCGAGGCGAAATCGCCGTCCGAGTCATCCGGGCAGCGAAGGACGCGGGAATACCCTCCGTCGCCGTCTATGCAGACCAGGACCGCGACGCGCGGCACGTCAAGCTCGCCGACGAGGCCTTCGCCCTCGACGGGGCGACGAGCGCGGACACCTACCTGCGGGCGGACAAGATCCTGTCGATCGCGCGACGTTCCGGCGC
>DMKW01000236.1:951-3301 GCA_003454135.1 Microbacteriaceae bacterium
GCCGAATTCGCCCGCTCGGTGATTGACGCCGGCCTCATCTGGATCGGCCCGTCACCGGAGGCGATCGAAAAGCTCGGCGACAAGGTCTCCGCCCGCCACATCGCGGAGAAGGTGGGGGCGCCACTCGCCCCCGGAACCCTCAATCCCGTCTCCGGCGCGGCCGAGGTGCTCGACTTCGTCGACACTCACGGCCTGCCCGTGGCGATCAAGGCGGCGTTCGGCGGCGGCGGCCGCGGCCTCAAGGTCGCGCGCACCCGCGAAGAGATCCCCGAGCTGTTCGACTCCGCCACCCGCGAGGCGATCGCCGCGTTCGGCAGGGGCGAGTGCTTCGTCGAGAAGTATCTCGACCAGCCGCGCCACGTGGAGACGCAGTGTCTCGCCGACGCCTACGGCAAGGTCGTCGTGGTCTCCACGCGCGACTGCTCGCTGCAACGCCGACACCAGAAGCTCGTCGAAGAGGCGCCGGCCCCGTTCCTCAGCGATGAGCAGAACGCCCTGCTCTACTCGGCCTCGAAGGCGATCCTCAAGGAGGTCGGCTACCTCGGTGCCGGCACGTGCGAGTTCCTCGTGGCCAAGGACGGCACCATCTCGTTCCTCGAGGTGAACACGCGGCTCCAGGTCGAGCATCCGGTCTCCGAGGAGGTCACGGGCATCGACCTCGTGCGCGAGCAGTTCCGCCTCGCCGAAGGTGGAGCACTCGACTACGACGACCCCATCGCCGAAGGCCACTCGATTGAGTTCCGCATCAACGGGGAAGACCCCGGCAAGAACTTCTTCCCGGCGCCCGGCCCCGTGCACGCGCTCCGCTTTCCCGGCGGCCCGGGCGTGCGCGTCGACAGTGGCGTCACGACCGGCGACGTGATCAGCGGCGCCTTCGACTCGTTGCTCGCCAAGCTCATCGTCACCGGATCGTCGCGTGAAGACGCGCTCGAGCGCTCGCGCCGCGCCCTCGACGAGTTCGAGGTCGCCGGGCTGCCCACCGTGCTGCCGTTCCACCGCAAGATCGTTCGCGACCCGGCCTTCACCTCCTCGCCGTTCGGCATCTACACGCGCTGGATCGAGACCGAGTTCGTCAACGACATCGAGCCCTGGAGCGGGTCGCTCGCGGACGCGGCAGCGGAAGCCCCGCGCCGCAGCGTCGTCGTGGAGGTGGATGGCAAGCGCATCGAGGTGAGCCTTCCCGCTCGACTCGTGGCGGCATCCGGCGGCACCGCGGCCCTCGGCCCCGCCCCTAAGCGTCGCGGAGGATCGGGAACCGTCGTCACGGCCACCGGAGACTCGGTCAAGGCACCCATGCAGGCGACGGTCGTCAAGCTCGCGGTCGCCGAGGGCGACATCGTCGTCAAAGGCGACCTGATCCTCGTGCTCGAGGCGATGAAGATGGAGCAGCCGATCACGGCTCACAAAGACGGGACGATCGCCAACGTCAACGCCGCCGTCGGCGCTACCGTCTCATCCGGTTACCTGCTGCTCGACATCGCGAACTGAGCCGCGCGGTCGCTGCCGCCCGGGCCGCCTGGGCCGCGTAGGCATCCGCGCGCCACTTCGGTGACACCGCGCCCGCCAGAACTTGCGCACGGATGGCAAGCGGGCGCCGGGATGCGCCGCGCACCTATCGGATGCCGGCCGCGACCAGTTTCGCGCGAATCAGCTGGGGTGAAATGGCGACTGCCCACGGCCACCGGCTCATGCCGTGGCCAGCCTCGCGCAGGTCATCCTCGCGGAGCTTCTCGTCGTAGACCGCCTCTTCTGGCGTGCGTCCTCGGAGAAACTCGGGATTGACGTACTTGTCACGGCCGTCGAACTCGCCAATGTGAGAGAACTCCGGCCACCAGAAGTCCACGGTCCAGATTCGTCCGCTCGCTCCCCTCAACGGCACCTGCAACTGCGGCATGGTCAGCCCGGCGGCGCGAATGCTCACGCGGCTCATCGACTCACCCGGCCGATCGGCGGCCCCATCGGCAAAGTCAATCGCGCGTCGTGCCCGTGCCGATCCGTGACGCATCGGGACGCGTTCGAGCTCACGGTGAAGCTCGTCTCTCGTGAGGAATGTGCGCGGGACGCCGTCGACGGGATGCTCATTGCGATGGAGCGCAGCATCCGCAATGCTCACCGCCTGGCCGAAGGAGAAGATGCTCGCCAGATCGACCACGGTCCTCGCGAGCGAGGTGACCGAGAGCCCGTCAATCGACCACACCGAGTCCGGAACGCCAACGGTGTGGCGGACAAACATCGAGTCGGATCGTCCGCCCGCGGCGACCGGTACGAGCACGTGGGCCTTGTCGGGCCACGGGCCAACGGAAGGCAGCCTCCACAGGGCGGCCGCCGAGTGGTGGGAGAAGACGAGACC
>DMKW01000275.1:0-4142 GCA_003454135.1 Microbacteriaceae bacterium
GTCCAGGTTGACGCGAGGTCGGGCAATCACATGAACAACATGCACGGGGGCGTGTCACTACTTGTAGCCGAGTGGTGCGCACTGTCGGCGGTGACGGCGCGGGGCGGCGGGGGCCTGTCCACCGTATCGATCCGCGTTTCGTACGCGCGCCCGATTCCCGTCGGCTCTACCTTGATCCTCGAGACGACGGTGCACCATCTCGGCCGCACGACAGCAAACGTGGGCGTGGTCGGGCTCACCGAGTCGGGGTCGACCGCGCTCGTGGCGGGTATCTCTCTTCACAAGGCGTGAAACGCAAGCCGGCATGCCGCTCATATAGTTCAAACGTCAATTAGTTCAGCAGTGATGGGAGTCGACATGGGACGGTTGGATGGACGTGTGGCGATTGTCACCGGTGCCGCGCGCGGAATCGGATTTGCCGTGGCGTCGAAGCTCGCGTCGCGGGGGGCCAGCGTCGCCGTACTCGATGTGGATGAGGTCGCGGCGCAGCATGCGGCTGCTCGACTGCCGCTCGCGCCCACGGCGCGAGCGATCGGCATTCGGTGCGACGTCTCTGATGAGGTGGAGGTCGGTACCGCTGTCGAGCGCCTCGTATCTGAGCTCGGCGGTGCGCACATGTTGGTGAACAATGCCGGCATCACGCGGGACAATCTCATCCACAAGATGTCGTTACAAGACTGGGATCTGGTGGTCGATGTCAATCTGCGTGGCGCCTTCCTCATGGCCAGAGCGGCGCAAGCAGGCTTCGTGAGCCAAGAATTCGGCAGAATCGTGAACATCTCCTCGATCGCCGCCCTGGGCAACCGTGGGCAGGCGAACTACTCAGCGGCCAAGATGGGAATCCAAGGACTCACCCGCACCCTCGCGCTGGAGCTGGGGCGGTACGGCGTCACCGTCAACGCCGTCGCGCCCGGCTTCGTTGCCACCGAGATGACTGACGCGACGGCTGAGCGGCTCGGGATGTCGGTCGAGGAATTCCGGGCGGCAAATGCCAAGCGCATTCCCGTTCGGCGCGTCGGCACGGTCGACGATATCGCCTCGGCTGTGGCATTCCTCGTCGACGATGAGGCGTCATACATCACCGGACAGACCATGTACGTCGACGGTGGAGCCACGCTCGGGTAGTGCCGACGCGACGTTTGGCGATGGCCGGGGCGCCAGATCGCTTCTGCCGAATAGCCAAAGAGAGTATTATTACTTCATGCTTGAAAGAAGGTGCGGATGATGAGCGACACAACTGTCGAGACGATTGACATGGAGCGTGTGCGCGAGGCGTTGGACGCCGCCGACATTCCGGCGCTCGTCGCCCTCCTCGGGGAGCTCACGGGCGACGAGAAGTGGCTCACTGATCCATACCTGCCCGAGCGGGTCAGAGGAATGGACGATGGCGAGAGCGGAGGGCTCCCTGAGCATGTGCAGGCGGAAATTCGCGCATCGGCCTTCGAAGCGATTGTGGCGGCACGGGAGGGAACGCTCACCCCCCCTCGGCTCAACGCAGCCGACTTCGTGCGCCTGCTCAGTGTCGCGACAGGAGAAGCCGTTCCCGAAGAATACGGTCCCATGATCGCCAGCGTTCTGACAGCAGACTCTCATGAAACCGCAGAGCCGCTCGACTGGTCAGGTCGTACCGCTGTCATCGTCGGCGCGGGGATTTGCGGCCTGGCCGCGGCGGTGCAGCTTCAGAGGCTCGGTCTGCCGTTCGTGATCATCGAGCGCCACGCAGAACTCGGCGGATCGTGGTGGGAGACTCGGTACCCCGGGGCAGGCGTCGACACGCCGAGTCAACTCTACGAATACAGCTTTCTTCCCAATGACTGGGAGCACTACTTCGCCAAGCGCGAGGAAGTGTATGCGTATCTGCACCGTGTGGCCGAGCAGTTCGACGTTCGCCAACACATTCGCCTCAACACGAATGTCGACAAGGTGACCTGGGACGACGCGGCGAGCGAGTGGCAAATCGCCATCACCGATCCAGACGGAACAACCTCGTTGCGCGCCAGCTTCGTGTTCAGTGCAGTCGGAATCTTCAACCAGCCGGGGATTCCCCAAATACCTGGGCTTGCGGAATTCGATGGTCCAATCTGCCACACCTCCGATTGGCACGACATCGATCTGCGCGGCAAGCGGGTGGCGGTGTTCGGCAATGGTGCGAGCGCGATGCAGGTTGTACCCGCTATTGCCGGAGAGGTAGAGCACCTAACGATCGTGCAACGTACCCCGCAGTGGGTGGCGCCGTTTCCTAAATTCCAGAAGCGGATTCCCGAGGGGGTTCGGTACCTGATGAAGGCCGTGCCCGACTATCGGGCGTGGTACCGGCTGCGCCTGATGTGGAACTGGATGGATAAACTTCACCCGGTTCTTCAGCGCGATCCGTCGTGGCCGCATCAGGACCGATCGATCAATTCGCGAAACGACCGCCAGAGAATATTCTTCACCGAATATCTGAAATCCGAATTGAAGGGGCGTCAAGATCTCATCGACCAGACGCTGCCCTCGTACCCGCCCTTCGGGAAGCGACTGCTGAACGACAACGGGTGGTACAAGGCGCTCTTACGCGACAACGTCTCCCTCGAAACATCGCCCGACAGCGCGTTCGAGGGCAACACACTGGTGGTCAACGGTCGAAAGTATGAGCTCGACGCTGTCGTCGTGGCGACCGGGTATCGCGTCGTGCGATTCCTATCGACTCTTGAAGTCACGGGGCGTGAAGGAGTGACACTCGACGATGTCTGGGGCGAAGATGACGCCAAAGCCTTCTTCGGGCTGGCAGTACCGTCGTTTCCCAACCTGTTCATCTGCGTCGGTCCCAACATCGCCCCGGGGCACGGCGGAAGTGTGATGATGAGCGCCGAAGCCCAGTTCGACTACATCGCTCGGCTGCTTCGCGAGTTCCACGCGCGAGGGGGAACGCGGCTGGAGGTCTCAGAGAGCGCCTATGAGATCTATAACGCGGAGGTTGACGAAGCGCATGAGCACATGGTCTGGACGCATCCCGGCATGCCGACTTACACCCGAAACAAGAAGGGTCGCGTCGTCATGAGCAGTCCGTTCAAGATCATCGACTTCTGGGCCCGGACGCGTGCGATCAACTGGAACAACTGGAACACGCCAAACTGACGATTCGGCAGCGTCTAACAAATGCTTTCAAAGTTGAAAGAAAGGTCTAGAATGCTCGTGTGGGCACTGATGCGGCGATGATGCATGCGGACGCGG
The DNA here is from genome assembly GCA_003454135.1 of Microbacteriaceae bacterium. GTDB lineage: Bacteria > Actinomycetota > Actinomycetes > Actinomycetales > Microbacteriaceae > Lacisediminihabitans. The sequence goes on from DMKW01000275.1 coordinate 3,214, forward strand.
AGCGCTCGTTGAACGCGCGGGTAGCACTCGTCACAGGCGGCAGTCGGGGGGTAGGGCGTGCCGTATGCGAGGCGCTCGCCGGGCACGGAGCGGACGTCGCGTTCACATATCGCAAGAACGTGGCGGAAGCGGAGCAGGTGCTCCTGGCCATAGAGGCGACAGGCGTGCGTGCCTTGGCGATTCAGGCATCCATCGATTCCGCGGAAGACAACGAGCGCACCGTCGCAGGCGTTCGCGAGGCGCTCGGTGACATCGACATTCTTGTCAACAACGCTGGCATCGTCAGCGGAGGAAAGTCGGTCGGCGACACTCCCATCCCGGAATTCCGGCGTCTCATGGAGGTGCACGCCATTGGCCCCGCGCATCTGTGTCAACTTGTCTTGCCGGGCATGCGTAGTTCTCCGGGCGGAGACATCGTGATGATCTCCTCGACCGCAGCGGTCGATTTCGAGGCTCTCGCTGGGCCGTACTCCATGGCCAAGTGCGCCGAGGAAGCTTTGGCGTACACGCTTGCTCATGAGGAACAGAGCAGCGGGATCCGGGTGAACGTGGTCGCCCCGGGGCTCATCGACACCGACATGGGGCGCAGGTTGATCGCGGCCCGCCCGGATGATTTCACCGAGCTTCCGAGCAGCCCGCAACACATTGCCGCAGTCATCTTGGCACTGCTGAATGCGCCCGAGCTCTCGGGCGCGCGTGTGGTGGTTGCCGAGGGGCGTGCCACGATCGACGGCCGCGCGTTGGACTTACTTCAAGTTTGAAGTAGCATGGAGAACCTGCACCGTTCATCAAGGAGGAGAAGTGGCAAGTGAAGCTGGCCGCATAGCGGTCGTCACGGGCGGCGCGTCGGGTATCGGTCGCAAGACCAGCGAATTGCTGGCAGAGCGTGGGTACACGGTGGCAATCGCAGATCGCAATGTCGAAGGGGC
>DMKW01000275.1:4242-7997 GCA_003454135.1 Microbacteriaceae bacterium
GCGAGTTGAGGGCATCAGTCGTCGACGCATTCGGTGTGCCGAACGTCGTGGCCAACGTTGCCGGGTGGGATTTGCCTGGGCCGTTCCTCGAAGACACCGCCGAGTATCAGCGACGGTTGATCGACATCAACCTCCTGGGGCCGATTCGTGTCTCGCACGAATTCTTGACAGTCATGGTCGAGGCAGGTGCCGGCGGAAGACTCATCAACGTCTCGAGTGACGCCGGGCGTGTGGGCAGCTCTGGGGAGGCGGTCTACTCGGCCGCCAAGGGTGGCATCATCGCTCTGACGAAAGCTCTCGCGCGTGAGATGGCGCGATACAAGATCAATGTGAACTGCGTTTGTCCTGGTCCAACCGACACACCGATGTTCCGGCGTGCCTCTGAGAATCTGCAGGCGGCACTCATTCGCGGCATTCCGCTGCGGCGACTGGCGCAGCCCGAAGAGATCGCGCATTCGATTGCCTACTTCGCCTCCGACGAAACCGCATACATCACCGGGCAGGTCCTCAGCGTCAGCGGTGGGCTGACGATGGTGGACTGACCGGAATCCCATCATCCATCTCCGCGAAACCAGGAGCTATCTATGACCACGACCTTTGACGACATTCTCTACGATGTCGACGGACCCATTGCAACGATCACGATCAACCGTCCCGACAGGTACAACGCATTTCGGGCGCAGACCGTCGACGAACTGATCAGTGCCTTCAACCTCGCGTGGGCCGATCGTGGCGTGCAGAGCGTGATTCTGACCGGAACCGGTGAGAAGGCGTTCTGCGCTGGCGGGGACGTCAAACAGCGCGCAGCGACGGGCGACTACGGGCCCAGCGAAATGGGCTTCATCCGGGTTGAAGAGCTTCACCGGCAGATGCGGGACATGCCGAAGCCTGTTATCGCGGCCGTCAACGGCTTCGCCATCGGTGGTGGCCACGTGCTGCACGTGATCTGCGATCTGTCGATCGCAGCCGAGCACGCGACCTTCGGTCAAGTGGGACCGCGTGTGGGCTCTTTCGACGGCGGCTTCGGATCCCTCTATCTCGCGCGGGTCATTGGCGAGAAGCGTGCACGCGAGGTGTGGTACCTATGCCGCCAGTACGATGCGCAGACAGCGGAACGGTGGGGACTCGTCAACAAGGTGGTACCCGGGCCACAGCTGATGGAGGAGGCCCGTGCTTGGGCCCTGGAGTTGGCGGCGAAGAGCCCGACCGCGCTGCGGTTCCTCAAGCACGCTTTCAATGCCGATAGCGAGCATCAGGCGGGCATCGCCAACCTCTCAAGGGCCGGTGTCGATCTCTATTACGAGACAGAAGAGGGCCGGGAAGGCGCCAAGGCTTTTGCTGAGAAGCGCGAACCGGATTTCGCGCAGTACGTCCGTTGACCCGAATCGCCTAGGAGTCGAGATACGCATGGTTGAGAACACGTCAAACTCCGTCACTTTTGAAGTGACCGATCACGTTGCTGTGATAACAATCGCGAGGCCGGAAGCGCGCAATGCGATCAACGCCGACGTCGCCGCGGGAATCGAGGCCGCGATCGATCGCGTCGAGAGCTCCGACGACATCTGGGTCGCCATCTTGACGGCGGTGCCACCGGTGTTCTGTGCTGGTGCCGATCTCAAGGAGGTTGCCGCGGGAAACGCAAAAAAACTCGCGACGGCGCGAGGCGGATTCGCCGGCTTCGTGCGGCGTGAGCGGTCCAAGCCGGTCATTGCGGCGGTCGAAGGGGCGGCGCTGGCCGGAGGAACCGAGATCGTGTTAGCGTGCGACCTCGTTGTCGCGGCATCGTCGTCTCGGTTTGGCCTGCCCGAGGTCTCGCGGGGCCTCGTCGCTGAGGCGGGGGGGCTGTTTCGACTCGGCCGGAAGGTACCTCTGAACATTGCGATGCAGGCCGCGCTGACCGGCAAGCCGATCGAGGCTGCGGTTGCCGAGCGGTTCGGACTCGTCAACGTGCTCTGTGACGATGGCGGCGCGCTAGAAGCTGCGAAGGGTCTTGCGACACAGCTGTGCCGCAACGCGCCTTTGGCCGTGCGCGAATCACGCAAAGTGATTCTGGAGGCGACCTACTCTGCCGACGAGTTCGCGTGGAAGAGGTCTTCAGCGGCATTCGCCTCGGTTGCAGCCAGTGCCGACGTTCAGGAGGGAGTAGCTGCCTTCATCGAGAAGCGCGAGCCGCTCTGGCAAGGCAAGTAGCGTCCCGATTCGTCAGGCGGTGGTGAGGGCGAGGCCGGGAACAGGGGCGTCGCCGAGAAGCACTCGCCCGCCCTTCGAGGCTGTGACGATCATCCGCGTCAGGCCCTCACCGGCGAAGCACAGATTCGTCGGTCGGCTGCCGGGTATCTCGATGGCATGGAGCGGTTCACCGCTCGGAGAGTAGACCGAGATCCGGTCTGCCGTGAGGATGGCGACATAGAGGTTGCCCTGGGCGTCGACAGCCAGGCCGTCAGGGTAACCGTGACACTCGGCGAAAATACTCGGTTCCGACAGGTGCTGTGCGGTCACGTGATATTGCAGCACTCGATGATTCTTTGTGTCTGCCACATACAGAGTTGTCGAGTCGAGCCCGAAAGCGATTCCATTCGGGTAGAAGCCCGACGGGTAGTGCTCGTCCTTGGTTGCCTTCACGAGTGTTCCTTCGACGGTGTCATACACCAGCACTTGACCCGGCGTCGGTGTTTCGAGTGACGTTTGAGGGTCCGTGAACCACAGGCGCCCGTCCGGGCCTACGGCGCAGTCGCTCGGCGCGGTCACGCCGGCGCTCACGGCATACGTCACCGCGCCGTCGCGAGTGATTCGCAGCAGACCGGCGGGCCGCTCTGACGTGTAGCTCAGACCGAAGTGACCGGTGCCGCCCTGAGCCGCCCACAGTGCATCGGTCGTGCGGGCGAGCCCGTTCGGGCCCCCGCCGGGACTGGCGTAGACGCTCACATGTGACCCATCGAGCGCTAGCTCGTGGATCACTCCAGCGGTGATGCTCGTCACGAGAACGCGTTCGCCGGTCCACACCGGGCCCTCAACAAAACCGAGATCCCGAGCAATTACTTCAAAGTTGATCATATCTGTTCAAGCGCCTCTCATCGTCCGGCGTCCGAGCTGGACTGTCGCCGTGATTACGTGCCTCACACTACTTGGACAGCAGGATCGAGGGGTGTACCATTAGACTATCTGTTTCAATGTTGTAATACAATTCTAGGATGGGTTCCACTCAGGGAGGGGTCGAGATGACTCGAGGTGCCGGCACAGCGGAGACCGAGCATCCCGGTGGTGCCACGGGGGAATTCTCTCTGACGGACTTCTCGGTAAGCGACCCTCGCGTGGGGGATCAGCGCACTGTCGCTGGATGTCACATACCGATGAGCATCGACCGTGCCATCAGTTTCAGGATCGATCGTAAGGAACAGCCGTGAGAATTGTTTTGGACAAGAGCAAGTGCTCGTCAATTGGCATTTGTGAGTCGCTCGCGCCCGAGTATTTCGAGGTCGACGACGATGGAGCGGTGATCGTCAAGCGCGAGATCGTTGACGATGGTGCACTCGGCGTTGTCGAGAAGGCCGTCGCCGAATGCCCTGCGGCGGCGCTCGCTCTCGTGAAAGAATGAAAACGTCCGAACGACTAGTGATCGTCGGCGGCTCGCTCGCTGGTTTGCGGGCGTGTGTTGCAGCGCGTCGCCAGGGCTTCGACGGCAAGATCACGCTGATCGGTGCAGAAGCGCATCCCCCGTACGATCGTCCGCCATTGTCGAAGGCATTCCTCGGGTC
>DMKW01000275.1:8086-11472 GCA_003454135.1 Microbacteriaceae bacterium
TGTTCGCGCAGCGCTCGATGCCGGTGCGCGAACAGTCATCATTGGTGCCGGGTTCATCGGTGCCGAGATCGCCTCAGCGGCGCGAAAGCGCGGTCTCGACGTGACCATCCTCGAAGCGCAGTCGACACCGCTGGTGCGCGCGGTCGGAGCCGTCGCCGGCGAAGCACTGGCCGCCCTCCACCGCCGAAATGGCAGCGACTTGAGATGTGGAGTCGTCGTCGAGGAGGTGACCGGCTCGAGCACGGTCTCAGCGGTGCTCCTGTCTGATGGAACAGAGATCCCCGCCGATCTTGTCATCGTTGGGATCGGTGCCTTCCCTGCAACAGGCTGGCTGAACGATTCCGGGTTGGTGCTCGAAAACGGCGTGGTGTGCGACGCCATGCTTAGTGCCGCACCCAACGTGTGGGCCGCCGGCGACGTGGCTCGGTGGATGAGCCCAGACTTCGGCACGCTTCTGCGTCTCGAACACTGGACGAACGCGAGCGAGCAGGCAGCGCACGCCGTGCGGAACATCCTCGATCCGGCCGCGGCCACGGCGTACAGTCACATTCCGTACTTCTGGTCAGACTGGTATGGATCGCGCATCCAGTTCTCGGGCGTTCCCTGGGGCGAGCCGCAGATCGTAAGCGGAGCCTGGGATGCGCCGGCCTTCGCCGCTCTCTATCGCGATGGCAACCGGGTCGTTGGGGCACTCACCCTGAACCGCCGGGCCGACATCATGAAGTATCGAGCCCTGATCGCGCGATCTGCGTCGTGGGACGAGGCATTGCAACTCGCCGAACTGAGAAACGCCGCCTGACGCGAGGCGGGCGTCGTCGTCAAGGGCGTGGGTCCAGTCTCGTCGGATCAGGCTGCCTCATGGCCAGTCTGCGAGAATTTCCCGGAGGCAAGACAAGAATGCCTCCGGTTCATCCAGCATGACGTGATGGGCAGCGCCGGGAACGACGACCGATCGAGAGATGGGGATGGGGCCACCGAAGACGAGCGCCCCGGTCTTATCTGAAAGCCCGTGCTCGGGGTGGATGACGGCGACGGGACACACGATGTCCTCGGCATCCGACGGCACGCCGCGTTCGACCTGGTAGATCGCCGGGTCGTGCTTCCAAGACCACCCCGACTCCACCTCTCGAACGGAGTTGTGGGCGATATGGGCGAGCACGGCACCGTCGGTGCGCTGTTCTGGTAGAAGGCGGAAGCGTTCGACGGCAAGTGACCTGGTGTCGTAGACGCGTTGTTTACTGAACCTCTCGGCTGTTCGAGTGCGCACCTCCTCGCTGGTGACGTCGTGCGGGAGGGGGTCGACCAAGATCAACCCCGAGATTCGATCGGGGAAGACGCTCGCGACCTGCACGGCTGACGCTCCGCCCATGCTGTGCGCAACCAAAATTGGGCGGTTTCCGGGTGCCGTCGCCTCAGACACGGCGAGAATCTCCCGTGCCCAGGTTTGGAGGTAATAGTGGTCGCGGCGTCCGCTGTCACCATGACCTGAGAGGTCGAGGGCGGCGACTCTTCGATCTGAGGCGATTCGTGGCGCGATGTGATCCCACCATGCGCTCTGAGCTGCGCCTCCATGGACGAAGACCACGTTTGCGAGCGCAGATGTCGAATCGCCCCACACCCGATATGCGATTGATACCCCATCGACGCTGACGGATCCGCTCGTGGGCTGGGGGCCGATTGTCTCTGTGTACCATTTGGAGTCTCCGTCGACAACACCTTCATCGGGTGTTGGTTGTGCACTGGACATATCTCCCCCTAAGGTTTCGCGTTCAAGTTACTGATCAGATTCTCGAAGTGCCTCGACGATGTCACGAAGCTTCGCATACTCCAGCTTGCCATTTGGTCCTCGGGGGAAGTCGGGGGTGATCACGATACGGCGGGGGGTCTTGTATCCCGCCAGTTGGGAACGCACCCACTTTTTCACATCGTCTTCTGCCACGCCGAGGCCCCTTTGTACGTGAACGACGGCTGTCACTGCCTGCCCGAGACGCTCATCAGGTACCCCGAATACGCCTGCGTCGCTGACTCCCGGCAGCTTCTTGATTACTTCCTCGACCTCCTCGGGGTACACCTTCTCGCCCGCGGTATTGATGCAAGAGGAGCCGCGACCGAGGAAGGTCACTCGCCCGTCGGCGTCGACCTCGACAAGGTCACCGGTGACGACGAAGCGTACGCCGTCGATGGTGACGAAAGTCTCTTTGGTCTTCTTCGGGTCGCCGTAGTAGCCCACCGGGATGAACCCGCTGAGCGCAAGTCGACCAGGTCTGCCGCTACCGGGGACAACGTCGTCGTCGTCCTCGTCGAGCACACGAGCGTTCGCAGATAACGTGAACGACGCGCCGCGTGAGTGTGAATCGCGCGAACTCGTCGCTCGACCGATGGAACCTGACTCAGAACTGCCGAGGCTGTCGACAATGGTGCTGTTCACCGAGTACGAAAGCAGGGCCTGCTTGTTCTCTTCCGACAGGATCGCACCTGAAGTTGTGATCACGCGGAGGGAAGATAGGTCCCATCGTCCCGGATGCGCGTCTAAAGTCTCCAGGATGGGCTTCGCGAAGGCATTGCCAGCGATACAGATGCCCTTTACCTTTCGCTCGACGACGGTGTCGAGGAGTTCGACAGGATTCAGTGAGGCCGACGTCAATGTCACGATGGTTCCGCCCCTGGAGAGAATCGGCATCGCGAACCAGCACGCCGTGCCATGCATGAGCGGTGCTGCGGTGAGCACGGTTATCGCCCGGGCCGCGTAACGCTCCACAAACCCCTGCGCTTCGAGATCGTCGGTGAGGCTGGCCCCCTGAGCCGCCTCGAGAGCGCGGAACAGATCATCCTGCCGCCACATCACCCCCTTGGGCTTACCCGTCGTACCACCTGTGTAGAGCAGCATGAGATCGTCGCCGGAGCGGTTCTCTCGCAGGCCAGTCAGCGGCCGATTCGCCGTCGCGGCGCTGAAGGGAACAGCCCAGCTGGGGCACGAATCATCGCCTCCGACACGCAGCCAGATCTTCACGTCAGGCAGGCGTAAGCGCACGCGAGAGACGATCTCGGTGAATTCGGCATCGAATACGACCGCTTCCGTGTCGCTGTCTTCCCACACGTGCATGAGTTCGTCGTCGAGGTACCGAAAATTCGTGTTGACTGGTACGAGTGACGCTTTGAAGTCGGCGAACACCACCTGCAGGTAAGCCGCCGAGTTTCTCTGCAGTTGCGCGATTTTCGACTGTCGTACCAGGCCCGCACCGAGCAGCGTGGCCGCGAGTCCATCTGCCCCACGGTCGAACTCTGCCCAGCTGAGCGCGACATCGCCGTGCATCACGGCCGTCCGGGAGGGGTAGCGGTCGGCGACGGCCTCCCACACGGTCGCAAAGTTCCACTGTTCGATGATC
>DMKW01000275.1:11504-12763 GCA_003454135.1 Microbacteriaceae bacterium
TTTATGCAAGTATGCGATTGAATGTTGACACGGGTGGCGGAACTGCGCCGCGGATCGAGGGCGATGCTGAAGCGCCGCCTCGACTTCTCGCCGCTCTTTCAATAGCGAAAGGTAAATGGTCAACATGGCTGAATACGATGACTACGAGACACTTCTGGTCAAGCGAGATGGTCCGATTCTCGAGGTGGTGCTGAACCTTCCCGAGACTAGGAACGCGATCACGTACCCGATGGAGGCTGAGATCTGGCGGGTCGGCAAAGAGGCCTCCGACGATCCGAATGTCAAGGTGATTACTTTGACCGGCGCGGGTGACTTGTTCTGTTCGGGTCACGATCTCAAAGAGGTCGCTGCGGGGTACGCGTCGGAGGGCAAGCCTTCAGGCAAGCCCTATCGCATTCCGGGTCTATTCCCGCTCTGGTATTGCACCAAGCCGATTGTTGCCGGTGTGCACAAATACGTAGGGCCGATGGGTCAGGATCTATTGTCGCACTGCGACTTCGTGATCTCGGCCGAGGGAACACGATTCAGCTTCGAGCAGGCCCGCTTCGGCGGCGGAGTGCTCACCTACTCGCCCTTGGTGTTCCAGCTGCCCATGCGGGTCTGGAAGAAGATGGTCATGACGGGCGGCTGGTTCGATGAACAGGATGCTCGGCGGTGGGACTTCGTACAGAGGGTCGTTCCCCGCGAAGACCTTGAATCCACAGTGCGGCAGTGGGCGGAGCAGATCGCATTGGTGCCGATGCAGCAGCTCATCGCGGGCAAGCAGGGGATCCATCGACAGTATGAACTGATGGGCCTGGTGAATATGGCTACCGTGCAAAATGTGGTGAGCGGACACGGTGACCCAGAAGACAAGAAGTTCTTCGAGATGGTGATGAGCGATGGATTGCGGGAGGCCCTCAAGTTCCGTCAAGAAGGGGTCGACAGCGATATCGCCAAGATATGAGTGCGTCGCCACTGCAGCCCGAGAGCGGCACCGGCGCTGTCATCACTCTGGTAGAGCAAATTCGTCGGCGTGCTCTGGAAGATCCCGAAGCGATCATTCTGAAGCACGTCGATGGACGTGAGCTCTCATATGCGGCGCTCTGGGACTCGGCCGTTGGCGGGGCCCAGTCGCTCGCTGGCCTCGGGGTTACGCCGGGCGATCACGTCGCGACATTCTTGAGTGACTACTTCGCCAGCTTCGCTAACTGGCTTGCGATCGCGCTACTCGGCGCGGTCGAAGTGCCGCTCAATCCAGCGCTGCGAGCTGACAGTCT
>DMKW01000275.1:13004-14622 GCA_003454135.1 Microbacteriaceae bacterium
ATCGGCGGGCGGCTCCCCGCTGGCGAGCGTGTGGTGGTCATCGACGTAGACGAGCCGAGCACTGACAGTATCGGTGCCGTAGGGCGTTCGGTATGGCTGAGCGGTGCTGAATCCGGCGCCGCGATCGCTGTTCCTGAGCCCTGGGACCCCGCGTGCATCGTCTATACGTCGGGCACCACAGGGCGCCCGAAGGGCGTCATCATTCCCTGGGGCCAGATCGCGCAGAACATGCGCACGTCGATCATGATGGTCCAGGGCAACCCAGGGCCGAGGTATTGCTACGCGGCCCCGTTCCACATGTCCGGCAAATACAATCTCGCGGCTGCTGTGCTCTCGCGCGAGACGCTTGTGGTTCGGGATGGCTTCAGCCTGTCGCAGTTTTGGTCAGACATCCGCACCCACGGTTGCACCTATGCGCAACTCTTCCCGCAATTGGCTCGACTGCTCTTGGCGCAGACGAAGAGTGAGTCCGACGTCGACAACACGCTCTCTCGAGTGGTCTGCTCTCCAGCATTCGCAGAGGTCGATGAGTTCAAGGCTCGCTTCGGTGTAGACCGCGTCTCATCGGGTTTCGGCACGACGGAGATCGGCGGCCCTATCGCCAACATGAATGTGACCGGCGCGGACTGGCACACGTGCGGGAAGGTGGTCGACAATGCGTCAGGCATAGAGGTCGAGATCGTCGATGAACACGACAGGCCCGTGCCACGAGGGGAAGCCGGGGAGATCGTCGTTCGCACGCGGGCTCCGTGGGCGCTGACCGCCGGCTACCTTGGACTTCCTGAGGCCACTGCAGCATCGTGGCGCAATGGATGGTTCCACACGGGGGATGCCGCGCGAATTGGCGACGACGGCAACTACGTTTTCGTGGATCGCCTCAAGGACTACGTTCGTCACAAGGGTGAGAACATCTCGTCGTTCGAGCTGGAGTCGTACATCCAGGAGAACCCCGCGGTGAAGGAGGTCGCTGTAATCGGAGTGCCTTCAGATCTCGGCGAAGAAGATATCAAGGCCGTGATCTTGCTCGAGCCTGAACGCGCCTTGACTCCGCTTGACCTCATCGTCGACCTCGAGACCCGGGTACCCAAGTTCATGATCCCTCGCTACGTCGAAGTCGTCGCAGACTTCCCGCGCACCGCCGCAACGGGCAGAATTCAGAAGGCCGAGCTCAAGAAGCAGCCGATGACCTCGGCCACGTGGGATCGTCNNACAATCTTGGCGGCCTCAAGCCCTCGTATGCGGCCGTTGCGGGTGATCGATGCGATCGTCACCCGTCCGTCGGCGGCATCGGATTGCCGCCGCACCAAGCCGTCCTTTTCCAGTCGATCGATCGAGTTAGTGATCGCTCCAGGCGCAACCTGAAGACGCTTCCGCATCCGCCCCAAGGGCATCGATCCGTTACGGCTGAATGTCAACTGCATAAGAACCTCGAAACGAGCCAGAGACAGCTCGAGGGGGCGCAGTTCCCGCTCGAGCCGCCGAACAAAGATCTGCTGAGTACGCACGAGCGAGCCGATCAGTGCAACACCGGGGGCGGCGGCCTCCCAGCCCTGTGCCACCCACTGTTGTCGAGCCTCTTCTATCGGATCTTCATCGAGCATTCACAAACCCCATTTTG
>DMKW01000093.1:0-5425 GCA_003454135.1 Microbacteriaceae bacterium
TGCCTCCGACTACAGCCGCTACCTCCCCAAGTCGACCAGCCCCAGATCGATCGCCCTGGCTGCCGGCCTCGGTAATTTCATCTCATGCACCGTGCTCATGGCGGCGGGCGTAGCGGCGGCCACAATCGCCGGCTTCAATCCCGATGACCCGACTACATCCTTTGTTTCGAGCATGCCGACGGTCATCAAAGACTTCACCCTCGTCGCCATCGCGGTCGGCGCCATCGCCGCGAACGCGCTCAACATCTACTCCGGGGCGATGTCGTTCCTTGCCGCGGGCGTCAAGCTCCGGTTCACCCTTCGTCGCGCGATTGTTGCTCTCGGCTTCGGCATCATTGGATTCTTCATCGCCTGGAGCGCTCTTGCGGACGCCGGAACCAAGTACGAGAACTTCCTTCTCGTCATTGCGTACTGGATCGCGCCGTGGCTCGGCATCGTGCTAACGGACCGCTACCTGCGCCGTGGCACCTCGATCGCGAGCCTCGTTCCCGACCACGCGAAGTACCGCAACCTCGCCGGCGTCATCTCGATGGTGGTGGCCGGCGTCATCTCCATCTGGCTGTTCTCAAACCAGACCTTCTACCAGGGCGTGCTCACCGCGGCGACAACGCCGAACGCCAAGTTCGCAATCTCGGCCATCGGCGACCTCACACCGCTCGTCGGCTTCGTGCTCGCCGCCGTTCTCTACTGGGCCCTGTTCGGAGCCCTCAAGCCGACGCTCGGCGGGCCGCTGAGCGAGGAGCCCGAGCTCATAGTCGGCGTGGACGCCGCAGACGACGTCGCGTGACCCGGGGAGATATCTACGCGACCGACGCCGAGAAGCTCGCCGTCGCGCGGGCGGAGGCCGAGCGGGGAGCAGCGGAGGGAGGCATCCCGATCGGCGCGGCACTCTTCGCCTCGGACGGCACGCTGCTCGGCAGCGGACACAACCGGCGCGCACAAGACGGTGACGCCGCGATGCACGCCGAGACGAACGCCTTCCACAACGCCGGCCGACAGCGCAGCTATCGGAACACGGTCATGGTCACGACGCTGTCCCCGTGCTGGTACTGCTCGGGCCTCGTACGCCAATTCGGCATCGGCCGCGTCGTGGTCGGCGACGACCAGAGCTTCCTGGGCGGGCAGGAGTGGCTCGCCGAGAACGGCGTGCAGCTCACCGTGCTGAACGACCCGGAGCTCATCGCGATGATGGGACGATTCATCGAGGAGCATCCCGCCCTCTGGAACGAGGACATCGGCGAGGACTGATCCCTGGGGCCCGATTCGTGTACTTCGCCGACCCCGACGGAAACACACGGTCGCTGCAGCAACTCCCCCGACGGTAACGATCTGTCGGATTCGAGAATTCGGGAGTATCGTGGTTGGCGGTTGCCCCAGACCTCGGTCGCCGAGTCGCAGGTTGGACATTTCTGGGAGGGCGCCAAATGACCGTAGGTATTCGGTTTCGGGTTGGACGAGCCCTCGACACGGCCATCATCGATGTACTGAACCGCAGTGGGCTTGATCACGGCCTGATTCCCCTCGTTTGGGAGATCGTGTCATACCCCGAGGGAACCGTCATCGAGGGTCATCCACCCCTCGACTCGAGCGACCCAGACTTTCTCTGCGAATTGTGGGCGAGCGCACTCAGCATGACGGAGTACGCGTACGACACCGGCGAAGGCGAGCGCGTCTGGTACCTCGCCGACGGCCCGTGGCGCGTCGAGTTGTCGAGCCGCGCCACGTGGGCGCTCGACGTCGCCTAGCGCGAGACTTTCGGGCCGAGTGGCCACACCTGGGAAATGCTGCTGAGCCCTGCCGCGCGGCGGGTGACGCGAGGACGCCGTCAGCGATTCTTGTAGTAGTCCTTCCAGACCAGCCGGTGGATCGGGACCCACCGCGGCAGCGTGCGCAGTCCGGGGATGAACGGCACGAGCGCGAGAAGCAGCGTAAGCACGCCCATGATCACCACCACAAGCACATCGGCATTGGCCGCCGACTTGACCGGCTCGACCTGGTAGAAGAACGAGAACAACCAGAGCCACGACTGGCCGGGATAGTTGCCGGTCTCGTTCATCATGCCCCACTGGTCTCCCGTCAGGTGTTGCGCCGTCGCGAGATCCGGGAAGTAGGTCCCGTCGCCCAGAAACAGGATGGTCGGGGTGTAGTCCGTGTTGTAGAACGAACCCCGCGATTGCAGCACGCCGTCGAGGGAACCCTGCTGGGCCATAGCGAGAAGGCTGCCGGTCAGTGCAGGAACCGGTCCGTACGAGCCGTCGGCAACCTGTGCCGGATCGTTGCCCGGCGCCTTGTCGAGGGCCTTCGCGTATGCCGCCGTCCAATCGGTGCGCTGCACGTCGCTCGCGGAGGTCCACTCGGAGATGGCAGCCGGCGGATCCGGAAGCGTCTCGAGCGGATCGATCACGAGGTCTTTGGCCGTGTCGATCGGGATGCGAACCCCCGAAAAACTCTGCAGGTCGAGGGGTCCGAGAGTCTGTGTGGCATCCGGGGTGGAATTGTAAGGCGGGCCGTATCCAGCCGTCTCGCTCGTTCCGCCAAGTTCTGCCGTGGTGGTCGCCACGAAGTCCGCCGGCTTGGCGTTCGCCCACGACTTGAGTGTCACGCTCGGGTCGTCGGGGGAACTGAGAATGAGAGAGACCGCAGCCACGAGCACCGTCACGACGATCACGCCGATGGTGAGTTCTTTGAAGAGATCGTACTCGCGCACCCGACCCTTCCACGGGCGCCCGGCGATGCCGGCGCCCTTACGCCAGGACATGAGGCTGATGGGCTTGCTCATCGCGGGACCTCTGTCGGTTCGACGGTTGGCGTCGTTTGCGACTGCAACTGCGCATCGGTCTCCGCTGCGTCGAGCGGCGGCACCACCCCGTGCACGCGCACCAGTATCACGTGGAACGCGACGATCGCCGCAACCGCGAGCGGAAGGAGCGTGAGGTGCCACATGAAGATCTGGCCGAGGTTCGCCACGTTGAACCAGGCCCCGATGCCGACGGCATTGAGTGCATCCTTGCCCTCGAAGGCGATCCACTGCGAGTCGAAGTTGGTCTGGAGCAGGTATCCGGTGAAGGCCGCGACGATCGAGATTGCGAACGACACGACTCCTGTGATCCAGGTGAGCACGCGTCCACCGCGCCAGGCTGCCATCCAGTACTTACCCCACAGGTGCACGACCATGAAGAGGAAAAAGAACTCGACGCTCCACAGGTGGGTGCTGTTGATGAAGTGCCCGAATCCGGACACGTGCCACCACAGCGGCCCGTTGAGGCTCAGGATCACCCCGGAGGCGATGATAATCACGAGCGAGGCGATGGCCCCCATACCGAACACGTAGATCCACGAGGCGACGTAGCTCGGTTGGTCCTGCGGAAGGAGCTTCTCCGGGGGAAGCGTGCGCAACACCCAGCGACGCGTCTTGCCTGTCCAGGTGTAAAACTCTTCGTCGGGTTGCTTGTGATGGCCGGACGACCCGGACGACCCGCTCACTTGCGTCTCTTCGCCGCGGGGAAGGGAAGAACGAGGGCGAGCACGAACAGCACGAGCATCACGACGATCACGACGAAGTTGCCCAGCTGAATGACGAAATCACCCCAGCCCAGATAGATTGCCGGGCTTTCACCGGCAGCTTGTGCGAGCAGACCGTTCATCAAGACCTCCGGTGTTTGCGAATCATTCGACTCGAACGGTATCCCGGCCGGGGTGGCAGCAACGGGACCTTGGTCCCGATGCCCAGTCAGGCGTTTACGAGCGCTGTTCGCGGCGCTCCATCACCCCGCGCACGAAGGCGGCCTGGCCGGCGTGCTGCAGATCGTCGCTGATCACGCTCACGAGTCGCACGGCGAGAGTCACCGGAGGAGTCCACTTGTGGTCGACGATGCGCTCGAGATCGGCATCGGAAAGGGTCGCGACATAGCGCACCGTGCGATCGTGCACGTCATCGTGATAGCCGATCAGCTGGTCGCGGGTGATGTTGCGCACCTCGGCGACGTCGGACGACGTGTGGCCGTACCCGGTGGCTTGCAGTTCGAAGGGAAGGCCGAACCGCTCCGCCCAGCCGTCCGCGGTCCACGCCTGCTCGGTGCCAGCGACATCCGCGATGTGGTCGTCCTGCACTCGAGAGAGATGCCACAGAAGCCAGCCGATGGAGTTGGCGCCGTCATCGAGCCTCGCCGACAGCTGCTCGGGACTCAGACCCTTCGCCGACCGGTGTACCAAGCCCCGGACTCGGCCGAAGGCATCAACGAGAAGCGCGGTACTTGTGGTCATGTTTCGACGCTACTCGCGCTCCTGGCCACCCGCACTGCTCCGGCTCCGAATACCTCTCGCCGTGGCGTCGACGGGAATACTCACGCCCCGTGGGACGCTGTCGCTCACATGAAACGCATCGGGTTCCTGTCGTTCGGCCACTGGCAGCCTGTGCCTGGATCCGAAACCCGAACGGCGCGAGACGCCCTGCTGCAGACGGTCGAACTCGCGATCGCGGCCGAGGAGATCGGCATCGACGGCGCCTACGTGAGGGTGCACCACTTCGCGCCCCAGCTCGCCTCCCCCTTCCCCCTGCTTGCGGCGATCGCGGCGCGCACGAGCCGCATCGAGATCGGCACCGGCGTGATCGACATGCGCTACGAGAACCCGCTCTACATGGCCGAAGAGGCCGCCGTCACCGACCTGCTAAGCGACGGCCGCTTGCAGCTCGGCGTGAGCCGAGGATCACCCGAAACGGCGTTGCGCGGCTCGGAGGCTTTCGGCTACGTCCCAGCCGACGGGGAGACAGACGCGGACGAGGCCCGCGCGCACACCGCACTGTTCCGCGCCGCCATCGACGGCGCCGGCGTCGCGATGGCAAACCCGCAGATGACCGGCAGTTCCGGCGCGCTCGCCATCCAGCCCCAGTCCCCCGGCCTCGCCGACCGCATCTGGTGGGGGTCCGGCACGCGCCAGACAGCCAGGTGGACCGCGGAACAGGGCATGAATCTCATGAGCTCGACCCTGCTGACCGAAGACACGGGAGTGCCCTTCGATGAACTGCAGGCGGAACAGATCGCCGCCTACCGGTCGGCCTGGGCCGAGGCCGGATGGGAGCGCCAACCGCGCGTCTCGGTGAGCCGCAGCGTGCTGCCGATCGTGACCGATCTCGACCGCCGGTACTTCGGAGCTCGTGCCGCGGACAGTTCGGACCAGGTCGGCTACCTCGACGGGGGCGTCGCGCGGTTCGGCAAGAGCTACGTGGGCGAACCGGACGCGATCGCGCAAGAACTGAGCCGCGACGCAGCGGTGCGCGAGGCGGACACGCTTCTGCTGACCGTGCCCAACCAGCTGGGCGTCGAATACAACGCGAACATGCTCGACACGATCGTCCGCCACATCGCACCATCGCTCGGTTGGCATCCCACGCTCGATCCGGCACCGGCGCCGTAAGCCCGCCCGG
>DMKW01000093.1:5560-7496 GCA_003454135.1 Microbacteriaceae bacterium
TCCACCCGTGGAGGGTGCCATGCCAGCGGCCACCGTAACGCAGCGACAACCCGTGCTCGTGCTCTCCGCAGTGGACGGTGCCGCCCGCGAGGCCGTGCGAAGCGAACTCGAGAAGCGCTACTCCGACGACTACCTCGTCGTCGACGCCGGCTCGGCCGTCGAAGCTGTCGAGGCGCTGCGCTCGGTCGCCGACCGAGGCGACACGGTGGCTCTCATCCTCGCCGATGACGCCTCGCCGCTGCCGGGTGGAGGAACGATATTCACCGAGGCGCGTCGGCTCTTCGCCGACGTGCGGCGCGCACTGCTGATCGAGTGGGGTTCGTGGGCAGACAGCACGACCGCGGATGCCGTGCTCCACCTCATGGAGACCAACCAGATCGACTACTACGTGATCAGCCCTCGGCGCTCGCCGGACGAGTACTTCCACCACACGATCACCGATTTTCTGCTCGAGTGACGGCGGGCGTCCGGCGAAAGACCGCGCGACATCACGGTCATCGGCGCGGAGGCATCGCCGCGCACCCACGAGATTCGACGGCTGCTCACACGTGCCGGCCGACGGGTAGACGTGGTCGCGCCCGATTCGGCCGAGGCGCTGGCGCTTCTCCACGAGGCCGGCGCCGAGTATTCCGACGCGCCGATCGTTCGCCTCGCCGACGGACGCCTCTTCGACGACCCGACGAACGCGCAGCTCGCACGGACCAACGGCCTCACGACCGACCTGCCGTCCGACACTGTCGACCTCGCGATCGTTGGCGCCGGGCCCGGCGGGCTCGCGGCGGCGGTCTACGCGGCATCCGAGGGCCTCAGCGTTCTCGTGTTCGAACGGGAAGCGGCCGGGGGCCAGGCCGGATCGAGTTCGCTCATCCGCAACTACCTCGGATTCTCGCGCGGCATCTCGGGCGCCGAGCTCTCGGAACGCGCGTATCAACAGGCTTGGGCGTTCGGGGCCCGCTTCGCCCACACGCGGGAGGTGGTGGGGATGAGCCTGCAGCCCGACGGATTCCGCCTCGACGTGGCGCCGGACGAGCACGTCACCGCGAGGTCGGTCGTGCTCGCCTCCGGAGTCACCTATCGACGCATCGCCGTGCCCGATCTCGCCCCGTTCGTCGGTTCGGCGGTCTTCTACGGTGCGTCGGCGGTCGAAGCGAAGGCACAGACCGGACGGATCGTGCACATCGTCGGTGGCGGCAACTCCGCCGGCCAAGCCGCCCTTCACCTGGTCCGGTACGCGGCATCCGTCTCCCTGATCGTGCGCGGAGCGACCCTCGCCGAGAGCATGTCGCAGTACCTCATCGACCAGCTGCTCGCCGCGGGCGTGGGTATCCTCTCCGAACAGAAGGTGGTGGGGGGAGGCGGCGTCGACGACGGATCGGGGCTGCGACTCGATCACCTTGTGCTGCGCCACCGCGTCACCGGCGACGAAGTCACCGCGCGCAGTGACGCCCTCTTCATCACGATCGGCGCCGTTCCCCACACGAGCTGGCTGGCAGACGAGATACTGCGGGACCAATGGGGCTATGTGATCACGGGCAACGACGTCATCTCGGAGGGCGGCCGCCGATCGTGGCCGCATGATCGCGCGCCCGCCGCGCTCGAGACATCGGTCGCCGGTTTCTTCACCGTGGGAGACGTGCGTCGAGGCTCGATCAAGCGCGTTGCCTCGGCGGTGGGCGAGGGATCGGTCGTGGTCTCGTCGGTGCACTCGTTCCTGGCGCAGAAGGCAGCCACGACCTCCTGAGCCGGAGCGCGGCAGGGGGCGCTACTCCCCCTGCAACTCCCGCGGGGCGGTGATCACGTCGACGAGAGCGCCGTTGCGCCAGACCGTGATCTCGATCGGGCGGTCGATCGCATCTTCGACCATGAGCCGCTGCACGGCCGTCGTGGTGACGACGAACGCGCCATCGAGCTCCACGACGATGTCGCCGGCGTGCAG
>DMKW01000207.1:0-914 GCA_003454135.1 Microbacteriaceae bacterium
CGCGCTCGCCACCCCGCCGGTCGCGCGCTCGCCACCCGCCGGTATCGCGCTCGTGTCACCCCACCGGTCTTCTCCTCGTCCGATCGGTGGATAAGACTTCTCCACAGATTCTCGACTTCCCTTCGAATATATCTTCGAATGTGGCAAAATTGATTCATGGAATCATCCGCCCCGACTCTTGTGCACACGGCGACCGCCGTCGCCGAACTCGGGGCGTGCCCGGCTGATTTCGCGGCGCTCGACGACGCCGGCCTTCTCGAGGCACAACAACGACACAGCGCGCTGAAACACCAGGTCGACATTCATGGAGCCTGGATCGCGGGAGAGGTCGCACGGCGCTCCACTCGCGAACTCGGCTACGCCGGCCTCGCGCAACGCCAGGGTTTCTTCAGCCCGGAGGAGCTCATTCAGTCGATGTCGAAGTCGTCACGGTCCGAGGCTGCGAAGCTGATCAGAGCGGGCCTGCTGATGGCAGAGACCCACGCGGCGGAGCAGCTCGCGGTCGATCAGCTCGCTGCCGTGAATGCCGCGGATTCCGCCGTCGCTTCCCTCACCTCCGCGCTTCCCTGGCACGCGCCCATCGCCCATGCGGTCGGCACCGGCATGCTCTCGCTCGACGCGGCCGAACCCATTCGCACGATACTGGCCGAGGTGGCCGATCGGGTTCCTTCCGAGATCTTGCGGGATGCCTGTGAAAGGCTGATTGCAGATGCCGCCACTCGAAATGCCGACCAGATGTATCGGCGGGCCCGACAGATCCGCGACCAGATCGACGAGACGGGCATCTCGGGGCGCGAAGCTCGCCAATACGGCGAGCGGTCGATGCGCGTCTGGGAACGACGAGACGGCATGATCCAGACCAATCTGATTGCGCACCCCGAAGAGGGCGAACCGCTGCTCGCCTGGTACCACGA
>DMKW01000207.1:1049-1938 GCA_003454135.1 Microbacteriaceae bacterium
CGAAACTCCGGTCGGCACCGAGCCTGAGACGCGGTCCGGCCACCCGGTCGACACGCGGTCCGCGGACCCGATCGACTCACCTGCCGGCACGCAGATCGATTCGCGGGCGTCGATGCCACTGCCAGCACCGGGCCACGGCCGAATCGAAGGCGTCCTTGACCCGGTATCGATCGCGACCATCCAGCGCTATTTGTGCGATACCGGAGCCGTTCCAGTCGCGTTCGATGACGACGGCCAATGTGTCAATGTTGGCCGCGACCAGCGATTGTTCACCAGCAAGCAGCGTATCGCCCTGGCAGTGAGAGACGGCGGGTGCATGTTCGGCAACTGCGGCAGACCGCCCGCATTTTGCGAGGCCCACCACATCAACTATTGGGCTCGAGATCGCGGCAAGACGAACGTCGCCGATGGCATTCTGCTGTGCCGACGACATCATCTCCTCGTCCATAACAACGGGTGGGAAATCATCCGAGAGCGAGGAACCTATTGGCTCATCCCGCCCCGCGCCATCGACCCCGATCAGAACCGAATCCACTTGCCCAGCAAGAACCCCGACATGTGGGACCTCGGATTCCGTCTCACCACTGGTCGTCGATCGTGATGAGATCGCTGCCCACCGATCATGATTAGATCGCGGGACACCCCGCAACCGTGGTCAGATCTCGCGAGCCAGCGCTCGCAACCAGCACGAAACACCTCGTCGGACCCACCTGCCATCGTCGCAAACGCGGTAACCGGCCACAGTCGCCTACCGCAGTCATCTGCCATCGTCACCTTGCGCGGTCACCGACTGCAGTCACCTGCCATCGTCGCGTTGCGCGGTCACTTACCGCAGTCGCCCGCCATCGTCACCTTGCGCGGTCACCGACCGCAGTCGCCTGCTTCTGTC
>DMKW01000207.1:2013-9018 GCA_003454135.1 Microbacteriaceae bacterium
GGGAATGCCCCACCCCGATACTCCGGGTTGGTGTCGAGCGAACGCATCGTGGTCCGGAAGATGTTGAACTTGGTGTTGTAACCGTTAGTCCCGGCGATTATCGTGTGCCTGAAGTTACGCTGGCCACCGTCGGTGTTGCCCACCCACACCGCGAGCGCGACCTTGGTGGTGGTCGCGACGAGCCAGTTCTGGTCCGCATAGTTGGTGGTTCCGGTCTTGCCCACAATGGGAACGCCGTCCTGTGGATTGCCCGGCCGCCCAGTGCCCGCCCGCATGACCGCGGAAAGGGCGTACGCCACCGTGCTCGCGATGTTCGGCGCCATCGCTTGCGAGCATTGCCGTGGTTGTCCTGGTGCATCCTTGCCGTCCGGCCCGACGACCTTGTCGATGATGATCGGCACGCAATACGTGCCGTTGGTGCCGAGCGTCGCGACAGCGCCAGCCATTGTGAGCGGCGCAATCTCGTTCGTACCGATCGTCGCAGACGGGTACACATCGAGGGGAGCACCGTCCGCGCGATGAACCCCCATGGCCATTGCCGCTGCGCGAATCCGGCACAAGTCGAGCTTCTGGGACATCGTGATGAACGCGACGTTCACCGACGCCTGGGTCGCGGCGGCGACGGTCCACGGACCGCCTTCGCCGGGCGAATCGTTTTTTGGCGCGTACGGCTTCCCCGAGAATCGGGCGCACGAAGCCTTGAAGCTCTGCATGGGGAACGGTCGCACGGTGCCGTCCACAACCTCACTGAGCGTATGGTGCTGCTGGAACCATTCGACAAGGGTAAATATCTTGTACGCCGAACCGGTCGCGAAACCGGACGACCCCCCGAATCCCCGGTCGGTGTTGAAATTCACCGCGGTGGTCGTTGGCCCGCCCCCCGCGGCCGAGTTATCGAATTCCTTGTTTTCGGCCATCACGAGGATGCGTCCGGTTCCAGGCTGCACCGAGACAGCCGAAGCGCCGAGGGCGAACCGTGTTTCAGTAGGCGGTGCGCTCGCGTAGAGGGCAGCCTGCGCGACATCCTGCTGATTGAGGTCGATGCTCGTGTATATCTTGTAGTTGCCGCGCGCCCACGCGCTCTTACGGTCTTCAGCCGTTGCCCCCAGCGCCGCGAGCGTCGGAACGAGCCGTTGTGCGAAATCGCAGGCAAACTTGGCATCACTGGCATAAAGGCACCCGTTGCTCGGCCCCTGCAGCTTGGGCTGGATCGGGGTGGAGACGGCCTCGCGAAACTGGGTCGTCGTGATGTATCCGAGCTCGCGCATGGTTCCGAGGATGCCGTCCCGCCGCACCTTGTTCGCCGCATAGAGGTCTGGGCTGCTCAGGTTTCGCAAGTTGGGCTGCTGCACCATCGCAATGAGGCTCGCCGCTTGCGGGAGGGTCACATCTTTCGCACTGACGCTGAAATACTTCTGCGCGGCGGCCTCGATGCCGTAGGTGGTACCACCAAAGCCCGCAATGTTCAGATACGCGAGCAGGATCTCCTTCTTCGTGTATCTTTTCTCGAGCCCGATCGCGAGCTTCATCTCCTTCATCTTGCGGTTAAGCGTGTCGGTAATGGCAGCCTGGTAGGCGATCTTCTCCGCCCGCGGATTCTTAATCTGAAGTGATCGCTGCACCAGGGTGTTCTTAACGAGCTGCATCGCAATCGTGGAGCTACCGCTCGTAATGCCCTTGTGCACGATGTTTCCCACCGCGGCGCGAACGATCGACTGCACGTCGATGCCGCCGTGCTCGTAGAAGCGACGGTCCTCGCCGGCCACCGTCGCATCCTTGATGTATTGGGAGATCGCGTCCCAGCCCACAACCTCGCGATTCTGGTCGTAGATCGTAGCGATCGGCACCGGCTGCCCATCGCGATTGGCATAAATCGTGTTCCGTTGCGACTGCTTGTCGAGTGTGAGGTAGTCGGGCAGGGAATCGAAGTAACTGACGGAGAAATTGGCCGTACGGCTCACCACGAGGATGGATGGCACCGCCAGGACGGCGACGAGAAGACCGGCCAATGCGCTGAAAAAAAGGAATCCGAGCCCGGCAGCGAAAAACCCGGTGCGTTTGTCATAGTCGGTGACCGACACCGTTCCGATAGACGGAGGCAGTCGCGAAGGCAGGGCCGGTGCGCTCATACTATCTCACCGCAACTCGAGGAATGAGTTCGCTGCCATAGGAGCCCCCGGGGTGTGCTGATCACCGAATCCGCCTGATGTTTCGCACTGTACGCGTCCGTCGTCAAAAGCGACATCGCCGCGCCCCGATTTTCGATCGGTTACGGGCGAGAGCGGCCAAAACGTTATCAATCGAGGTCGGTTCGAACCGGGAATACCACTGCCCGACCGACCAGAACGGATGCGGTGTCGCGACCGCGACGAAGTCATCTGCTTCGCCGTCGAGGGTGTGCGTCCAGTCCGGCGGTGCCACCGGCACCGCGAGGATGATCTCCGCGGCACCGCGCTGCCGCACCGCCCGACACGCGGCGCGAGCTGTCGCCCCCGTCGCAACACCGTCGTCGACGATGATCACGCGGGCGCCAATGAGGTCGACGCTGGGGATGTCCGCCCACGGCTGCCTGCCTGACCCGTCGAGGCGCACGACGTCGAGCGGGGCTCCCAGGGCATCCGATACTCGCTTCGCCACCGGAACTCCGCCGCGGGGGATTCCGAGCACGACCGTTCGGGCGCCGCGAAACTGCTCGAGGGCGCGAGCGAGTCGGCTCCCGGCATCGGAGCGATCCGCAAAGATGGCGGCCATGTGCCCAGCTTGTGCCTGCCGCGCGAGCCGCGCAAAGGCCGAAAGGCCCTGTGGATTCGTCGAGTATTGGCGTAACTTATCCGGCAGGAGGTGATGGGCAATGCAGGCTAATCAAGGCGACCGGATTGTCATTCGCGGACGCACGGTAGAGTCCCCGGACCGTCACGGCGAGATCATCGAGGTTCGCGGCGACGCGGGCGGACCTCCCTACGTGGTCCGCTTCGATGACGGACACGAGAGCGTGATCCAGCCGGGTTCGGACTTCGAGATCGCGCACGACCAACACATCTAATCGCAACGGCGCGGGCGCTGCTCGTGCAGTATGGATGGGTGACCTATCTCGCATCCGACTCCCGCTACGACTTCATGCCCTACCGCCGCACCGGCCGAAGTGGGCTGATGCTGCCCGCCGTATCGCTCGGCCTGTGGCAGAACTTCGGACACGACGTGCCGATGGAGAGACAGCAGCAGATTCTTCGCCGCGCCTTCGATCTCGGCGTGACGCACATCGACCTGGCCAACAATTACGGCCCGCCGTACGGCAGCGCGGAAGCCAATTTCGGCGAACACCTGCGGCGGGATTTCGCTCCATACCGCGACGAACTCGTCATCTCCACGAAGGCGGGCTACGACATGTGGCCCGGTCCGTACGGCAACTTCGGTTCACGCAAGTACCTCACTGCGAGCCTCGACCAGTCGCTCGCCCGGATGGGACTCGACTACGTCGACATCTTCTACTCGCACCGGGCCGACCCGCACACGCCCCTCGAGGAGACGATGGGTGCGCTGCACACGGCCGTAACGTCGGGCAAGGCGCTCTATGCGGGCATCTCGTCTTACTCGCCCGGCCGCACCCGCGAGGCGGCCGCGATCCTTGCCAACCTCGGCACGCCGCTTCTCATCCATCAGCCCTCGTACTCGATGTTCAACCGGTGGGTCGAGGATGACCTGCTCGACACCCTGGGGGAGCTGGGCGTTGGCTGCATCGCCTTTTCGCCCCTCGCTCAGGGGCTTCTCACCGACCGGTATCTCCGCGGAATCCCGGAAAACGCGCGGGCCGCGCGCGAAGGGTCGTTGCAGAAGAGCATGGTCAACGACGGCACGCTCACTGCGATCCGTGCGCTGACCGACATTGCCGAGAGTCGTGGGCAGAACCTCGCCCAACTCGCCATCTCGTGGACGCTCCGCAACGTGGGCGTCACGTCGGCGCTCGTCGGTGCGTCGTCGGTGCAGCAGCTCGAGGCGAACCTCGCGGCAGTGAGCAACCTCGACTTCACGGCGGACGAACTCGCCGCGATCGACGACCACGCCGTGGACATGGGAATCAACCTGTGGGCGGAATCGAGCGCGGTCTAGACACGATTGGCGGGAGCAGCTCATAGGCTGCAGCCGCGCAGATTCGCGCGTATCGCGCGACCGACGCCGCGAGTGTCCCGCACGACGGGAGTGCGGGCGTTCACAACCAGAGGCCCGAGCCGCAGCTCGCCCGGCAGCCCGCACGTCCGACCCCCGCAGTAGTCTTCTCCCACGGTCACGATTCCGCCTCTCAGGAGAGCCTCTCAGGAGAATTCGCCCATGTTCTTGCTCGATGGCACGGTCGTCACGAGCGCGAGCGACCTCACTGCGGCATCCACGTGCGAGTTCGCCTTCGTGCGCGCCCTCGACGTGCGACTGGGCCGCATCGAAGCAATCGAGGTCGAGCCGGACGCGATGCTCGCGCGGACGTCGGTGCTCGGCGACGCGCACGAGCTACGGGTGCTCGAGGAATATCGCGCCCGGTTCGACGGGGAAGTCGTCGAAATCGAGCGGCCAGACCTGCGCGATCCGGACGCGCTCGAGAGCGCCGTGGCGAAGACCGGTGATGCGTTTGCAAGCGGTGCCGCCGTCGTATTCCAGGCGACCTTCTTCGACGGTGGTTTCGTCGGCTTTGCGGACTTCATCGTGCGCACGGAGGATGACCGATACCAGGTGCAAGACACCAAGCTCGCCCGGCACGCGAAAGTGACCGCGCTGCTGCAACTCGCGGCATACGCCGAGCAACTCGAGCGCATCGGCGTGCCGGTGGCCGACACGGTGCAACTGCTGCTCGGCGACGGGAGCGTAAGCGAGCACCGATTGGACGACATCCTGCCGGTGTACCGCACGCGGCGCACTCTTCTCGGCCGGCTGATCGAAGAACGTCTCGCCGACATCGCGGCGGTGCCGTGGGGCGACCCACGCTACGCGGCCTGCGGACGCTGCGACGTCTGTGAGGCGGAAGTGCAATTGCACCGGGACGTGCTCCTCGTCGCCGGGCTCCGAGTGGGCCAGCGGGCGAAGCTGCGCGCCGCAGGCGTGAGGACGATCGAGCAACTCGTGGCGCACGCCGGCTCCATCGACGGCATCTCGGATGCCACGCTCGGTGCCCTGAGGCAACAGGGGTCGCTGCAACTGCGTCCGGGCAGCGCCGGCGCACCAGCCTGGACGGTGATCAACCCGCTCGCCCTCGCCGCGCTCCCGACACCAGACGACGGCGACATCTTCTTCGACTTCGAGGGGGACCCGCTCTACCAAGACGGATCGCTCTGGGGCCTCGACTACCTGTTCGGCCTTGTCGAGCCCGACACGACCTTCCGCGCATTCTGGGCGCACGACCTCGGGCAGGAGCGCCAGGCGCTCGTCGACTTCCTCGACTATGTGACCGAGCGGCGAACGGCGCATCCCGGCATGCATATCTACCACTACGCCGCCTATGAACGCACCCACCTGCTCTCGCTCGCGGCGCGCCACGGCGTTGGAGAGGAGGCTGTGGACGACCTGCTGCGCAACAACGTGCTCGTCGACCTCTACCCGGTCGTGAAGCAGGGGCTGCGGGTCGGCAGTCGCAGCTACTCGCTCAAGAAGCTCGAGCCGCTGTACATGGGTTCGCAAGCACGGGAAGGCGTCGACAACGCGGCCGACTCGATCGCCGAGTACGTGCACTACCAGGAGCTGCGGGATGCGGGGGAGCCGGATGCCGCGGCCGCGGTTCTCGCCGACATCACCCGCTACAACACCTACGACTGCGTCTCCACGCTGCGGCTGCGGGACTGGCTGCTCGAGCGCGCCGCCGAGAACGCCGTGCCGCTCGCGACGCCGCACGACCTCGAGCTGGACGTGCCCGCCCGCGAACCCGACCCGGTGTACCTCGAACTCGTGGAACTGCTGGCCACCACGTCGCCGGCCGACCGCACGACCGACCAGACCGCGCTCGCACTCGTCTCAGCCGCCATCGACTACCACCGCCGCGAGCTCAAGAGCTTCTGGTGGGACCACTTCAACCGCCTCGCTACCCCGGTCGAGGACTGGGCGGACACGCGTGACGTGTTCGTCGTCTCGGGCGCCACGGTCGATCGCGACTGGTATCGCGAGGGCAGGCAGCGCTCGGACCGCCGCGCGCTAAGGGTATTCGGCACCCTCGCACCGGGCAGCTCGATCGATATCGGAAGCAGGCCATTCCTGCTTTACGACGCACCCTATCCGCCGATCAAGCGCAGCTCGGCGCCCGGGTCGCGCTCGGCCCACAACCGCGCCATCATCCTCGACAACCTCGGCGACAGCGGCTTCCTCATCGAGGAGCGGCTCGAACGCGGTGCCCCGCGCTACGTCGAATTGCCGGTCGCCCTCACGCCGGCGACGCCTCCGGATCCCGGATCCCAGGTGGGCGCCATCTCCGAGTGGGGTCGCGAACTCCTCGACGCCCTGCCGCAAATGCTTCCGGATGCCGCTCTCGACATCCTCAGACGTGTTGCGCCGCGGGGTGCCGGTCTCGCACCGGTCGCGGGCCGTAACACGGCCGCCGCCATCAGGGATACGCTCCTCGGCCTCGACCGGTCGTACGTTGCCGTGCAGGGGCCGCCCGGAACCGGTAAGACGTTCACCGGGTCGCACGTGATCGCGGACCTCGTGCGGAACCACGGCTGGCGGATCGGCGTGGTCGCACAGTCGCACGCATCGGTGCAGAACATGCTCACAGGGATCGTCATGGCGGGTCTCGACCCCGACCTCGTCGGAAAGAAACCAAAGGGCGGCGATGAGGACGTCGAGGTGCCGTGGACAGGTCCGACCGACGGCACGACAGCCGGTTTCGGCCAGCACGCGCGCGGTTTCGTTCTTGGCGGCACGGCCTGGACGTTCAGCAACGCGGGCTCCGTGCCGCGAGGCTCGCTCGACCTGCTCGTGGTCGACGAGGCCGGGCAGTATTCGCTCGCGAGCACGATCGCCGCCGCGGTCTCC
>DMKW01000207.1:9123-9856 GCA_003454135.1 Microbacteriaceae bacterium
TCCCGAACCCGTCGACGTCTCGGCCCTCGGCTGGCTCGCCGACGGATATCAGGTGCTTCCTCCCGAGTTCGGCTACTTTCTCGACACGAGCTGGCGCATGCATCCGGCGGTCTGCGCCCCTGTCTCGGCGCTCTCGTACGAAGGCAAGCTCTTCTCGCACCCCTCCGATCGCCGCCTCGACGGGGTAGAGCCCGGACTCCATCCGGTGCCCGTGCGGCATGTCGACAACTCCACCTCCTCCGTTGAAGAAGCGGACGCCGTTGTCGCGCTCGTGGAGAGCGTGCTCGGCCGGCCGTGGTCGAGCGGCGGCACCACAGCGCCGCTCGCGCAGGACAATGTGATCGTCGTCGCGCCGTACAACGCGCAAGTGGAGCTCATTCGTGCGACCCTCGCCGCGGCCGGCTTCCCGAACGTGCCGGTCGGCACCGTCGACCGGTTTCAGGGCAAGGAGGCCGCGGTCTCGATCGTGTCGCTCGCCGCGTCCTCGGCGGACGACGTGCCGCGTGGTCTCGAGTTTCTGCTACTCGCGAACCGGCTCAACGTTGCCATTTCGCGCGCGCAGTGGGCCGCATACCTGGTCTACTCACCGACCATCACCGAGTACCTGCCGCCGACCGCGCGCGGTGTCGCCCAGTTGAGCGCATTCATCACGCTCGTCGAGTCGCCCGGGCCGATTTCGCCGTGATTGTTCCCCTTTGTGGCGATTGTTCCCCGTCGAGCATGCACAAACGCG
>DMKW01000207.1:9890-16298 GCA_003454135.1 Microbacteriaceae bacterium
GCAGAGGCAGCAGGGCAGGGCCGAAGGGCCCGGTCGCGACGGCGGCATCGGCGCTAAAATCGCGCATGGCTCACCTCACCGATTACGGCCAGGCGATCGCCGCGGTCACCGCGGGCATCGCGGGTCTCATCTCCGCCGCCACCACGCCTTCGCCGGTGACCGCGCGCACGCCGGCGGCCGCCCGCAACGACCAGTCCACGACATCCGTCAATCTGTTCCTGTACCAGGACTCGCCCTTGCGGTATCGGGAGGGCGGCGAACCGAACAGCGCGGGGATCATCGCCGTCGAGCTGCGCTACCTCGTCACCGCATTCCCGAACCACAAGACCGACCCGGGCGCCGCGAGCCAAGTGCTACACGGCACGGCGCGTGCGGCCGTCGAGAACAGCCCGGTACTCCTGGTGACGTTGCCCTCCGGATCCAAGCGACAGGTGAGACTCTCGACGGCGTCTCTCGGCATCGCCGAACACACTGCGCTGTGGATCGCGTCGGAGGCGCCGATACGGCTGTCGTTCGTGATCATCGCGAACGTCGATCTCACCGCGATCGGTGCGCAGCAGGCGGCCCACGCGCTCACCGACATCGTCGCCGTCGCGGGTCCCGGCGTCATCGCGGTGCTTTCCGGCCCGGATGCAGCGGCCAAGCCCCAATCGGCGGCCGAAGTCGCGACGGCGCTCGGGCAGTCCCTGCTCGAGGTCGACCTCGGCGAGGTCGTCAGCAAGTACATCGGCGAAACCGAGAAGAATCTCGCGAGGCTCTTCGCTCGGGCGGAGGATGCGGGTGCGATCCTCTTCTTCGACGAAGCGGACGCGCTCTTCGGCAAGCGCACAGAGGTCTCGGATGCCCACGACCGCTACGCGGACACCAACCCGGCCCGTGTTCTCGACCTTCTCGCGCGAGCACCCGGTCTCGTGCTCATCGCGGTGACGAGCCCGGGGGAGGCGCTCGTCGAACGGAGCGCGATCGACGCGCCGTTCCCGCCCGGGTAACCCGGCCCGCGCCCTAACCGGCCGGTCACCGGCTCGAGATGCCGTTGAGCATGCCGGAGATGAACCGGCGTTGCAGAAAGAACTAGAGCAACACGATGGGCAGCGCAACGATGGTGCCGGCCGCGGCGAGGAGCGAATACTCGGTGATGTGCTGGCCTTGGAAGAAGGCGAGCCCGAGGGGTGCGGTGCGCAGGTTCTCGCTCGACACCATGATGAGCGGGATGAGGAACTCGTTCCAGGTCCACATCGCCACGAGCAGGCACATCGTGGTGATCGCGGGGATCGACGGCGGCACGACGATGCGCCAGAGCACTCGAATGTCGCTCGCGCCATCCATCTTGCCGGCCTCCATGATCTCGCCGGGGAATGTTCGGAACTGGTTGCGCATCCAGAACACGCCGAAGCGTGGGCATCCGTCGTTTCCGTGCAGAGCGGTCCGCTGCTGAACAGCCACAGGGGTCTGGTGGCGAGCAACGCGCGGTCCCCGGCGGGGGAGGAGGAGGCGTCTGACCGCCGCCCGGAGCGGAGCCGTGGCGCGCTCTTTGCGAATTCACCCCTTGTTCACCCCGTGCGCATTGCGCTGACGGGGGCGGTGGAGGAGGGTCCAATGACCGGCAGAAAACCTCGCGCACGACACGGCGCCAACGAGTGAGAGAAGAGAGCCATGGGCAAGCACTTCGACGAGACACCAACGCCGTTCCTCCCGATGCCAACCACCACGGCGGAGTTCGAGGCGATCATTCACAGCGCCTACGTGCCGGATGGTGCTGCGGAGGTCGACGATCGCGAGGCGGACGATCCGTCGTGGTATTCCACCGACTGAGCGGCCTGATTTTCACTCGCGGGAGCTTCGACGCGTAGCGTGGAGCCAGCATAGGGTGGGAGCCAACCGACCATCGAGGAGTACCAGTGAGCGTCATCATCACCGCGACGGCGACAAAGAGACCCATCATTGTGTGGGATCTCGTGACCTCGATCATCCTCATCCTGCTCGGCCTCGCCATCGACGGCATCGTCTCCCTGTCATCCCTCTTTCTCGTGCTGGCGTCCGATTCGTGCGGAAGCGGCAGGGAGTGCAACCTCGCGCAACTGACCACGGGATGGCTCATCGCTATGATCGCGCCGAGCGTCGTCATGCTCATCGCGATCATCCTGGCAATCGTGCGCATGGTGCTGCGGCGCGTGAGCTGGTGGGTGCCCCTCGCCGGAATCGTGGTCGAGCTGCTCGTGTGGTGGGGCGCCGTGTCTCTCGTGTTCGCGAGCGTGCACGGCTCGAGCTGACTGGGCTCGAGCTGGTCCGCTCGAGCTGACCGAGTCCGACCGACCCCGGCCGAAGCTCCTCCGAATTGCGCCCCCTCTGACAACATCGACGGGGAATGAGCCAGGACTCCCGCCCTCCCCATCCGGTCGCGCGAGCACGGTTCGCACCGATTGACGGTCACCCCACCGCTCGTCGCCGCCCGGCCGTCACCATAGCCCAATGAAACCGCCGACCTACAACGAGACACTTCGCCAGCCACTCACCAGTGATGCGCTCATCGAGCAGAGGGTCGCCGCTCTCGTGGGTAGGGCGTGTCGTCGCCAGCTCTGGTTCCTGTTCCTCGACGAGAATCACGTGCAGCTGCCGCTGCTCATCCCCGTCGGGGATCCGCCGAGTTCGCCCGACCCGTCCGTGCGAACCCTCGCCCAGGCGATCGCGGCGGCCATGGAAGCGGAGGAGGCCGCGTCGGTCATCGTGGTGATCGAACGTTTCGCCGACTCGGCGATCAGTGTGAACGACACAGCGTGGGCTCGCGCGATCGACGATGCCTTCCGCGAAATCGGTGTCGCCGTGCGCTGTTTTCTCATCAGCCATCGCCGCGGGGTGCGCTGGCTCGCTGCGGACGACTACCGCTTCCCGTCGCCCCGGTGAGCGACGCGCAAGAAGCGGAGAGCGGCGCTCAACGAGCGGGCAGCGACGCCTCAATGAGTTCGACGATCTTCGGGTCGTCCGGCTCCGTCGGCGGACGGAAGCGATGCACCTCACCCGCGGGGGTGATGACGAACTTCTCGAAGTTCCACTTGACCTTGCCGGCGTGGCCATCGGCATCCGGGGTCTTCACGAGCTCGGCATAAAGCGGGTGCTGCGATCGCCCGTTGACCTTCACCTTTTCAAACATCGGAAAGGTGACGCCCCAGGTCGTTGAGCAGTAGTCCTTGATCGCGTCTTCGCTGCTCAGCTCCTGCAGAAACTGGTTGCTCGGAAAGCCAAGAACGGTGAAACCCTTGTCGCCGTACTGCTTCTGCAGGGCCTCGAGCTTCTCGTACTGCGGGGCCAATCCGCACCGCGATGCGACGTTGACGATGAGCAGCACCTTGTCTTTGTAGGCCTCGAGCGAGGTCGATTGCCCATCGATGGTGGTGATTGGAATACCGGCAAGAGTCATAGACAGGCGAACGGCCGCGGACCGGTCGGTATTCCCCAGGAGCGTTGCGGGAAGTACCGACCGGACCGGCCGTGTCCTGCGGCCGCGATCGGCCTGGCGCGCGCAGTCCGCGTGGATCAGGACCGAGCGGTTCGAGCCAGTCTCGTCGCGACCGTGCATGTTCGGCCGAGTGTTTCGGTGGTGCAAGCGCTCCGCACGGGTTGGAGCCCCAACGCAACACCGTTGTCACAGGGATGATTCGATATTCTCGACAACGTTCCCGGCGCGATCCCGTGCCCCGTCCAGAAAGCCCCGATGCCAGACAGCCCGATCTCGGCGACACCGTACGAGGTGCTCGGCGTGAACCCGTCAGCGAGCGAGGATGAGCTCCGACGCGCCTATCGACGGCTGCTGCGGGAGTCGCATCCAGACACCGGCGGCAACACGGCTCGCTTCGTCGCCGTGCAACTGGCTTGGGAGAGAATCGGCACCCCGAGCGATCGGGAGCTCTACGATCGCGGCGGGAGATCCCGCGCGGGCAACTCGACCACCGGTGCCGACTCCGATGCCGAGAACGGATTCACGTGGGCGCCCAGCGCGCCGCCCAGGCAACAGGACACGCGCCCACGCGCCCGCGCCTACGGTCATCCGGGCGGCTGGCGACGGGAGAGGTACCTCACGCTCATGCGCGAGTGGGTGGGCCGCGGCGAAGCGCTCCATAACCCGTACGACCCGGCGCTCGTGCGCAGCGCTCCGCGGGAGATCCGGCACATCCTCGCCGACGCTCTCGCGGAGGAGGCGACCGCTCGCCAGCTCTCGTCCCTCGGCATCGGCTATACGGTGTGGCACGACGTAGCGACGGGCGACCCCGAGCAGAAGATCGACCACGTCGTTCTGGGGCCGACCGGGCTGTTCGCGATCCTGTCCGAGGACTACGGCGCACCGGTGCGAGTGCGCCGAGGAGAACTCGTCGGCGCGGTCGACTCGTACGACCTCACCGAAGACCGACCGATGCACCAGCTTGGTCTACGCGCCAGGGCGCTCGTTCGCACGGTGCGGGTGAGATTCACCGGCCTCGTGATCGTGCTCCCCGACGACGAACTCGACTCCCCGATAGTGTCGCTTGGCAGCGTGCGGGGTGCGGCGGGAGTCGCCGTGCAGCGCTCGTATCTCCCCGCCCTGTTGCGCGACGGCCTTCCCGGCCGAACTCTGGCCGGGGGAGCCGAACTCTTCGAGGTGCGCGCCAAACTCCAGGAGAAGATCCGGTTCGTGTAGCCGGCCGCCCGTGGCGGCCGACCACACGATGGAAGCACTACTTGGCGAGTGCGAATCCGCTCGTCCACGACGTCTTCTCGCCGGCCGCGAGCGTCAGCTGCAGAAAACCGAGTGCCTCGAGTTCGCGGGCTCGCCCCAGGGATCCGCCGTCGATCGCGCTGATGCCGCTTCCGGCGATGGCGCCGATGAGGGCCGCCTTAGCGTCGGCATCGTCGCCGGCGACGATCACCGTCGTCGTCGCGTCTCCCACTGTGCCGGTGTGCAGCGTCGCAGCGAAGTTCGTGTTGAAGGCCTTGAGGACCACGGCCGACGGAACACGCTTGGCGATCTCCCGAGCCGCGGATCCGTCCGCGGGAACGACGAGCGAGTCGAACGTGGAGAAGTCGACGGGGTTCGAGATGTCCACGAGAATCTTGCCGTCGAGCTGGGAGCCGAGTTCGGCGATAACCTCGAGGGCGGCTCCGTAGGGCAGCGCGAGAACGACGATGTCCCCGGTGACGGGATCTCCGATTGCGCCGGCGTTCGCCGACGGGTTCGCCGCGGCAGCCTTCGACGCGTCACGCGCGAGCACCTGTACGGTGTTGCCTCCCGCGACCGCGACCGCGGCGATCGCCGCGCCCATGTTTCCTGCCCCGATGATTGTTATGTTCGCCATGATCTTCTCCGTGTAGTGATGTGAGCTCTGCCGAATTGGTGAGAGTTCAATGGTTGTTGTTACAAGTAATACTCTCGAATTAGTTGTAGTGTCAAGTATTTTGGTAACATTGGGCATGGATGACACGCCCTGGCTTAGCGCCGACCAACTCGACGCCTGGAAAAAGTTCGTCGCCGTGGTCGAGTTGCTGCCCGGCGTGCTCGATTCCCAATTGCAGCGGGACGCGGAACTCAGCCACTTCGAGTATTTTGTGCTCGCGATGCTCTCGGAGGCACCGGGCAAGAGGTTGCGGATGACGGAGCTGGCTTCGGAGACGAACGCCACCCTTCCCCGGCTCTCCCACGTCGTGTCCCGACTCGAGAAGCGCGGCTATCTCGAACGCACAACGTGTGCGGACGATCGCCGCGCCATCAACGCGGCCCTCACCGATGCGGGCTGGAACAAGGTCACGGCGACGGCGCCCGGGCACGTTCGCACCGTTCGCGAGAACGTAATCGACGTTCTCGACGGCGATGACATCGCGCACCTGGACCGAATCATGGCCCGATTGCTCGACCGCCTCGATCCCGAAAACCGATTCGGTCCGCGCGCGAGTGCAAGCGCAGGCACCAGTCCCTAAGTCGCACGACGGCTCTGTGTCGGCCTCTTACGCCCCCGTGGCGGGACTGGGAGTGAGCCGGTAGATGAAAGCCCCGCCGGATCCGGTGATCTTCACCGTGACCGTTCCGACCGTTCCCGTGGCGTCCGAGGCGACGCACTCGAATGTCGAACCGACAGTGAAGACGTTGGACGCGGGGGGACAGGCCACCGAGTAGTCGTAGCCCTTCGCTCGGAGCCCGGCCTCAGTAGCCTGCTCGATCGCCGTCACCCCCTGCGAGGCGAAGCTGAGCCCCAGGGTGAGCGTCACGCCGATGACCGCCGCCGACACGAGTGCGGAGTTGATGATGAAAAGCCAGAGTGCGAGCGAACCCTTGCGCACTCGCTGATACACCCGCACGGTTCGCGCGATCAGGTAGGCGAGGGGGCCGAGAAGCAGCCAGCCAAGGCTGGGGAGAGTCTCGAAGCCCCACCCAGCGAGCTTCTT
>DMKW01000049.1:0-11722 GCA_003454135.1 Microbacteriaceae bacterium
TATTCGTCCACGACCACGGCCATCTGGTACCCGCGGCCGCGGAGTTCCCCGAGCAGGATGTCGAGCTTCATGGTCTCCGGCACGCGCAGCGCCTCCGTCTGCAACGCCGAGACCGGCACATCGGCTCGCTTGCCGCGCGGCACGGCGACGGCCTGCTTGACATGCACAAGCCCGACGACGTCGTCGATCCCGTCGTCGACGACGGGGAACCGGGAGAATCCGGTGCGCCGCGCAAGTTCGAGCACGGTCTGCGCCGGATCGCCGCGCTCGACGCTCGACACGCGCGGCCTCGGGGTCATCACGTCGCCCGCGATGTGCTCGCTGAACACGAGGGTGCGGGCGAGCAGGGTCGCGGTGTCCCGGTCGAGGCTGCCCTCCGTCGCCGAGCGGCGCACGAGGGATCGCAGTTCTTCCGCCGTTCGCGCGGAGGACAGTTCCTCCTTGGGCTCGATGCCCACGGCCCTCAGGATGAGGTTGGCGGTGTTGTTGAGCAGGCTGACGAACGGACGGAACACCGTGGTGAAGCCGACCTGGAAGGGGATAACGAGTTTCGCCGTCGGCAGCGGCAGCGCGAGCGCGAAGTTCTTGGGCACGAGCTCGCCGATGATCATCGAAATGAGGGTCGCGATGACGACCGCGACGACGGAGGCGATGACGGTGATCACGTCTTTCGGCCAGCCGAACGCGGTGAGCGGGCCGAGCAGGAGCGAGCTGATCGCCGGCTCCATCGTGTAGCCGGTGAGCAGTGTCGTGAGCGTGATGCCGAGCTGGGCGCTCGAGAGGTGGGTGGAGGTGACCTTCAGCGCCCCGATGGTCATGCCGAGGTTCTTTTCGCCACGCGCGGCCCGGGATTCGAGGTCGGGGCGATTGAGGTTGACGAGCGAGAACTCGGACGCGACGAAGAAACCGGTGCCGACGGTCAGGACGAGTCCGACTCCCAGCATGAGCAACTCATACATGGAACTGCTCGACAATGATCTGGCCGGCACGGCGCCTGGAGGGAGGGTCGTCCATTATCCGATCGAGTCTACCGGACTAAAACCCGCGCCCCCTTGATCGATCACGCCCCGCGGGGCTCCGCCTCACCAGGAGACGGGAAGCGCCTTGCCCTCCTCATAACCTGCCGCAGACTGGATGCCGACGAGCGCACGCTCGTGGAACTGCCTCAGATCGGATGACCCGGCGTAGGTGAGCGAACTGCGCAATCCGGAGGTGATCATGTCGAGGAGGTCTTCGACGGACGGCCGCAGCGGGTCGAGGTAGATTCTCGACGACGAGATGCCTTCGGCGAAGAGCTCCTTGCGCGCGAGCTCGTATGGGTCGAGTCGATCAAACCGGTCGTGCACCGCCTTCGTCGACGCCATGCCCCAGCTGTCCTTGTAGAGCTCGCCATCCTCGTCGGTCTCGATATTGCCCGGCGCTTCGATCGTCCCGGCGAACCAGGATCCGATCATGACCGAGGATGCGCCGGCCGCGAGGGCGAGAGCGACGTCCCGCGGGTAGCGCACTCCCCCATCGGCCCACACGTGGACGCCGAGTTCACGCGCGGCCTCCGCCGTCTCGAGCACCGCGGAGAACTGCGGACGGCCGACCGCCGTCATCATGCGCGTCGTGCACATGGCGCCGGGCCCGACCCCCACCTTGATGATGTTCGCGCCCGCGGCCACAAGATCCTTCACGGCGGACGTCGTCACGACGTTGCCCGCGACGATCGGGAGGCTCAGCCCGAGCGCGGCGACGGCCTCGATGGCCCGCAACATGCCCTGCTGGTGCCCGTGGGCCGTGTCGAGCACGAGCACGTCGACCCCCGCCGCAGCGAGCGCCCTGGCCCTGGTCGCGACATCCCCGTTGATCCCGAGGGCCGCGGCGACCCGCAAACGACCATGGCCATCGAGTGCCGGCGAGTAGATGGTCGAGCGCAGGGCGCTCGTGCGACTGAGCGTGCCGACGATGGAGCCGTGGTGCAGAACGGGGGCGAAGTCGATGCCGGCCGCGACCATGAGATCGAAAGCCGCTCGAGCGTCGGTCACGTCGTCGGCGTCGATCGACGTCAGTCGTCCATGCAGCAGGTCGCCGAGTCGCGCGTCGGGGAGCACCGTGCCCAGGCGGGCGGCCGAAATGCACCCGAGATATTCGCCCCGGGCATCCTTGATCACGATCCCGTGTCCGTCGAGCGCCGGAATCTTGCGCAGGGCGTCGGCCACGATCTCCTCGGGGCCGAGCACGAGGGGGGTGTCGAAAGCCACCGGCTGTTCCTTCACCCAGCGGATGGCCGCATCGAGGTCTTGCAGGTGCAGGTCCTGCGGCAGCACACCGAGGCCGCCACGCCGGGCGAGTGTTGCCGCGAGGCGCGGCCCGGTCACCGAGTTCATGTTGGCTGAGACGACCGGGATGGTGGCTCCTGAACCGTCGCCGGGCGCGAGGGAGACGGCGAGACGACTGCCCACGTCGGAGTGGCTCGGCACCAGGAACACGTCCGAATAGGTGAGGTCGTGGCTGGGCGTCGTCTCATAGAACTCCATGAATTTAAAGGTAATCCCTCCGGGCCGCGGTCGGTGTGACGGTTCTTAAGTGATTAAGCTGGACGGGTGTGTGGCCAGAGACGGCCACCAACCGATTCACGTGATATCGGGCCGCGACATTGATGAATTGTGACGTTGAGGAAAGTGGGCGGTGGGCTGTGTCTAGCCAAGTGACCGGACTTGCGGCAGAGGACGGATCCTCGGGCGAGTTTGGAGCCAACGAGTGGCTCGTTGACGAGATGTACGAGAGATTCATCGTTGACAAGAATTCGGTCGACCAGTCATGGTGGCCGATTCTGGAGAGCTACCACCAGTTGACGGCCGAAACGCCGGCCCAGTCGGCGGAGACGCCGGTCGAGGCGGCAGCGCCCCAACACGCCCCGGCGGCCGACCCCGACCCGGTCGCCACGGCACCAGCCCCTCCTTCAGCCCCCGCATCCAGCGCCCAGTCGGCGGCCCCGGCAACCCAGCCGATCGCCCGCACCACGTCGCTCCAGCCCAAGCCGCAGCCGATCCCCGCGCAGGCGCCGGACTCCACGAGCCCGCCGGCCGCCGTCAGTGAAGACACGGAGAGCGCCGAGCCGCAGGACGTCGTCTCGACCCTCAAGGGCATGTCGAAGTCGCTCGCCGCGAACATGGATGCAAGCCTCACGGTTCCCACCGCGACGAGCGTGCGCACGATCCCCGCGAAGCTCATGATCGACAACCGCATCGTGATCAACAACCATCTCAAGCGGGCGCGCGGCGGCAAGGTGTCGTTCACGCACCTCATCGCGTGGGCGATCGTGAAGACGCTCAGGGAGTTCCCGAGCCAGAACGTCTACTACGGCGAAGTGGACGGCAAGCCGTCAGTCATCGCACCGGTGCACATCAACCTCGGCATCGCGATCGACCTGCCCAAGCCCGACGGCACTCGAGCACTCCTCGTACCGGGGATCAAGCGCACCGAGGAGATGGGATTCAACGAATTCCTCGTTGGGTATGAAGACATCGTCAACCGCGCGCGGGCCAACAAGCTCGCCGCCGCCGACTTCCAGGGCAACACGATCTCGCTCACCAACCCAGGCGGCATCGGCACCGAGCACTCGGTACCGCGCCTCATGCGCGGCGCGGGCTGCATCGTGGGCGCCGGCGCGCTCGAGTACCCGGCGGAGTTCCAGGGCATGTCCCAGGTCACTCTCGCCGAGCTCGGCATCGGCAAGACCATCACGCTCACCTCCACCTACGACCACCGGGTGATCCAGGGCGCCGGCTCGGGCGAGTTCCTCAAGAAGGTGCATGAGCTACTGATCGGCGAGCGCGGCTTCTACGAGGAAATCTTCTCCGACCTTCGCATTCCGTACGAGCCCATTCATTGGGCTTCGGACATCCACGTCGACCTCGCGAACCAGGTTGGCAAGACGGCCCGCGTGCAGGAGCTCATCAACTCCTTCCGCGTTCGCGGTCACCTGATGGCCGACATCGACCCGCTCGAATACCGCCAGCGATCGCACCCCGACCTCGACATCTCGAGCCACGGCCTCACCTTCTGGGACCTGGACCGCGAGTTCGTGACCGGCGGATTCGGCGGCAAGCGTTCGGCGCAGTTGCGCGAGATCCTGGGCGTGCTCCGCGACTCCTACGTGCGCACGATCGGCATCGAATACATGCACATCCAGGACCCTGAGCAGCGTCGCTGGATTCAAGAGCACGTTGAGCAGGCCTACACGAAGCCGACAAAGGACGCGCAGCTTCGCGTGCTCGGCAAGCTCAACGAGGCGGAGGCCTTCGAGACCTTCCTGCAGACCAAGTACGTGGGCCAGAAGCGGTTCAGCCTCGAGGGCGGAGAGTCGACGATCGCGCTCCTCGACGCCATCCTGCAGGGCGCGGCCGACGCCGACCTCGACGAGGTGGCCATCGGCATGGCTCACCGCGGCCGGCTCAACGTGCTCACCAACATCGCGGGCAAGACCTATGGTCAGATCTTCCGCGAGTTCGAGGGCACCCAGGATCCGCGCACCGTGCAGGGCTCTGGCGACGTGAAGTACCATCTCGGCACCGAGGGCACCTTCACCAGCGCCAACGGCGACCAGATTCCGGTCTACATCGCCGCGAACCCGTCCCACCTCGAGGCCGTCGACGGCGTGCTCGAGGGCATCGTTCGCGCCAAGCAGGACCGCAAGCCGATCGGCACCTTCACGGTGCTGCCGATCATGGTGCACGGCGATGCGGCGATGGCCGGCCAGGGCATCGTGGCCGAGATTCTGCAGATGTCGCAATTGCGGGCCTACCGCACCGGCGGCACCGTTCACGTCAACATCAACAACCAGGTCGGATTCACGACGCCTCCCGGCGAGGGTCGCACGTCGATCTACTCGACCGACGTCGCCAAGATAATCCAGTCGCCGATCTTCCACGTAAACGGCGACGACCCGGAGGCCGTCGTGCGCGTCGCCGAACTCGCGTTCGCGTACCGCCAGCGGTTCCACCGCGACGTCGTGATCGACCTCATCTGCTACCGCCGTCGCGGTCATAACGAGGGCGACGACCCCTCGATGACCCAGCCGCTCATGTACAACCTGATCGAGGCGAAGCGCTCCGTGCGCACCCTCTACGTCGAGGCGCTCATCGGCCGCGGTGACATCACCCAGGAGGAATACGAAGCGGCGCACGCCGACTTCCAGGACCGCCTCGAAAGGGCGTTCGCGGAGACCCACGCCGCGCAGACCGGCTCGATGCCGATCATCGTGACGGACGGAAACGCGGTCGCCGACCTTGAGCGCCCGGAGTCGCAGCAGGATGACGCGGCGGGCGAGCCGACATCGACCGCCGTCAACGAGCGGGTCATTTCGCTCATTGGAGACGCGCACGACAATCCGCCGGTCGGGTTCTCGGTGCACTCCAAGCTCCAGCAGCTGCTCAAGAAGCGGTTGGACATGAGCCGCAACGGCTCGATCGACTGGGCCTTCGGCGAACTCCTCGCCCTCGGTTCGCTCCTCGTGGAGGGAACGCCCGTGCGCATGGCCGGGCAGGACACGAGGCGAGGCACGTTCGTGCAGCGCCACGCCGTGCTGCACGACCGCGTGAACGGCCAGGAGTGGCTGCCGCTCGGCAACCTGAGCGACAACCAGGCCAGGTTCTGGATCTACGACTCGCTCCTCAGCGAGTACGCCGCCATGGGCTTCGAATACGGCTACTCGGTGGAACGCGCCGACGCGCTAGTGCTGTGGGAGGCCCAGTTCGGCGACTTCGCCAACGGCGCCCAGACCATCATCGACGAGTTCATCTCCGCGGCCGAGCAGAAGTGGGGCCAGCGCTCGAGCGTCGTGCTGCTGCTGCCGCACGGCTACGAGGGCCAGGGCCCCGACCACTCGTCGGCGCGCATCGAGCGCTACCTGCAGTTGTGCGCCGAGAACAACATGACGGTCGCGAGGCCGTCGACCCCGGCGTCGTACTTCCACCTGCTGCGCCGTCAGGCATACGCGCGGCCCCGCCGCCCGCTCATCGTTTTCACCCCCAAGGCGATGCTCCGCCTGCGCGGTGCGACGAGTGAAGTAGCGGACTTCACGAAAGGCAAGTTCGAGCCCGTGCTCGACGACGCGCGCGTCGTCGACAAGGCCGCCGTGAAGCGTGTTGTGCTGCACTCAGGCAAGATTCACTACGATCTCCTCGCCGAGGTCGAGAAGCGTGAGCAGACCAACGTGGCGCTCGTGCGGCTTGAGCAGTACTACCCTCTGCCGCAGGCCCAGTTGGATGCCGTGATCGAGCAGTACCCCAACGCCGATCTCGTGTGGGCGCAGGACGAACCGGAGAACATGGGGGCGTGGCCCTTCATCGGTCTCGAGCTCGCGAAGCACGGGCGCTCGATCTCGGTCGCCTCGCGTCCGGCATCTGCTTCCCCCGCCTCCGGGTCGGGGAAGCGCAGCGCACAGGAGCAGGTCGAGCTCATCAACCATGCCCTGACGATCGGCTAGCGGCGGCGACAGGCTGACGACATGGTGACGTACTCGAATCCGGGCCCGCTCGAGTTCGAGACCGTCATCCAACGCGCCGACGTGACCGGTTCATCGGCCTTTGTCGCCGTGCCAGTCGATGTGCTCGAGCTTTTCGGCAGCAGAGGCCGAGTGCCGGTGAGCGCCACTTTCGACGGAGTCGCCTATCGCGGTTCTACCGTGAGCTGGGGTGGTCCGCCTCTGTTGCTCGTGTTGACTAGCATCCAGCGGCAGCTCGGCAAGGGTCCGGGCGACAGCCTGCAGGTGAGGATCGAAAGCTACCGCGCGATGGCCTATTCCCACCAGCGCGAGTACGCGCTCTGGATTGCTGAGGCGAAGCGGCCTGAGACCCGCGAGCGCAGAATCGGGAAGGCTGCAGAGATGCTCAGTGAGGGCAAACGCCTGAAGTAGTCGCCGAGCGAGGGGCTAGCGAGCGGATGTCGCCTCGCGCAGGCGCAACAGCACCTGGTCGCGAAGGTCGGCCGGAGCCTTCTCCTGGCATGCCTTCTGCACCTTGAGGGTCAGCGTGAGGCCAACGAGATGCTCCTCGGTGCAATCCGTGCAAGTCGCAAGGTGATCCGAGATGTCCTGGAATTCTTGCTCAGCAAGCTCTTTGTGCAAATACTCTTCGAGTTCGGCCTTGGCCTTGTCGCAACCGCAATCGGTCATTTCTTCTTGCTCCTCGCAGTGGCAGGCCCCGCCGCCGAGATCCCGCGGTCGAGCGCGTAATCGGCGAGGAGATCGCGGAGCAAACGCCTGCCACGATGCAGGCGGCTCATGACGGTCCCCACGGGGGTTTTCATGATGTCGGCAATCTCCTGGTAGGAGAAGCCCTCGACGTCGGCGAAGTACACGGCCATACGGAAATCCTCGGGGATCGCCTGCAGGGCGTCTTTCACCGCACTGTCGGGCAGGTGGTCGATCGCTTCGGCCTCGGCCGAGCGGGTCGAGCGACCCTGCGTGACAGACTCGGCGCCGCCGAGCTGCCAGTCCTCAAGATCGTCAATCGTGCCCTGATAGGGGTCGCGCTGCTTCTTGCGGTAGTTGTTGATGAACGTGTTCGTGAGGATGCGGTACAGCCACGCCTTGAGGTTGGTGCCCTGCTGAAACTGGCCGAACGCGGCGAAAGCCTTGACAAAGGTCTCCTGCACGAGATCGGCAGCGTCGGCGGGGTTTCGCGTCATGCGCAACCCGGCCGCGTAAAGCTGATCCATGAACGGAATCGCCTGGGTCTCGAAAAGAGCCCGGACATCCGCCTTCGCGCTTGCCTCCGCCTGCGTTTCCGGCTCCGGCGCCGTCGTGTCTTCCGTCGAATTCGTCATCGTCGCCAAGCTTACTTTGCCGGGCGGTCGAGATGCCGGGCGCGTGACGCCTGGCCGTTCGAGTACGAGAGTCACTGCTGTGCTTTCCGTCGCATGATGTGAAGTGCCGATACCCTAGTAACCGATGCAGGTATTCAAGTATTCCGGGCCGCAGTTCAACCCCTTCGGCGACGACGAACCCATTGTCGACGGCGCGACGGGCCCTTGGCCGGCGCCCGTCGCCCCGAGGCCGCTCTCCGCGCGTCTAAGCCTTCCCGGATCGAAGTCGCTCACCAATCGCGAACTCGTGCTCTCGGCCATCGCCGACGGCCCGTCGACCCTGCGCGCGCCCCTGCACTCGCGCGACACCGCCCTCATGATCCAGGCCCTCCGAGCGCTCGGCACCGTGATCGATGAGCTCCCGGGCGACAACGCCTACGGTCCGGACCTGAGGATCACGCCGGTCGAACTCGCCGGGGGAACCTCGATCGACTGCGGCCTCGCCGGCACGGTCATGCGATTTCTTCCGCCCGTCGCCGCGCTCGCGCTCGGACCGGTC
The DNA here is from genome assembly GCA_003454135.1 of Microbacteriaceae bacterium. Taxonomy (GTDB): domain Bacteria; phylum Actinomycetota; class Actinomycetes; order Actinomycetales; family Microbacteriaceae; genus Lacisediminihabitans. The sequence goes on from DMKW01000049.1 coordinate 8,354, forward strand.
GCCTTCGACGGCGACGACGCCGCCCGCAAGCGACCCATGCGCGCCACGATCGATTCGCTTCGCGCCCTCGGGGTCGACGTGAACGACGACGGTCGCGGCAAACTCCCGTTCAGTCTGTACGGCACCGGTTCGGTTCGCGGGGGTGAAATCGAGATCGACGCGAGCGCATCGAGCCAATTCGTCTCCGGCCTCCTGCTGGTGGGGGCGCGCTTCGAGAACGGCCTCACCCTCCGACACACTGGCGACGGCCTGCCGAGCCTCGGGCACATCGAGATGACGATCGCCACGCTCGCGCGCCGAGGCGTCATCGTCGAGAGCCCCGAGTCGGGCGTCTGGGTCGTGCCACCGGGGCCGATCGCGGGTGCCGACATCGCGATCGAACCCGACCTCTCCAATGCCGGACCGTTTCTCGGCGCCGCTCTCGTCGCCGGCGGGTCGGTCACCATCACCGGCTGGCCAACGGAGACGACGCAGGTGGGCGCCGAGATGGCCACCATCCTCGGCGACATGGGGGCGGAGGTGCGCTTCGCGGAGACCGGAGGCGGTCTGGGCGAACTCACCGTCACGGGCACCGGGGCGATCCACGGCATCCGGCTCGACAATGCGAGCGAGCTCGCCCCGACCGTCGCCGCCCTCGCTGCCCTCGCCGCCAGCGAGACGGTGCTCACCGGAATCGCGCACCTGCGCGGCCACGAAACGGACAGGCTCGCGGCGCTGAGCACGGAAATCAACGCCATCGGCGGGGACGTGACGGAGACGGATGACGGCCTCGTCATCCGGCCCCGTCCGCTGCGCGGCGGCCTCTGGCACAGCTACGAGGACCACCGCATGGCCACGGCCGGCGCCATCATCGGGCTCGCCGTGCCCGGAATCCTCATCGACGACATCGGCACGACCGCGAAGACACTCCCGCAATTCGCCGAGCTCTGGATGGGTCCCACCCTGGGTCTCGCCACGCCGACCGTCGACCCCCTCGGCCTGCTGTGAGCGCATGACAGGGGCGGCAGTGAGCGGGGCGACCACGTGAGCTGGCTCACCGACGTCGAAGACGACGACGAGGACAAGTACGCCGACTACGAGGCGAGGTCCCGGCCGAACCCCAAGGGCAACCGGGCACGCACCAAGATCCGCCCGGAACACGTTGATGCCGTCACCGGGCGTGTGTTCACCGTCGACCGTGGGCGGTACTCCGTGCTCGTCGGCGAGGGCACGCCGGGAGAGCATGAGGCGACGGCCTCGAGAGCGAGCGAGCTGCGCAAGCAGGCAATCGTCACGGGCGACCTCGTCGACCTCGTCGGCGATACGTCGGGAGACGAAGGCACCCTCTCCCGCATAGTGCGCATCCAGCCGAGGACAACGGTGCTGCGCCGCAGCGCGGATGATTCGGACGAGGTCGAGCGCATCATCGTGGCCAACGCCGACCAAATGCTCATCGTCGTCGCCGCCGCGAACCCGGAGCCCCGGCCCCGGCTCGTGGACCGCTACCTCGTCGCGGCGTTCGACGCGGGACTCAAGCCGATCCTCTGCATCACCAAGACCGACCTCGCCGACCCCACCGACTTTCTCGCCAACTTCGCGGCCCTCGACGTCACGGTGGTGAAGAGCGGCGCGGACGCGATGCCGACCGAGGAGATCATGCGGCTGCTCGTGGGGCACACAACCGTCGCGGTCGGCCACTCCGGCGTCGGCAAGTCCACCCTCGTCAATGCACTCGTGCCAGACGCCAACCGGGCCATCGGCCGGGTAAATGCGGTCACCGGCCGGGGCAGGCACACGTCGTCGTCCACGATCTCCTACCGGGTGGGCGACGGCTGGATCATCGACACCCCCGGGGTGCGCTCGTTCGGGCTCGGGCACGTCAACCCGGAGAACATCCTGCGCTCGTTCACCGACCTCGCGAAGATCGCCGAGGACTGCCCGCGCGGCTGCACCCACCTGCCGGACGCGCCGGATTGCGCGATCATCGAGCGGGTCGAAGCCGGCGAACTCGGCGATGCCGGCGCCATGCGGCTCGACTCATTTCAGCGCCTGTTAACCTCGCTCGCCTGACCGCCGTCTTCCGGTCCCGCCCCCTTTCCAACTTTCCGAAATCCATGCATTTCTGCCCCGACCTCGGCGTGTTGCCGCTGAAATGCGGCGTGTCGACCTCGATTGCATGGATTTCGGAAGTGACGACTGGGCGCGGCCGCCGGTGCCATGCGGCTCGACTCATTCAGGGTCTGTTAACCCCGCTGACCTGACCGCCGCCGCGCCTGCCTTAGCCTTGATTCCGTGACCGACACCGCGCACCCGACCCACTCGCTCCAGTCCGACCTGAGGCTCGCCCGCGAACTTGCCGACATGGCCGACGCCATCTCGATGGACCGGTTTCGCGCCAACGACCTCGCCGTGTCGATGAAACCGGACATGACGCACGTGACGGATGCCGACAAGGCCGTCGAGGCGGCCATCCGCGGCGCACTCCGCGACAGCCGTCCGAACGACTCTGTGCTTGGTGAGGAGGCCGGCGAAGAGGCCGGAGTCGGCGGTTCCGCCGCGCGCCAGTGGATCATCGATCCGATCGACGGCACGGCGAACTACGTGCGCGGCGTGCCCGTCTGGGCGAGCCTCATTTCACTCGCCGTCGACGGCGTGCCGGTCGTCGGCGTCGTGAGCGCGCCCGCCCTCGGCAAGCGCTGGTGGGCGGCGACAGGGCTCGGCGCCTTCATCGACGAGTCGCTCGGTTCGGCGACAAGTTCGAGCGAGCGGCGCATCGCCGTCTCTGCGGTGAGCGAACTCGCCGACGCGTCGATGAGCTGTAGCGGTCTCAGCCGCTGGGAGCAGGCCGGCAAGCTCGAGCAGTTTCTCGGCCTTACGAGAAGTGTGTGGCGCAGCCGAGACTACGGGGACATGTGGCCGTACATGATGGTCGCGGAGGGGCTCGTGGAGATCGCCGGAGAGTTCGACCTCAAACCGTGGGACATGGCCGCGCTCATTCCCATCGTCGAGGAGGCCGGCGGCCGATTCACCTCGGTGCGCGGGGAATCGGGACCGTGGCACGGCTCGGCGCTTGCGACGAACGGGCTCCTGCACGCCCAGGTCATCGATCGGCTCGCCTGAGAGTCAGAGCAGCGAGCCGATCCACAGCCCGAAGCTCGCGGCGAGCACGGACACCACGAGCATGCCCAGGCCGTTGCCGAGCGCGGCGGCGAAGCGGCGGCTCTGGAGCAAGCGCACCGTCTCCACGCTCGCCGTGCTGAAGGTCGTGTAACCGCCCATGAGCCCCGTGCCGAGCACGAGGCGCCATTCCGCGGAGATCGCCCCGTTCAACGCGAGCCCGACGAGCAGCCCGAGCACGAGCGAGCCGGTCACGTTGATCACCGTCGTGCC
>DMKW01000049.1:11909-18878 GCA_003454135.1 Microbacteriaceae bacterium
TCGGTCCCCCGGGTCGCCGCACGATGGGCGGCGACCGACGAGGTGATGCCCGCCCACGCCGCGAGGCCGCCGAGCACGATTGAGCCGAGCGCGTAGGCGATGGCGAGCCAGGCCTGGTTGCCGGCGATCAGCGTGCTCGCGTCGGTCGCGAGAGTGCTGTAGGTCGTGAACCCGCCGAGAACGCCGGTGCCGAGCAGCAGCCGTGCGGTGCGCCGGCGCCCCTCGTCTGCGCCGCGACGCGCGAGGCGTTCGAGCAGCACCCCGAGCGCGAAGGCCCCGACGATGTTAATGCCGAGCACGACGAGGTCGATGCCGCCGGCAGGCGGGATCACGAGGCTGAGCGCCTCACGCAGCGCCGTGCCGACCGCCCCACCCGCGGCGACGAGCCCCAGGTATCGCCAATGAAGGTGAATGGGCCGCGGACTATCCACCGTGCCCACCGTCGGCTCTGCCCGTCAAGCGGGTTCCCAGGGGAGCGGATCCTCGATCGACACCGGAGTCTGGGGAATCACGACGACCGGGCGGTGCTGGCGGTGGGCCAGCTGGGCGGCGACCGACCCGCCAAAGAATTCGCGGAGGCCCCGCCTCGGCGAGTGGCGGCGCGTGCCGACGACGATCATCGCGGCGTCGACGGCGTCGGCGACGTGACCGAGCGCGCGCGCCGGATCACCGGCGAGGGCTCGAGTGCTCCACCGCACGTTCCGCGTTGCGAGAAGAGAGTCGAGGTGGGCGGCGAGCGCCGGGTCGAACACCTCGTCGCGCATCTCGGGCAGGTCGGGGTCGAACGGAAGCGACCGCACGCTCCCGTCGGGGAGTTCCTCCACCACGTAGCGGCTCGTCTCCACGAACGCGCACACGAGCTGCGCCTCGAATCGGCTCGCGAACATCGCGGCCTGGATCACCACGTCGTCCGATTGCCCCGGCACGACGCCGACGACGACGGAGCGGGCAGGCGAGGTCATGTTTCCCGTCCTCTCGTGGCTGGGGGATGCTGACTCCAGCTTGCCAGATCGGTCGGCGGAAACACAGCGAAAGAGTGCGGCCACCCCGAAGTGGCGGCCGCACTCTCCGTTCGACCGGTCGCGCTACGCCTGGCGGGCGTCCGCGGTCGCGAGCCCGTGCTTCTTCGCGTCGGCGAAGTCGACATCCCGGAGCGAGACGCCCTTCGTCTCGCGGAGCGACACGACGGTGACGGCCGTGATGGCGCACGCGATCACGATGTAGATGGCGACAGGAACCCAGGACTTGTACTGCTGCAGGAGCGCCGTCGCGATGATCGGCGCGAGGGAGCCCGCGAGAATCGACGTGACCTGGTAACCGAGCGAGACGCCCGAGTAGCGCATGCGGGTGGGGAACATCTCCGACATGATCGCCGGCTGGCCCGCGTACATGAGGGCATGAAAGCACAGTCCGATGGTGATTGCGAGCACGATCACGACGGGGTTGAGCGTGTCGAACATCGGGAAGGCGAAGAACGCCCAGGTCGCGCCCAGCACGGCACCGATGAGGTAGACGGGCTTGCGTCCGATCCGGTCGGAAAGGCGCCCGACCTGCGGGATCACGAGGAAGTGAACGGCGTGCGCGATGAGCAGGGCGAGCAGGAGCTGGCTCGTGTTGTACTGGTGCACCGTGACGAGATAGACGATCGAGAAGCTCACGATGATGTAGTAGAGGATGTTCTCCGCGAACCGCAGTCCCATGGCCTGGAGGATTCCTCTCGGGTACTTGCGGATGACCTCGCCGACACCGTAGCTGATGGCTTTCTCGGCCTCGACCTGCGCGCGTGCCTCGAGGAAGATCGGCGCTTCGCTCACGTGCGTGCGGATGTAGTAGCCGATGAGCACGATGATGGCGGAGAGCCAGAAGGCGACTCGCCAGCCCCACCCGAGGAACTGCTCGGACGGAAGGATCCACGACATGGTCAGCAGCACGAGCGTCGCGAGCAGGTTGCCCACCGGTACCGCCGCCTGTGGCCAGCTCGACCAGAATCCGCGGGACTCGTTCGGGCTGTGCTCGGCCACTAGGAGCACCGCACCGCCCCATTCGCCGCCGACCGCGAAGCCCTGGATGAAGCGCAGCGCCACGAGCAGCGCCGGCGCCCAGTAGCCGATGGTGTTGTAGCCGGGCAGGCAGCCCATGAGGAAGGTCGCGACTCCGACGAGGATGATCGTGACCTGCAGCGTGTGCTTGCGACCGAGCCGGTCGCCGATCTGGCCGAAGACGATGCCGCCGATCGGACGGGCGATGAATCCCACCGCGTAGGTGAGGAACGCGGCGATGATGCCGTCGAGCTGGGTGCCGGCGTTGGGAAAGAAGAACGTGCCGAAGACGAGGCTCGCCGCGGTGGCGTACAGAAAGAATTCGTACCACTCGACGACGGTGCCGGCCATTGACGCGGCGACGATCTTCCTGAGTCCGGACGTTTCGGTGCCGCTGCCCCGGGACCCCCTGCTCTCTGATTCGACGGTTCCGGCGCTTCTACTGACGCTCATCTGTCTCTCCTCCAGTGTCGTCGCTGACACCTGTCGTGGGGACCCGCCGCTCTCGAGTGCTGTGCGATGGGGTTGCACTGAGTATTCATGCAGACCGTGCGGGCATCAATGACCACTTGCGCACATTTCGTGTGCATACTTGCAGATATGTTGGACTCGACGGCTCCCCCGCCTCCCCCCAATCCCGACGACCTGCTCATCCTGCTCGCCGTGTCGAGAAGCGGCAGGTTCACGACGGCGGCCGAAAGCCTCGGCCTCAATCACACCACGGTGTCGCGACGAATCGCGGCCCTCGAGAAAACCCTCGCCGGGCGAGTGCTGTCTCGCACCGTAGGCGGCTGGGAGCTCACCGACCTCGGCCGGCGTGCGGTGCTGGCAGCCGAGGAGGTCGAGTCCGCCGTGGCGACGCTCGGAGGCTCGCCGGATGACGCGCGCCAGCTGAGCGGGGTCGTGCGCATGTCGGCGACGGACGGGTTCAGCGCGTACATCGCCACGCCGGCCATCGCCGCCCTGCGGCGCAACAACCCCAACCTGAGTGTGGAAATCGTCACCGTCACGAGGCGGGCGATGCAGCACCGCTCGGGCCTGGACATCGAGGTTGTCGTCGGCGCTCCCCAGGTGCACCGCGCCGAGGCGATCAAACTCGGCGACTACGTGCTCGGCATGTACGCGTCGCGTGACTATCTCGCCGAGTACGGGACCCCGACCTCCGTCGACGAGCTCACCGCGCATCCGCTCGTCTATTTCGTGGACTCGATGCTCCAGGTCGACGACCTCGACGCGCCCCGCCGGCTCGTTCCCACGATGCGGGACTCGATCAGCTCCACGAACGTCTTCGTGCACGTGGAGGCGGCGCGCGCTGGCGCCGGCATCGGGCTTCTGCCGTGCTTCATGGCCGACCGTCACTCCGACCTCGTGCGTCTGCTGCCGACCGACTTCGCCGAGAAGCTCCCATACTGGATGGTGCTGCGCACCGAGTCCCTGCGCCAGCCGGCTGTCGCCGCGGTCGCCGATGCCCTCCGGTCGCAGACGCACGGGTTCGAGGCCGCCCTCATGGGAGCCTCGGGCGGCGCTTAGTCCGCCCTCAGCGCGCCGACCAGCCGCCGTCCATCGTGTAGCTCGCGCCGGTGACCATGGCCGCCTCGTCCGAGGCGAGCCACGCCACGAGGGAGCCGACCTCGTCGGGCTCCACGAGCCGCTTGATGGCGCTCTCGGTGAGCATGATGCGGCTCAGCACCTCCGACTCTGGGATGCCGTGCACGGCGGCCTGTTCGGCGATCTGCTTCTCGACGAGCGGGGTGCGCACGTAGCCGGGACTCACGCAATTGCTCGTCACACCGAACGCGCCGCCCTCGAGAGCCGTGACCTTCGAGAGCCCCTCGAGGCCGTGCTTGGCGGAGACGTATGCGCTCTTGAACGGAGATGCCCGGATGCCGTGAACGGACGACACATTGATGATGCGCCCGAAGTCGCGCTCGTACATTCCGGGGAGCGCCGCGCGGATCAGCAGGAATGGGGCCTCGAGCATGAGCGAGATGATTCGCCGGAAGTCGCGCGGGTCGAAGTCCTGGATCGGGCTCACCCGTTGGATGCCCGCGTTGTTGACGAGGATGTCCACGCCATCGAGTTCGCCGGCGAGGGCGTCGTCGGTGAGAGCCTCGGTGTCGAGCAGGTCGACCTCCCACGTCGAGCCGCCGATCTCCGCCGCCACTGCTGAGGCGCCGTCGCCGTCGATGTCCGCGACGATCACGTGGGCGCCCCTCGCCGCGATGGCTCGGGCCGAGGCCGCGCCGATACCGCTCGCCCCACCGGTGACGACCGCTCGTCTTCCGCGCAGCGAGCCTGCCTCGGCAATCGACTCGCGGGCCTGTGGCACGATTCGCTCGGTCATTGGTGCTCTTTCCTGTCCACGTCGACATCTCCCCGACTCCGGCCGCGGCGCGCCGTTGCGCACCAGAGAGAGGACCTAATGAGTATTGATGCACTCCTCGAGCCGGTCAACCGGCGTATTCGCACTGACGATGTGCAAATTTGCAGAATTCGGCGCGACTTGACAGCCCATCGGGCCGCTCCCTAGTCTCCAGTGGGGAGCGCCATCGATCCACGGGCATCCCCGACTCAACGGAGAGGACACGGCATGTCCAAGGTGCACGGGAGCGCGGCGGAGGCGCTGGCGAACGTCTTGCGAGACGGCATGACCCTCGCCGTGGGAGGTTTCGGGCTCTGCGGAGTGCCCGTCGATCTCATCGACGCCGTGAAGGATTCCGGGGTGCGCGACCTCACCGTCGTCTCCAACAACATGGGTGTCGACGGCAAGGCCCTCGGCCTCCTGCTCGAGAGCCATCAGGTGGCCAAGGTGATCGCATCGTACGTCGGCGAGAACAAGCTCTTCGCCGAGCTCTACCTCGCCGGCGAACTCGAGGTCGAGTTCACACCTCAGGGAACGCTCGCCGAGCGGTTGAGGGCCGGTGGCGCCGGCATCCCCGCCTTCTACACGAGGACGGGCGTCGGCACACTCGTCGCCGAGGGCAAGCAGCACGAAACCTTCGACGGCGAGGTGCACATCATGGAGCGCGGCATCGTCGCCGACGTGTCGCTCGTGCGCGCTCACCTCGCCGACGCCGAGGGCAACCTCGTCTACCGCGACACCGCGCGCAACTTCAACCCGGTGGTTGCGGCCGCCGGCCGTCTCACCATCGCCGAGGCCGAGTCGATCGTGGACATCGGCGGGATCGACCCCAACCACGTGATCACGCCCGGCGTCTTCGTTCAGCGCGTGATTCTCGCCTCGGCGCGTGCCAAAGACATCGAACAACGAACCGTGCGGCCGCGTGAGGCGACCGTGGGCCAGGGAGGCGCAGCATGAGCTGGACGCGTGACGAGATGGCAACGATCGCTGCAGGCGAGCTGCGCGACGGAGACTACGTCAACCTCGGCATCGGCATTCCGACCCTCGTGGCCAACCACATCCCCGACGGCGTGCGGGTGACACTGCAGAGCGAGAACGGACTGCTCGGCATGGGCCCGTTTCCGTTCGAGGGCGAGGAGGACGCCGACCTCATCAACGCCGGCAAGCAGACGGTCACGATCCTGCCAGGCGGGAGCTTCTTCGACTCCGCGGCATCCTTCGGCATGATCCGGGGCGGGCACGTGCAGGTCGCCATCCTCGGAGCGATGCAGGTCTCGGCGAAGGGCGACCTCGCGAACTGGTCGGTGCCGGGCAAGATGGTCAAGGGCATGGGCGGGGCGATGGACCTCGTCGCCGGCACGCCCCGGGTCGTGGTGCTCACCGAGCACACCGCGAAGGACGGTTCGCCGAAGATCGTGGCATCGTGCTCCCTGCCTCTCACCGGCGTCGGCGTGGTCGACCGCATCATCACCGACCTGGCGGTGTTCGACGTCTCCCCCGACGGGCTCACCCTCGTATCTACGGCGCCAGGCGTGACCGTGGATGAGGTGCGGGAGAAGACGGAACCGCCCTTCACGGTCGCCACCTCGCTCGGCTGACCTGGCGACACGCGGCAAACTCTCCCTCGGTGCCATGATCGACGGGTCCGCTCACTACACTTGCAGCCGTGTCCCCCAATGAACTGTGGGAAAAAGCGACGCCGCTTTCTCCGAGATCCCGAGTGTCGGCCGCCCGTCGCAAGAACACGACAAACGAGGACTGGGCCTCGCTCGAGGCACGATTCGACGCCGAGTTTCCCCGACTCCAGTCGCTCTTCCGCCAGATCTACGGCGACCAACCCGACGTGGACGAGCAGCTCGCCCTCCTCGCGATCGACGCGGCGAACTCGTGGCAGGATCGCCCGGCCGATCTGAAGGCCGTCGATGCGGAGCGCGCCGGAAGGCCGGACTGGTTCCAGTCCAACCGCATGCTCGGCGGTGTCTGCTACGTCGACCTCTACGCGAACGACCTCTCCGGGCTCCGCGCGCGCATCCCATACTTTCGAGAGCTCGGCCTCACCTACCTGCACCTGATGCCGCTCTTTCTCGCGCCGGAAGAGAACTCCGACGGCGGCTACGCGGTGTCGAGCTACCGAGAGGTCAACCCCGCCATCGGCTCGATGGCCGAGCTCGCCGCGGTCGCCTCCGACCTGCGGGCGAACGGCATCTCCCTCGTCGTCGACTTCATCTTCAACCACACCTCCAACGAACACGAGTGGGCCAGGAAGGCGCTCGCCGGCGACCCGGAGCACGAGGCCTTCTACTGGATCTTCCCCGATCGCGAACTTCCAGACGCGTACGAGACGACCGTGCGGGAGATCTTCCCGGACGATCATCCCGGCTCGTTCGTTCAGCTCGACGACGGCCGCTGGGTGTGGGCGACCTTCCACTCGTTCCAGTGGGACCTCAACTATCGCAACCCGGCCGTCTTCCGCGCGATGGCGGGGGAAATGCTCTTCCTCGCCAACCAGGGCGTGGACATCGTACGGATGGATGCGGTCGCTTTCATCTGGAAGCAGTTGGGAACCAC
>DMKW01000049.1:18947-19819 GCA_003454135.1 Microbacteriaceae bacterium
TGCAGATGGCCCTCATCTGGAATTCGCTTGCCACCCGGGATACGCGGCTGCTCTCGCAGGCGCTCGAGCGGCGGCACGAGATCGCGCCGGGCACCACCTGGGTGAACTACGTGCGAAGCCACGATGACATCGGCTGGACCTTCGCCGACGAGGACGCCGCCGAGTTCGGCATCAACGGGTTCGACCACCGACGGTTTCTCAACGCCTTCTTCGTCAACCGGTTCGAGGGCAGTTTCGCCCGCGGGATTCCGTTCCAGGACAACCCGCGCACGGGAGACTGCCGCATTTCGGGCACCACGGCATCCCTCGCCGGCCTCGAAGCCCGGGATCCGCACGCGATCGACCGCATCATCCTCGCCCACTCGATCGTGTTGAGCACGGGCGGCATCCCGCTGCTCTACCTCGGCGACGAGGTGGGGCAACTCAACGACTACGGCTACCTCGACGTGCCCGGGCATGCCGAGGACAGCCGCTGGGTGGGGCGGCCGAAGTACCCCGCCGGCCTCTACGCCCAGAGGGACGACCCGACGACGGATGCCGGGGCCATCTTTTCGAGACTTCGACGGCTCATCGAAACGCGCGCCTCCACCCCCGAGTTCGCGGCTGGACGGCTCATCCCGTTCGATGCCAGGAACCCCCACGTCCTCGGCTACCAGCGACCGGGCTCTCCTGGCGGCGCGACGATCGTCGTGCTCGCGAATTTCGCCGAGACCGCACAGGAGGTCGCGGCGAGCACGCTCTCGGGCCTGCCCGAGGTAGCGCTCGACGTGGTCACCGCCACGCGCATTCCGCTCTCCGGCGGCCTGGTGCTCGCGCCACACCAGTTCGTCTGGCTGCGCGTCTACTGACACGCGGTGTGACGAGCCGGGCCC
>DMKW01000123.1:0-1868 GCA_003454135.1 Microbacteriaceae bacterium
TAGAGGTTGTTCGCGAACCGCAAGGCGAGGATGTTCTGCACCGTCTCCTTGCCCAGGTAGTGGTCGATGCGGAACACGCTGTCTGGAGGGAAGACCGATTCGACGACGTCGTTGAGCTCGCGCGCGGTCTTGAGGTCGCTGCCGAACGGCTTTTCGATAACGACGCGGCGCCAGGCGCCGTCAACCTCGTCGGCGAGCCCGGAACGGCGCAGCTGCTCGGTGACCTGCGGGAAGGACTTCGGCGGGATCGACAGGTAGAAGGCGTGGTTTCCCATGGTGCCGCGCGCGTGGTCGAGTTTGTCGAGTGTGCGCTTGAGTTCGGCGAACGCCTTGTCGTCGTCGAACTCGCCCTGCACGAACCGAATGCCCTCGGCGAGCTGCTTCCACACGTTCTCGTCGAACGGCGTGCGGGCGTACTGCGCGACGGCGTCATGAACGACCTGGGCAAAATCCTGGTCGACCCAATCGCGGCGGGCGAAGCCGACGAGCGCGAAGCCCGGCGGCAGCAACCCGCGGTTGGCGAGGTCGTACACGGCCGGCATCAGCTTCTTACGGGCCAGGTCGCCCGTGACACCGAAGATGATGAGGGCGCTCGGACCGGCGATTCGGTTGAGTCGTCGGTCGGAAGGCAACCGCAGCGGGTTGAACTCCGGAGTGATTTCCACCGGGGACATTCGGCTCCTTGGACTTCTAGTTGGCCGCGCTGAAGAGCGTGGCCATGTTCTGAGCCGGATCGGTCAGGTTGAAGGTGACCACCGGTCGACCGTGATCGGCGAGCACACTCGCGTCACCGGCGGCCTGGGCCTTGATGAGGTAACCGAACGAGAACGGGCTGTCCGGGATGTCCAGGTCGGCAGGGGCATCCGCGGTGATCTGCAGGAAGACTCCGATGGCGGGTCCACCCTTGTGGAACTGCCCGGTGGAATGCAGGAAGCGCGGGCCCCAGCCGAACGTGACCGGGCGGCCGCTCTTGGCGGCAAGCAGGTCGCGAAGCTTCGAGAGCTCGTGGTTGGCGTGCCGGTCGACGTAAGCCTGCACGGCGACGTAGCCGTCCGGCCCGAGCTGGGCGATGAGAGCGTCGACGGCTCCCTCGATGCTCGAGACGCCCGCGAGCACGGATGCGGCGCCACTCACCTCGATGCCGTCGGCCACGAACACCGGCGGAACCGGCTCCGGGCGGGCGTCGAGAAGAGCGCGGGTGGCGATCTTCGCCGACTCCACGTCCGGCTGGTTGAACGGGTCGATGCCGAGCAGTCGCCCGGCGACCGCGGTCGCGTACTCCCACACGAGCATCTGTGCGCCGAGGGTTCCACTGATCTCGATCTCGCCGTCAATCGCCTCTTCCGTGGCGCGGGCGCTCTCGACGAGGCGCACGATCTGCACGTCGTCGAGGTTCTCCGTGAGCTCCGGCGAGTGCAGGTCGAGCACGACGGGCAGGATGCCCTTGCCGAGCTTGCCCGTGGACTCGGCGATGAGCTGTTCGACCCAGTCGCCGAAACCGACGATGTACGTGCCGTCCGAAACGATGCCGAGCTTGTCCTTGAGCGGCCGCGTGCCGGCGATCGCCGCGCCGAGGATGAGTCCCGGGTTGTCAGTGCGGTCGACCATGAGCTGGCCGGTGACGGCCGACGCCTCTTCGAGCAGGGCGCGGATATCCACGCCGGCGAGCCCGGATGGCACGAGGCCGAAAGCGGTGAGCGCCGAATAGCGGCCGCCAACGTTCGGGTCGGCGTTGAACACGCGATAGCCGGCGGCGCGCGCGTCGACGTCGAGCGGCGAACCGGGGTCGGTCACGACGACGATGCGATCGATCGGGTCGATGCCGATCTCGTGAAACGCCTGCTCGTAGGCCTTGCGCTGGCTCGCGG
>DMKW01000123.1:1981-2759 GCA_003454135.1 Microbacteriaceae bacterium
GGGTCGGTGGAGTCGAGCACGGTGAGCTCGACTCCCGCCGTGCGCGTGATGACTTCGGGCGCGAGGGACGATCCGCCCATGCCGCCGAGAACGACGTGGTTGACGCCGTCTGCGTGGAGCCGGTCGCGCAAGGCGATGATGTCGTCGACGAGCGGCTCGGAGATGACCACGGCCTCGGTCCAGCCGAGGCGGTTTGCCGCCTCGTCCTCGGCATCCGGTCCCCACAGGGACGGGTCCTGGCCGGCGATCCGCGACGCGACGAGGTCGCTCACGAGTTGCGGCACGATGCGGTCGACCGCTTCGCCGGCCGCGCCGCTCACCGTGATGTCAAAGCTCATTTCGTTGCTCCGGCCTTGGCGGACTCGAGCGCCGCCGAGACGGTGTCGAGCAGTTCGTTCCAGGAGACGATGAATTTTTCGACGCCCTCCTTTTCGAGCAGCGCCGTCACCTCTTCGTAGGAGACTCCCTGGGCGTCGAGTGCGTCGAGCACGGCGTTCGCGTCGTCGTAGTTGTTGGTCACCTGGTCGCCGCCGATCACGCCGTGGTCGAAGGTGGCCTCAAGGGTCTTCTCCGGCATGGTGTTGACGACGTCGTTGACGGTGAGCTCGGTCACGTAGAGCGTGTCGGGCAGGGTGGGGTCCTTCACGCCGGTGGACGCCCACAGCGGGCGCTGGCGGTTGGCGCCGGCCGAGAGCAGCACCTGGGCGCGCTCGCTCTCGAAGGCCTGCTCGAACACCTGGTAGGCGAGGCGGGCGTTCGCGATTCCCGCTTTGCTCTT
>DMKW01000077.1:0-738 GCA_003454135.1 Microbacteriaceae bacterium
ATTGCCGGAGTTATGCGCAACAACCGCGGTCCGGCAGCTCGAAAGTCGGGCGGCCCGGCCCAAGCTCAGACCTGGCCGTGCCCCCGCCCCAGGCGCACAACTCCTGCAGATTTTGCTACTCCCCCGCTCGGAACCGGTGCTGGCGGACCCTCCCGGGCCGAGCAGAGGAAATTGTCGGAGTTATGCGCAACGGGGAGCCAAACAGGTGAGCAGCCCCGAGCCCGGGCTCAAGCCGGGCCCGGGATCCGGGTTCTGGATCCTGGAGCCTGGACCCTGGACCCTGGATCAGGCTCAGCGCCTCTCACACACGATGTAGGTGCCGAGATACAGGCCGAGCGACGCGATGATGCCCCCGACGAGTGCTGGCGCGGCCAACCTGCTCCACGCGAGATCGTCCCGTCGAAGAACGAGGGCAAGCACGATGAACGCGAGACTCACGAGCTGCGCCTGGAAGATCAGCCGGAACGCACTCCAGCGCGCATCGACGAGCAGCAGGAGGTCGACCATGCCCGGCAGCGTCAGCACCGCCCCCAGGATGCGCGCGGTGAGCGGGGTGAGTTGCCACGCCCACAAGTCCAGGAAGGAGGTGGGGAACACGAAGAGAGCAAGCCCGCAGACAAGCGCGAGCACGCCGATGACGGCGAGCACGAAACGGAGCACGCGCGGCACCTGCCCGTCGCCGGCCTCCGGCATCCGCGAGTCCGCGCGACGGTTCGCGAGCCACGCCGCAAAAACCAG
>DMKW01000077.1:914-1790 GCA_003454135.1 Microbacteriaceae bacterium
CGCCGCTCGGCCACGACCCGACCGAAGAACCAGATGCCACCCACGTAGGCGCTCCCGAGGAGCATCGCCGTGAGAGGGGGCTTGATAGTCCAGGCAAAGAGTCGGTCGGTGCTGAACGGAAACCCGTAGAGGAGCACGCTCGCCGCAACCAGGAAGGGCAGAATCAGGATGCCGAGCCAGCGTGTGGACGACAGGATCGCGTCTGTCCCGTCCACGGTATCGGCTCGTGCACGCGGCACGTCGTTGCGCTCGATTGACACGAGAGCCTCCTTCTACCTGGCGCCTACCGCGTGGGCGCGGGTGCGTTGCTCGACCACGACCGCCGGCAGGGCCACCGAAACGGCTTCCTCGAGCGACAGCAGGCGCCCCTCGGCACGGGCCTGCTCGAAGTCCCCCGCGGCCGGGCCGGCGAGGATCGCGTCCACGGCCTGCCGGTGGAACGAAAAACTGGGCGCGTTGTACAGCCCCGTCTGCTCCCGCAGCGATTCGGCAGCCCCGAGCAGCCGGCCGGCCCGGTCGACCTCGTTCGCGGCCGCGGCAATCCCTACGAGACCCTCGAGCCCGTAGGCCACGCCCTCGACGTGGCCTAACCGGGCCGAGATCGCGAGGCTCTCGTCGAACGCCCGCTCCGCCGCGGCCCGGTCTCCCAGCATGAGGTTGGCCCAGCCGAGGTGGTGCAGGGCGATCGCGGTGCCGAGGTCGTCGCGTTGCAGCTTGGTCAGGGACAGGCTTTCGGTGAAACACCCGAGCGCGCCGTCCGGTTTCTGTTGCATGAGGGCGACTCGCCCCCTGGACACGAACGCCATCGCCTCCCCCCAGCGATCTCCGGCCTGCCGAAACAGGTCGATGCCCCGCTCGAGTTCGGCATCCGCGCGC
>DMKW01000077.1:1923-4600 GCA_003454135.1 Microbacteriaceae bacterium
ACGATTCGCTCATCCGGATCCTGCCAGAAGGTGATCGCCCTCGTGAAGTAGAGGGCCTCCGCTCTCGTGAGGTCGGCGAGCTCTTCTCCGGAGCCGAGCACCTCATCCATCCACACCCGCACCTCACCGAGGTGCCCGCCGATCCACCAATAGAGGTAGAGGTTCCAGGCGAACTCGGCCGCGGTGGTCCACTCTCGTTGATCCAACCAGAATCGCTCGGCGGCTCGAAGGTTGTCCCGCTCGTCGGCGAGGCGCGCGACCCACCTAGCCTGCTCGGCCCCGTCCAACTTCCTCTTGGCGTGTCTGCTCACGCGAAGGTAATAGCTGGCGTGCCGCCGGCGAACCTCGTCCAGCCTGCCGCGGTCGGCCAACCTCTCGAGGGCGTATTCGCGCACGGTCGCGAGAATGGTGAAGAACGGGCGCTCACCTCGCTCCTGCTGCCGCACGAGGCTGCTGTCGATGAGTGTCTCGAGCAGGTCGAGCACCCGCGACCCCGCGGGGGTCAGGCACACCTCCTCCGCCGCCTCAAGAGGGAAGCCCCCCGCGAAGACCCCGAGCTGTTCGAGCAGCTGGTTCTCGTCGTCCCGCAGCAGTTGGGTGCTCCACTCGATTGTGCTGCGCAGAGTCTGCTGTCGAGCCGGCAGGTCCCTGGCACCACCGGAGAGGAGCGCGAGCCCGCGATCGAGGCGTTCGATAAGGGCCGCTGGAGGCAGGATGCGGATGCGGGCTGCCGCGAGCTCGAGTGCGAGGGGCACTCCCTCGAGGACGAGGCAGACTCGGGCGACGGCCTCGACGTTGTCGGCCGTCACCTCGAAGTCGGGCTTCACCGCGCGGGCCCTCTCCGTAAAGAGGGCGGCGGAGGCCGTGCCCAGCACCGATGCCACGTCAGCGTGACGCGCCAGAGAGGGCAGCCCGAGAGGGCCCACTTCGAACGTCCGCTCACCCGAGACGCGCAGCAGCGTGCGGCTCGTCACGAGCATCGTGATCTCCGGGGCGGCCGCGAGGAGAGACGAGAGGGTGGGCGCGGCGTCGAGTACCTGTTCGAAGTTGTCGATCACGAGCAGGGCCTTGCGGTGCGCAAGCGCCGTCGTGATCTTGTCCATGAGGGGTCCATCGCCGGCATTCCGCACCCCGATGGACTGGGCGATCGCGGTCGGCACGAGGGAAGGGTCGTGCACCGTCGCGAGATCGACGAACCACATGCCGCCCCCGAAGTCGGGGCCGACCCGATTGGCGACGTCGATGGCCAGCCGGCTCTTGCCGATGCCGCCCGGTCCGGTGAGCGTCACGAGCCGCGCGTGCTCCCTCGTCAGCAGCGCCTCAAGCGCGTGTACCTCGAGTTGCCGCCCTACGATCTCCGAGAGCGGATTGGGCAGGACACCGGTCTCTTCGGCCGCGACCACGATCGACCGAACATCGCTCGGCGCCTCACGGCTGCGTTCGAAACTCTCGGCGAGCATCGTCGCGAGGTCGGCCTCGAGAAGCTCGCCAAGCTCATCCGGGCTCGAAAAATACTTGAACGACGCGTTGTCATCTTGCCGGATGCGCCCCAGCAGGGCTGTGAGCCCGGCATCTCGGGAGCGCGCCGGCTCCTTGATGTAGATGAGCTTCGGGAGCGTCGGGGCGAGGTTGTATTCGTCTTCGAGTCCCGACACCGCTTCGTCAGGCGCCACCCAGCCGTAACTCTCCCAATAGAGGCCCACGAAGACATGGCTCTGTTGCAGGTAGGCGCGGTAGAGCTCGCGGGGCGGATGGGGTCGCGCGCCGAGCTCGAACATGACGGGCGCGAGGTGCAGCCGTTCGATCGCGGCGCGAGCACTCTTGCGTTCGGGGGCGAGTTCTTTCAGGGTCGAACTCACGAAGACCCGAAGCCTCTGGTCGGGTGTTCGGATCACCGGCGGGCCGAGGCTCACGGCATCCGGTCCTCTGTCGATCTGGGCTGCCACGGGGTCACCTCCCGTCGACTGGGCACTCCCGGTTGACTGCGTTGGCACGGGGACGAACAGTCTCAGGATAGCCGTCGGCCACTCGGCGGTGGGAAAATCCTCAGCTCGCGGGGCGGGCCGAAAAGAGGTCGGCCCCCGCGGAAACCCGCGAGGGCCGAACCGTGACTTACGAGCGCGAACTACTTGGTGAGCGGCTCGAGCGTCGGGTCATTCGCGTACGACTTCGCCGCGTTGTCCTTCGTGACGAGCTCCGGCGGGAGCAGGTAGGTCGGGACGACCTTCACGCCGTTGTTGTAGTCCGTCGAGTTGGTCGCGGGCTTCTTGCCGGCGGCAAGGTCCTTGATCATTTCGATGGAGTGGGCGACGAGCTTGCGCGTGTCCTTGTTGATAGTGGAGTACTGCTCGCCCGCCATGATCGACTTGACCGACTCAGCCTCTGAATCCTGACCCGTGACAACGGGCAGAACCGGGGTCGCCTTGCCAGCAGCCTTGATCGAGGTGATGATGGCGCGGGCCAGCGTGTCGTTCGGCGAGAGCACGCCGTTGAGCTGCGTGCTCGTGTAGTTTGCCGCAAGGAGCGTGTCCATGCGGGTCTGGGCGTTCTGCGCGAGCCATCCGGCGGTCGCAGTCTGCTTGATGTCGGTCTGGCCCGAAACCACCTTGAGCGTTCCGTCATCGATCTTCGGCTTGAGGATCTTCATCGCGCCGTTGAAGAACACGGGAGCGTTGGC
>DMKW01000243.1:0-439 GCA_003454135.1 Microbacteriaceae bacterium
GCTGCGAGAACTGCTCTGGCGACGGCACGATCAAGATCGAGATGGGCTTCCTGCCCGACGTGTACGTCGTGTGCGAGGTCTGCGACGGCGCGCGCTACAACCGCGAGACCCTCGCCGTGCACTACAAGGGCAAGAATATCGCCGAGGTGCTCGACATGCCGATCAGCGAGGCGGCCGAGTTCTTCGAGGCGATCAGCAGCATCCACCGGTTCCTGAAGACCCTTGTCGAGGTCGGGCTTGGCTACGTGCGGCTCGGGCAGAGCGCCACGACCCTCTCCGGCGGCGAGGCGCAGCGCGTGAAGCTCGCGACGGAGCTGCAGAAGCGGTCCATGGGTCGCAGCATCTACGTGCTCGACGAGCCGACCACCGGTCTGCACTTCGAAGACGTGCGCAAGCTCCTGCTCGTGCTCAACGGCCTGGTCGACAAGGGCAACACGGT
>DMKW01000243.1:573-2056 GCA_003454135.1 Microbacteriaceae bacterium
GTGATCGAGCACAACCTCGACGTGATCAAGTCGGCCGACTGGCTCATCGACCTCGGGCCGGAGGGCGGCGCCGGAGGGGGAGAGGTGCTCGCCGTCGGCACACCGGAGTATTTGGCCACGGTCGAGGAGAGCCACACCGGCGTCTTCCTCGCGGAGGTGTTGGGCGTGGGGCGTGCCGGCATCGGGCGCTCCGATGTCGGGACTTTGGGTGCCGCCCGTTCGGCCGTCGGCCGCCTCGCCGATGCGGTGCCAGCGGCCGGATAGCGAGCATGGTGGATACCGTCAGCTACCGCCCGAAGGCGGGCGAGATTCCGACCCAACCGGGTGTCTACCGGTTCCGGGACGCTAATTCGCGCGTGCTCTACGTCGGCAAGGCTAAGAACCTGCGGGCGAGGCTGAGCAACTATTTTGCGCCGCTCGCGAGCCTGCACGAACGCACGCGGCGCATGGTGCTGAGCGCGTCGTCCGTCGAGTGGACGGTGGTCGGCACCGAGTTCGAGGCGCTGCAGCTCGAGTTCACCTGGATCAAGGAGTTCGATCCGCCGTTCAACGTGCAGTTCCGCGACGACAAGTCGTATCCCTACCTCGCGATCACGCTCGGTGAGACCGTGCCGCGGGTACTCGTCACGCGCAACCGGACGCTCAAGGGAGCCCGGTATTTCGGCCCGTACACCAAGGTGTGGGCGATTCGCGAGACGGTCGACCTCATGCTCAAGGCATTCCCGATGCGCAGTTGCTCGGACTCCACATACAAGCGGGCGGAGCAGACCGGTCGGCCGTGCCTTCTCGGCGACATCGGCAAGTGCGCCGCACCGTGTGTCGGGCGCGTGACGAAGGAGGAGCACAAGTCGATCGCGCTCGATTTCGCGTCGTTCATGGCTGGCAACGACTCCAAGTACATCGGGGATGTCGCGCGCAAGATGAAGACCGCGGCGGTCGAGCAGGACTACGAGTCCGCAGCGCGCTACCGTGACCAGCTCGCCGCACTCGAGACGGCCCTCTCCAAGAGCACGATCGTTCTCGGCGACGACGTCGACGCCGACGTCTTCGGCATCGCCCATGACGAGCTCGCGGCCGCGGTGCAGCAGTTCCGTGTGCGTGGCGGCCGCATCCGCGGTGTGCGCAGCTGGGTGGTGGACAAGGAACTCGACCTCGAGCTCGCCGAGCTCGTCGAGACGGTCGTGCATAACGCGTACGAGGATGAGGCCGCACCGCCGCGACTGGTTGTGGTTCCCGAGCTGCCGGAGGACGCCCCGGAGCTCGAGCTCTGGCTCGGTACGCTCCGGTCGGACCGAGGGTCGGCGGGCAAGGTCGTGCTTCGGGTCGCCCAGCGCGGCGATCTCGCCGCGCTCGCCCAGACCGTGTCGACCAACGCAAAAAACGCCCTCGTGCTCTACAAGACCCGTCGCAGCGGCGACTTCGTCGCCCGCTCGCAGGCCCTCGCCGACATCCAGCAGGCCCTCGGCATGTCGGAGGCGCCGCT
>DMKW01000243.1:2185-2562 GCA_003454135.1 Microbacteriaceae bacterium
CGCAAAGACCAGTACCGACGGTTCAGCATCCCGAACTCCACGGACGATACCGAGTCGATCTACCAGACGCTCGGCCGGCGCCTCGCCTACCTGGGCGAGGAGGCGACGAAGACCGAGGATGACGCCGAGCTCAAGAAATTCAGCTACCGGCCCAACCTGCTCATTGTCGACGGCGGGCAGCCCCAGGTCGCCGCTGCGGCGCGCGCACTCGCGGATGCAGGGGTCACTGGAATCGCCCTGTGCGGCATCGCCAAGCGCCTCGAAGAAATCTGGCTCCCCGACTCCGACTACCCCGTGATCCTGCGCAGGAACAGCGATGCGCTCTTCCTGATCCAGCGGATCCGGGATGAGGCCCACCGGTTCGCGATCACCTACCA
>DMKW01000243.1:2782-3841 GCA_003454135.1 Microbacteriaceae bacterium
CCGATGCGTCGAGCATCGCCGAGGTGAAGGGCATCGGCCCAGCGCTCGCCCAGTCCATCTTCGAGACGTTGCGTGCCTGAAGCTTGGTTAGGCTTGGCATCAGGCAACTTCCACACCGACTGAAGGCGTGACGCAGCAATGACCGAGGACACCTCGAGCCAGGAAGTACTCATCATCACCGGCATGTCGGGAGCCGGCCGCTCGACGGTCGGCAACGCCCTCGAGGACCTCGGCTGGTACGTTGTCGACAACCTGCCGCCGCAGATGCTCAGGCCGCTCGTGGAGCTCGCCGGTCGCGCCGGCAATACGCTGCCCAAGATCGCCGCGGTCGTCGACGTGCGCGGCGGCAAGCTCTTCTCCGACCTCGAGCACATAGTGGAAACCCTTCGCGAAGGCGCGAGCGTTCGCGTGCTGTTCCTCGAGGCGACCGATGCCGCCCTCGTTCGCCGGTTCGAGCAGGTGCGGCGTCCCCATCCTCTCCAGGGGCACGGCACGCTCCTCGACGGCATCGCCGCCGAGCGGCAGCGCATGCTGTCGATGCGCGAGTCGAGCGACATCATCATCGACACGTCGGACCTCAACATCCACCAGCTCGCCACCACCATCTCGGACACCTTCGCGAGCGCCGACACGGCCGGCCTGCACCTCACCGTGTTGAGCTTCGGATTCAAGTACGGCCTGCCCGCGGACGCCGACCTCGTGGCCGACATGCGTTTTCTGCCCAACCCGTTCTGGGTGCCGGAACTGCGCGGACTCAGCGGACTCGACCCCGAGGTGAGCACCTACGTGCTCTCCCAGGAGGGTGCGACCGAATTCGTGGACAGCTACGCCCATGCGCTCGAGCCCGTCTTCGCCGGCTATCAGCGCGAGAACAAGAGACACGCTACGATCGCCATTGGATGCACAGGCGGAAAGCACCGATCGGTTGCGGTCGTCGAGAAGCTGGCCGGCATCCTCCGTCGCCAACCAGGAGTCGCGGTGAGCATCAAACATCGCGATCTTGGTCGGGAGTAGTGTCTCGACTCAGAACCGCGCTCTGACCGGCTGTCCGACGGTGCA
>DMKW01000243.1:3955-5591 GCA_003454135.1 Microbacteriaceae bacterium
GTCAAGGATGAACTCGCTCGTATCGACGTGAGCAAGACGACAGTGCGGGCGGCGGAACTTGCGACGATCCTGCGCTTCTCCGGGGGCCTCCACCTCATCTCGGGTCGCATCGCGGTGGAGTCCGAGCTTGACACCGCCCAGCTCGCGCGTCGGGTGCGCAAGGATCTCGCCGAACTCTACGGCGTGAAGAGCGAGATCTCCGTGATTTCCGCGTCGGGGCTCCGCCGCACGAGCCACTATCTCGTGCGCGTGCTCGACGGCGGCGAGACCCTCGCGCGCCAGACCGGACTTCTCGATGCCAGGCGCCGGCCCATCCGCGGTCTCCCCAACAAACTCACGACCGGCAGCCGGGAGGAGCTCGCCGCCGTCTGGCGCGGTGCCTTCCTCGCCCACGGCTCGCTCACCGACCCGGGTCGCTCGGCCGCGCTCGAAATCACCTGCCCGGGCAACGAGTCGGCCATGGCGCTCGTCGGAGCCGCAGGGCGGCTCAAAATCGCCGCGAAGGCCCGCGAGGTGCGCGGCGTTCACCGCGTCGTGATCCGCGACGGCGAGGCGATCAGCGCGATGCTCGTGCACATGGGCGCCCACTCCACGGTGCTCAACTGGGAGGAGCTGCGGCAACGGCGCGAAGTTCGCGCCACGGCCAACCGCCTCGTCAACTTCGACGATGCGAACCTGCGCCGTTCGGCCCAGGCGGCCGTCGCCGCGTGCGCCCGGGTGGAGCGGGCACTGGAGATCCTCGACGGCCACGTTCCCGATCACCTGCGCTACGCGGGCGAGTTGCGCCTGCGCTTTCGCGACTCGAGCCTCGACGAGCTCGGCCACCACGCCGACCCGCCGATGACCAAGGATGCGGTGGCCGGTCGCATCCGACGCTTGCTCGCGATGGCGGACAAGCGCGCCGTGGACCTCGGAATTCCCGGCACGGACGCCAATCTTCCGCCCGACTACGAAGACGCCTGATCGCGATCCGTCGCCGCTGGGAAGCATCTGGGAACCTGCCGAGTTGACGCTACTAGACTGAAAATGAACCCGGTTGCCGCGCCATCTGGTGCTCCGGGTTGGAGACAAGGAGATCGGAATATGGCTGATTACACGCTGCCCGAACTGGGTTACGACTATGGCGCTCTCGCGCCGAGCATCAGTGGCGCCATCATGGAGCTTCACCACTCGAAACATCACCAGGCCTACGTGACCGGGGCCAACACGGCGCTCGCACAGCTCGCCGATGCGCGCGACAAGGGGGACCTGACCTACGTCAACAAGTTGCAGAAGGACCTCGCGTTCAACCTCGGTGGGCACGTCAACCACTCCATCTTCTGGACCAACCTCTCCCCGGACGGCGGCGACAAGCCGACCGGCGAGCTCGCGTCAGCGATCGACGACAACTTCGGGTCGTTCGACAAGTTCACGGCGCACTTCACGGCCGCTGCGCTCGGCGTGCAGGGCTCCGGATGGGCCGCGCTCGTCTGGGACTCGATCGGACAGAAGCTCATCGTGCAGCAGTTCTTCGACCAGCAGTCGAACTTTGCGGCCGGCACCGTGCCCGTGCTTCTTCTCGACGTCTGGGAGCACGCCTACTACCTCGACTACAAGAACGTGCGCGCCGACTACGTCAAGGCGTTCTGGAACATCG
>DMKW01000243.1:5770-5903 GCA_003454135.1 Microbacteriaceae bacterium
GTTCTGGAACATCGCCAACTGGTCGAACGTGCAGAAGCGCTTCGAAGTGGCCCGCGAAAAGACCAACGGCCTGCTGGTACTGTCGTAGCGCCAGCGTAAAAGCATTGGCGTGTGGCCGGGGCAGCGCCCCGGC
>DMKW01000226.1:0-7116 GCA_003454135.1 Microbacteriaceae bacterium
GCCGACTGGGAGCAGCGAACCAGTGCCTAACCTCTACGAAGACGAGCACGGGGTCATCCGGGCGCTCGTCGACCGGCTGGGTCACGACCTAGAGCCGTCGATCCTCATCGGCGGGGGGGCAACTTTCGTGCGCGTCGGTGGGGAGATCAGTCTCGACATCGACCTGATCACGTCGCAGGAGAGCCGCCACAAACTCGAGCAGCTCATGACGGACCTCTCCCCCAGCAACAATCACCAGGGGCGAAAGCTCAGGGCAACGATCGACGACGTGCACCTCGACATCTACCTCCCGTACGAATCCCAACTCGGGGGCAAACTGCGCTTGAAAGTCGAAGTGCTCGCCGAATACCCCGACGAGCTCTCGTTCGAGAAGTGGACTTTGCTTCGGCTCGAAGCGCACATCGCGACCAAGATGGCGGCGCTCCTCGACAGGCACTTCTCCGAGAAGGGCCAGAAGGATGCCCGCGAGATTCTCGCGCTGCTGAAGCTCGACGGCGTCGACCCGGCGCTCGCTGCAGAGGTTCTTGATCGCGCCTCCACCGTCAACATTCAGGAGCTTCCCGCCATGACCGGGGAGGCGTTCGACCTGATCGGAACTATCGTCCCTCTGTCGAAGGGTGACCAGAAACACATGGCCGCGGCGAAGAAATCCTGGGTGAACGAACTGCAGCTACGAGGCTCACGACCGCAGTCGGCACGGCCGCGGCTGTGAGCGAATACGCAGCGGCGCGGACGCTACGCGGGTCGGGTCTGCCCCGAGTTTGTCCGCGTCCCGCCTAGTGAGCATCATTTAGGCATGGCAAACGTAGACCCTCGCTCCGAGCGTCGGATTGCCGCAGCCGAAAAGGAGATCGAAGAACTCGGATCACGCATTCGAGAGCTGAAGCGCGAAATCGAACGACTTCGGGAACTTCCTGAAGCGGGCCCCCAAGCACCGGCCGACCCAACCCTCACTCCGATAAGCGAGCTCCCGACGACTCGCGTCCAGGGAACCCCACGCTTCGTCGTCACCCGATTGTCTTCTCCGGAAGAGAAGATCGCAGTCTTCCGCTCGTTGTTCACCGGCAGAGACGATGTCTACGCGACACGGTGGGTGAGCGCAAAGACCGGCCGAAGTGGCTGGAGCCCGGCCGTTCGTGGAGGCTTCTACACGGATGCGGTCACGGATTCTGACCTGCTTCCGCTGACGGATCAGATCATCAATCAACATCTGCGCGGAGTGCTTCCCTCCGAGCGCACAGACCTGCATGTCGGCCTCTACCCGATGCACACCGATGACACCTGTCGGCTTCTCGTCTGCGACTTCGATGACGGAGATTGGCGAGCGGACGCGTCCGCTTACGTATCGGCATGCTCACAAAACGGCATCCAGGCGGCCGCAGAGATTTCGCGCTCGGGCGAGGGTGCGCACGTGTGGATCTTCTTCAGCGAGCACCTTTCCGCCCACATCGCACGATCCCTGGGAACCTCACTTCTTCGAGAAGCGATGAACATCCGCGGATTGATGAGTCTGTCCAGCTACGACCGGTTCTTCCCCTCCCAGGACTCGCTCCCGCGCAAATCATCTGGCCGAATGCGACTCGGGAATCTCATCGCGCTGCCGCTTCAGGGGACGTGCCGCGCAAAGGGGACAACGGTCTTTGCGGACCCGGACACCTGGCAGCCTTTCGTCGACCAATTTGCCTTCCTCTCGAGCATCACCCGCCTCTCGCCAGAGGATGTAGTCGCCCTTGCGTCGAAGTTGCGTCCGGTGAGAACCGGCCCGATCGCGTCCACTGGCGCACGGCCAGCCAAGCAATCTCGAACTCCAGACTCGCCCGCTACAACGGGGGCGTCACACCGTGCCCCCGTCACCATCACGCTTAGTTCGACCATTGCCATACCGACGGAGGGGCTCCCCGCCGGTGTGATTGCAGAGTTGAAGCATGCCGCTTCTTTGCCAAACCCCGAATTCTTCCGCCGACAGGCTCAACGATTCAGCACATTCGGTACTCCGAGATACGTGTATTGCTTCGAGCACGACGGTACTCAGATCCGTGTGCCGCGCGGCTTGCTCGACTCGGTAAGACGGACTCTTTCATCAGCACACATCGGCATATCGATCGTCAACGAAATAGGGGATGCACGCGCCATCACGCCAACCTTTCTCGGCGGCCTGAATCCCGATCAGCAAACTGCAGTCGCCGCTATGCAACAACACGAAACCGGGGTGCTCGTCGCTCCACCCGGGTCCGGTAAGACCGTGATGGCCTGCGCGACAATAGTCGAAAGAGCGGTCTCGACAGCCATCATCGTCAATCGAGCAGAATTGGCGACGCAATGGCGAGAACGACTGACCGAATTCTTGGACATCGACCCGAAACTGATCGGACAGTTAGGAGCAGGGCGGCGCAAACGAACGGGCATCATCGACATCATCATGTTGCAAAGCATCGCCCGGAAGGATGCGGATCCTTCACTGTTGAACGACTACGGATATGTCATCGTCGACGAATGTCACTCCCTCGGCGCTCCTTCGACCGAAGCCGCCATTCGACAGATCAGAGTCCGCTACTGGCTGGGGCTCACAGCGACCCCGTATCGCGCGGACCAGATGGACGACATCATCACGATGCAATGCGGGCCTATAAGACACACGATTGTGAGCACTGACGAGTCCGATCGCCAACTTGTCATCCACGACACGGAATTCGTCACCGACGAGTGGGGAGCAGACGGTCCGTCCATCCAAGCGATGTACGGCGAGTTGGCTTCGAACGAGACGCGTAACCAAGGTATCGCCAACGACATCCATGACGCCTACCGCGAGGGTCGCACATGCCTGGCACTGACGAATCGGATCGAACACGTCGACACGCTTGCGGCTCTGCTTCGCGCTCTCAATGTTCGAGTCTTCGTTCTGCACGGCCAGTTGGGTGCCAGGGAACGTCTCGCCGTCCGCGCCGAAACCTCCGCGATGGATGGTCAAACTCCATTCGTTCTGATCGCAACCGACAAAGTCGCCGGCGAAGGATTCGACCTGCCGCAACTCGACACGCTTTTCCTCACAATGCCGATCTCGTTCAAGGGCCGCGTTATCCAACAGGTCGGACGCGTCACTCGTCTCAACCGTGAGACCCTTTTCGCGACGCAGGTCCACGACTACCGAGACGCTCGCGTTCCTCTGTTCGAGCGCATGTTCAACAAGAGGCAACGAATAATCGCCAAGCAAGGATTCACCGCGTCGGCGACCGTCACGAAATGAAACCTAGAACACAAACGGGTCCAACGTTCACACCTATTCGCCCAGGGTGAATAGATAAACGAACTGAGCGCCCGTTACTCGGCCTCATCGCGCTGTCGCGAGTACTTGCTGTCTCGATAGGCATCGACGGCCAGCTTGCTCGAACGCAATGTGCCATCCGAGCTGTAGCTCACTTCGAGCCTGCCCCGCGCCGCAGCCTGTCGGAGCGCTTCGTAGTTCAGCTCCGGTGTGGCCAGGGACTTCAGCAACACCAATCGGGCGGGCCCGGCGATGTTCGGCACGATCAGTCGGTTGAGGTTGTCGATCACCGACCGGGCAAGCAACTCGGCGAGTGGGCCGAGATCGCCTTTGTCCGCTTTGTCGAGAGCCGTGAGGTAGCGGTTGCGACTCGACTTGAAGATGATCGCCGGCGGGAAGCCCAGCCGCACCAAGATCAGGTTCAGCACGAGCCGCCCGGTGCGACCGTTGCCATCGATGAACGGGTGGATTCGCTCGAATGAAAAGTGCATCTCGGCCAGGGCGATTGGGATATCGGAAGGTGCCAGTTTCTCCATGCTGATGGCCGAGCCGCTCTTGTTCACGGTGTCGACCCAGGTGGTGAGTTGCGGTGAGACATCCACCCAGGACGGAGGCACCATGCCGCCGGAGAATGGCCTGATGTCGTGTCGTCGAAACGCACCCGGCTGCTCATCGGGAAACGCGTCGGGATGAGGCGCGATCTCCCACACCCTTTGCATTGTCAGCCGGTGCACATTCCTGATCTCGGTGATCGAGATTAATTTGCCCGACGACTTGCGATCAGGCGGCGTGCTGTTAGCAGCCCGTGCTTGCGAATAGACCCAGCGGGCCGCTTCGGCGTAGCCCAGTACTTCCATGTAGTCCTTGAGGTCCTTGCCGCCCACCGGCCGGTTTTCCTCAAGCAGGGTGCGCACTTCCCGCAGCACGAGAGTGTTGCCCTCGATCGCAGTAGAATTGTGGGCCTCCAAGTGCCAGATGTCATCCCAGATCAGCCGGGACTCCTGAGGGCTCGGCAAGCCGCCGTAGTTCTTGAGTTCGTCGACGGCAGCAGCGAACCTCGCGTAGATCACCCCTCGCGGGGGTCGCCCCCGGCCAGCCGCTGGCTGCTGGAGTCGATCGGAGGTTGTCACACTTGCCCCTGACTTAATGTTCAGATCAACTTTAGCAATTTGTCACAGGTGACATCAACTTATGTCACATTTTCCCGCGAGAATTGGTCAGCTTCACCATCAAGCCGGGGCTCATTCATTCCAGGGCAACGCTTGACGATATTGCCGGAGCACCAGGAGGCGGCCGCACAAGTCATCAGAGACCTCGCCGGTGGCTCACCCGTCAGCAAGCAGCGCCTCGTCGCGGTGCCAACTTTTTCCAACTGTGGGCAAACCGTGGGCAAGAACGCCGGAATTCCGGGGATGTGTTCCTGGGATGTGTTCCTCAATTGTGGGCAAACCGACTTCATGATCGGCGCCATCCCGCGAAAGTTCCTAGTGTTTATAAGGGATTCTGGGGAAAATCCGTGGTGCCCCTGGAGGGACTCGAACCCCCAACCGTTTCCTTAGGACGGAACTGCTCTTCCATTGAGCTACAGAGGCTGGCTCAACGAGTTTAGCGGGTGGCCGGTTTCGCCAAACGCAGCGGTCAGGCGGCCGGCGCGAGAAACTCTTCCCACTGCTGCTCAGTGCGCTCGACGCCACGCACGAGCCACGAGGTGCCGTGGGGCGGCTTGGGCCGCACCCGCAGGTTCCAGCCCATTTCGCCCGGCGTGCGGTCGCCCTTGGTGTTGTTGCAGCGCAGGCAGCAGGCCACGAGGTTCTCCCACGAATCCTGCCCGCCGCGCGAACGCGGCAGCACGTGGTCGATCGTGTTGGCGGATCCGGCGCAATACGCGCAGCGCTGACCGTCCCGGCGCAAAACCCCACGACGACTGACCGGAATCAGCCGCGTACTCGGGATGCGCACATAGCGGGTGAGCAAAATCACCGACGGGCGGTCGTAGGAGCCGGATGAGCCCCAGACCGGATGTTCGGCATCCGCCGCGATGATCGTGGCCTTCTGATTCATCACGAGCACGAGTGCTCGCTTGAAGGACACCACGGCGAGGGGCTCAAAGCCCGCGTTGAGGACCAGCGTGCGCATTCTCATCCTTTCGAAAACGCCTGGACGGCTTCCAGGCAGTTCGATGCACCCTGACGATCTGGGAGTTGGGAGAACGCGGCCAACAAAAAAGGCACTGTCGACGACAGTGCCTAACTCGGTGGCGCGAGGGTGACCACGCGCCGCTGACTGCAGTGCCGTATGAAAAAGAGCGCGCGCGCATCCACGGATTGGATGGCGCTCGCTCCGAACATCGGCTCTCCCGAAAATCAACTCTCAGAATTGCAAGAATCTAAGGGTAACCCAGAATTTTGGCGCTTTTGATCGCAGGCGCGCCGAACGGCCAACCGTTAACCAGCCGTTAGCGAGCGAGCATGCCGCGGGGTGGGGCTAGATGCCGAGCCGAACGAAGAACACGTCGGTGGTCCAGATCGCGCGAACGCCGACAAAGCCGCCTGGCTTCGGCGCGTCGAGCACCATGTTGTTTCCGGCGTAGATACCGTCGTGGGCGCCTCCGTAGAAGATCACGAGGTCGCCGGGGCGGGCATCCGCCTGGGAGATGACGGTGCCCGAGTTGCCCTGAATGCGGGCGTTGTGCTCGAGATGGATCCCCACGTGGGAATAAAGGAAGAGCACGAAGCCGGAGCAGTCGAAGCCGGCCGGGGTCGAACCGCCGTAGACGTACGGCACCCCGACGTACTGCATTCCGTCGGCGAAGATTCCGTCGAGGCTGAAGGCGGGCAGCCCTGGGTGGATGGCCGTGGCACGGGCCGAGGCGACGGTCTTGATGCTCGCCCGGGCCTGCACAGGCGAGGTGGTCGTGTACGCGTCGCGCTGCACGCCGCCGATGGCCACGGCCGGTGTCACGGCGAGCGTCTGGGCGTTCTCGTGCACGAAGTTGAGCTGCTCCGTGGACGCGGCCGTCTTCGCCGCATCGGTGGTCTGATTGGAGGCGTATGCCGGAATGGCGAGCGTCGCGATGAGACCGGTCGCGACGGCGATGATCACGAGCTTGAGCGGGCCACCGCGATGACGGAGGCGCGAAAGACTTTGCTGCCTGGCCGGGGTTTCGAGCTTGGCGGGTAATTCTTGCGACGTTCCGCGTGGTTCTAGTTCGGTCAAGAGTGCGACTCCTGCGTCCCGACGACTCTAGGCAGTCGCCCCATCCCTTTCGTTCAGTGAGTGCATTCTCGGAGCCTGCACGGTGGAGATGAGACGTTGCAGTTCCGGGCCCATTTACCGCGTTTCGGGTGGTGTGGACCTAGCTAGGCTACGGGACCGTTACCTTTTTGTCACCTTGCGTTTACCGCGCGTGACGATCAGATGCCCACATAAACGTGGATTGCGACCTCATTCGGCAGCTCGAGACCGTCCTCGTGGCCCTCGACTTCGACGAGCACGTAGGAGCCGACGGCCGAGAAACTCGCCTTCGCCCCCGGCAGAACGCCGGCCGCCCGCAACTGCTCCAACAGCTCCACTTCGTACTGCACCGGCTCGCCCAGGCGACGGATGACGCCCTTCACCGGTCCGACGGCGCCGAGCACGAAGTTGACGATATTCACCACGCCATCCGAGAAATTGCCGGCCGGATGATCGCCGAGCTCGTCGAGCCCGGGGATGGGGTTGCCGTACGGCGACTGGGTAGGGTGCTCGAGCATCTCGATGATTCGGCGTTCCACCGATTCGCTCATCACGTGTTCCCAACGGCAGGCTTCCTCGTGCACGAGGGTCCAGTCGAGCCCGATCACATCGGCGAGAAG
>DMKW01000226.1:7216-12206 GCA_003454135.1 Microbacteriaceae bacterium
AGACCGTCGCGTTCCATGCGCCCGACCGTCTGCGACACGGTGGGGCCGGAGTGGCCCAGACGTTCGCTGATGCGGGCACGCAAGGGAAAAATGTTCTCTTCTTCGAGCTCATAGATGGTGCGCAGATACATCTCTGTGGTGTCAATGAGATCGGTCATCGTCGCCTCCAGCTGCCGCATGCATCACAGGTAAGCCTAACCTGCCCTGGTCGCGCAGAATTCCGGCGCAATCCGGGCGAAACGCCAGCAATAGACTTGGCATCATGCCGGAACTGACGATCCCCACCGACCTCAAGCCCATCGACGGACGCTTCGGCTGCGGCCCGTCCAAGGTGCGGCCGGAACAACTCGCCTATCTCGCCGGGGCGGGGGCGGCCATCATGGGCACGTCGCACCGCCAGGCGCCGGTCAAGAACCTCGTCGGGCGCGTGCAGAGCGGCCTCGCCGACCTGTTCAGCATTCCCGACGGTTACGAGGTCGTGCTCGGCAACGGCGGTTCGACCGCCTTCTGGGATGCCGCGGCGTTTTCCCTCATCGAGAGGCGAAGCGAGAACCTCACCTTCGGCGAGTTCGGCTCCAAGTTCGCGCAAGCGGCATCCGCCCCATTCCTCAGGGCGCCTCTCGTGATCGACGCGCCGGCCGGATCGCGCAGTGCGGTCGAGGTGGTGGCCGGAGTGGACGTCTACGCGTGGCCGCACAACGAAACCTCGACCGGTGTCATGGCACCCGTCACCCGCGTCGCCGGGGATGCCGGTGCGCTGACCGTGATCGACGCGACGAGCGCGGCCGGCGGCATCGACTTCGACGCGTCGCAGGCCGACGTCTACTACTTCGCGCCGCAGAAGAACTTCGCGTCGGATGGCGGCCTCTGGCTCGGCCTCTTCTCCCCCGCTGCGCTCGAACGCGTGGACCGCATCGCCGCGAGCGACCGCTGGATTCCCGAGTTCCTGAGCCTCAAGAACGCCGTGGACAACTCGCGCCTCAAGCAGACCCTCAACACGCCGGCCCTCTCGACCCTGCTGCTGCTCGAGAACCAGATCGAGTGGATCAACGGCAACGGCGGCCTTGCCTGGGCGAGCGCGCGCACGGCCGAGTCGTCATCCGCGCTCTACGACTGGGCCACGGCGACCGACTACGCGACGCCGTTCGTGCAGAATCCGGAACACCGCTCGCAAGTGGTCGTGACGATCGACTTCGACCCGTCGATCGACGCCGCGAGCATCGCCAAGACTTTGCGCGCGAACGGGATTGTGGACACCGAGCCGTACCGCAAGCTCGGTCGCAACCAACTGCGCGTCGCCACCTTCACCGCGATCGACCCGGATGACGTTCGCAAGCTCATCGCCTGCATCGAGTTCGTCGTGGGGAACCTCTAGGCCATGCGCCTCTGGCTCAAGGACTCCGAGCGCCGCACCGATCCCGCGCCCGTCACGACCGACGACCGCAAGGCGATGCTCGTGGGCGAGAGCCTGTGGCTAGTAGCTCTTGTCGTGCTCCTGGCCGTACTCGGACCACTCCTCGCCGCCGGCAACGGGATGTGGCTCTGGACCTGCGTCGTCGGAATCGCGCTCGGACTCGTCGGCATCCTGTACACCAACTGGCGACGCACCTAGCTCGAGCTCGTCGTCGTCTTCGATGTGATCGTCGAGGGAGTTGCCCAGCTCGGGGTCGTCGTCGCCGTCCGCCTCGTCGATGTCGACCCCGTCGAGGTCTCCGGCATGCAGAACGTCGCTGCCGAAGTCATCCGAGTCGTCGTCTTCCTCGTCTTCCTCGTCGGAGTCCTCATCCGAGTCGTCGTCCTCGTCGTCGTCTTCCTCGTCCGACTCTTCGCCGGACTCGACCCCGTCTTGGGCAGTCCGGTAGTCGGCGAGACGGTCGACCCACGGAATCCAGGCCGGCGACAGCAGAGCGTCGTCTCCCGGTGTGAGCTCCGTCTCGAGGGCGCTCGCCTCACCGTCGACGTGTGCGATGCTCACGGTCCAGCGCCAGCCGGGGTAACCGGCCAGCATGGTCTCGAAGTAGACGGTGACAACGCCGTCGCCAAGGTCGATCGACCCCGCCGGCGCACCGACGGACTCGGCCGACGTGATTTCGAGCAGCGCCGAGCGACCGAGTTCGAAGTCTGCGTCGGTCGCTGCGGTTGTCGTATCGCTCGACTCAGGCATCCAACTCGTCCGCAACCTTGCGCAACATCGCGGCAATCGTCTTGCCGTGCTTGTTGTCGGGGTAACGACCCCGCTTGAGGTTGGTTCCGACGCCGTCGAGAAGCTTAACGAGATCTTCGACGATCACGGCCATGTCGTCTGCCGGCTTGCGGCTGAGCTTGACGAGGCTAGGAGGAGCTTCGAGCACCCGCACGGAGAGCGCCTGGGCGCCCCGCTTGCCGTCCGCGATGCCGAACTCGAGCTTGGTTCCGGCCTTCACAGTGGTTCCCGCTGGGAGGGCGGACGCGTGCAGGAAGACTTCCTGGCCATCATCGGAACTGATGAAGCCGAAGCCCTTCTCGTCGTCGTAAAATTTGACCTTGCCGGTTGGCATGGCAATACCTCTTTCGCTTAGACCTAGCTGTAAGCCTACGGGCACTCCAGTGCCCTTATCCTTGTGACTGTGGCAAAAGAAACCCCAGTGACCATTCATCGTAACGAACGTGTGCTCGCGTACATGATCGCGGCGATCGTCGGGCTGTCCATCATCGCGTTTCTCGCCGTGATCATCGCCACGGCCACCGGGGTCACTGCAAAAGACTTTTCGGGCGGCATCTGGCCGGCCGTTTTCACTTTGCCGCTGGTCGGGCTACCGATCGGCATGCTGCTGATCTTCGTGCTCCTCATCATCAGCGCACGCCGCCGAACCCGCGAAGCCCGGGCCGCAACGAAGAAATAGCACAACAATTTCCGGCGAAGCTGCCGGCAAGGGATCGGTCGAGGGCTCATGAGCAACACCCTGTCGCTCGCCTCACGGCTCCGCGCAATGTCAGATGCGGAACTCGCGCAGGCGATGAACGAGCGCGGCATCGGCGCATCCGGAATCAAGGACTTTTTCGACCTAGCCGAGGCGTTCCTCGACCGCGCGTCGATCCAGCAGATTCTCACCAGACTCGACCGCGAGACCCTCGCGGTGCTCGCGGCGATCGGTCAACTCACCGACGAGAGCGGCACCCCGACCGCCGCGGACGTCGAGGCCCGACTGCTGTCGATCGGCGGCAGCGCACCGTCAGTCGAGACGGTCGAGCAACGCGCGGCGCGAGCCAGCTCACTGCTGCTGCTCGAGGCCGAGTCGAAGCGGTTCGCCGCCTACGACAGCGTTCGGGAGCAGCTGCGCTCATGGCCGGCGTTCGGGCTCCCCGGCCTCGCCGACCTTGCGCTCGCGAAACCACCGGCCGCCCTCGAACCCGTTCCCGACGTCGATCGGCGCTTCATCGACCGCCTCGGGGCCGAGCGCGCCTTCGCCGCGACCACCGCGATCACGGAACTGCTCGTGGAAATCGAACGCGATCCGGCGCGCGAGCTCGCCAAGGGCGGCGTGGCCCTGCCAGACAGCAAGCGGCTCGCGAACGCGATGTCGGTGGACCTCGAATCGGTCGCAACCCTCCTCGTCGTGGCCGACCGGGCCGAGCTCGTGGCGCGGGAGACCGGATCGTGGATGATCACCGAGGCGGGAGCGGCCTGGCTGCTCGAATCCTCCGGTGCCCGGTGGGCGGCGCTCGCCGAGGCCTGGTTCGGTCGCCTGCCCGGCGACATCCGGCAACTGCTGGGTGAGCGCACGCACGCCCTCTGGGGCCAGGGCCTTCGCAGCTATGTCGACTGGCTGTACCCAGCGGGCGGCGACTGGATGGACGAGCGCATCACGGTCTACACGCGCGACGCCGAGTTGCTCGGCATCACGGCGAACCAGGCCCCAACCGGGCCAGGTTCGCTGCTGCTCGCCAACGGAATGGAGACAGCCCAGGCCGCGATGGCGGCGCTGCTGCCCGCAGAGGTCGAGCAGGTCTACCTGCAGCACGACCTCTCCGTGGTCGCGCCCGGCCCGCTCACGCCGCGAGTGGATGCCCGGTTGCGCTCGATCGCGGACGCCGAGAGCCGCGCGCTCGCCTCGAGCTATCGCGTGTCCACCTCGAGCGTGAACCGCGCGATGGCAGCCGGCGAGACCGCCGAGTCGATTCTGGAGTTTCTCCGCAGCATCTCGCTCACCGGCATCCCGCAGCCCCTCGACTATCTCGTCGGCGAGGCCGCGACCCGATACGGGCTGGTGCGGGTGGGCGTGGTTGACGAGCCGGGGTCGGATGCCCGAAGCTATCTGCGCTCCGGCGACGACCACCTGCTCGGCACGATCATGGTCGACCAGAACCTGTCGACGCTCGGCCTCGTGCGCGTCGACACCGGCCGCGTGCTCAGCCGGTTCTCGCTCGACGTCGTGTTCTGGTCGCTCAGCGACGCGCGCTATCCGATCGCCGCCGAGAACGCTGGCGGCGAGATCATCGCGCTCCGCCGCCAGCGCACGGCACGGTCGGCCGCGACCGGGGCGGTCAACCCCGTCGTGGCGCTGATCGAACGGCTTCGACTGGGCGGGGAACCGGAGGAGGGCGAGGCGAGCCAGGCCTGGCTCATCCGCCAGCTGGATGTCGCGATCAAGGCCCGCGCGGCGCTCACGGTGAGCGTGAGCATGCCCAACGGATCGATCATCGACTACCAGCTCGAGCCCACGAGCGTCGCCGGCGGCCGGCTGCGCGGCCGGGACAAGAAGTCCGCGATCGAGCGCACCCTGCCGCTCGCGAGCATCGCCGCCCTCGGCCCGGCCCTCTGACTTCGGCCGGGCCGTCCGCTGCTTGCGGCCTGGTGAGCCCCCCTCGGCCCCGCTGCCTGCGCACAACTCCTGCTGTTTGCGCGGCGGTGGCTTCCGGGTGCCGGTAGAGCAGGGCAGCTTCCGCGCGGCTGCCAAAACTGCAGGAGTTATGCACGGGCCTGGGCCGGTCTCGGCCGAGTTTCTGCCGG
>DMKW01000226.1:12318-13019 GCA_003454135.1 Microbacteriaceae bacterium
AGGGAGCCGGGTGAGCGCAGGTGCGCAGCAATGGGGCGGGGCAACGGGGCGGCCGCTCGTTACCGGGCAGTCGGAGCATCCGGCCCGGTGACCTAGGCTTGTCGGGTGAATACGGCAGCGGGTCCACTCATCGTGCAGAGCGACCGCACCGTGCTTCTCGAGGTGGCGCACCCCGACGCCGAGGACGCCCGCCACGACCTCGCGGTGTTTGCCGAACTCGAGCGCGCACCGGAGCACATCCACACCTACCGCATCACGCGGCTCGGGCTCTGGAACGCGCGCGCTGCCGGCCACACCGCCGAGAACATGCTTGCGACGCTCGAGAAGTATTCCAAGTTCGACATTCCGCAGAGCGTGATCGTCGACATCGGCGAGACCGTCGGCCGCTACGGCCGGCTCGTGATCGAGCGCGACGACAACGGCACCCTCATCCTGCGGTCGACGGATGCTGCAGTGCTGAGCGAGATCGTGCGGGCCAAGCGCATCGCCCCATTGCTGTTACTGCCGGAGGACCAGCGCGGACGCGGACCGGCGATCGACCGCTACGAGATCCAGGCCTGGGCGCGCGGACAGGTGAAGCAGGAGCTCGTGAAGCTCGGCTGGCCTGCCGAGGACCTCGCTGGCTACACGCCGGGAACGCCGCATGACATCGCGCTCGACGAGAGCGACTGGTCGCTGCGCGAATACCAGAACCAGGCCGT
>DMKW01000226.1:13189-20753 GCA_003454135.1 Microbacteriaceae bacterium
AAGACGCTCGTCGGCGCCGGCGCGATGGCCACCGTGAAGACGACCACCCTCATCCTCGTCACCAACACGGTTTCGGCCCGCCAGTGGCGCAGCGAGCTGTTGCGGCGCACGAGCCTCACCGAAGACGAGATCGGCGAATATTCCGGCCAGGTCAAAGAGGTCAAACCGGTCACCATCGCCACGTACCAGATTCTCACCGCGAAGCGGAAGGGCGAGTACGCGCACCTCGCCCTGCTCAACGCCCTCGACTGGGGCCTCGTGATCTACGACGAGGTGCACCTGTTGCCCGCGCCCGTGTTCAAGCTCACGGCCGAGCTGCAGGCCCGCCGCCGACTGGGGCTCACGGCCACGCTCGTGCGCGAGGACGGCCGCGAGGGCGACGTGTTCAGCCTCATCGGCCCCAAGCGCTTCGACGCCCCGTGGAAGGAGATCGAGGCGCAGGGCTTCATCTCCCCCGCATCCTGCTTCGAGGTGCGGATCGATCTGCCGCAGCAGGAGCGACTCGAGTACGCGGCGTCCGCGGACGACGAGCGCTACCGGCTCGCCGCGACTGCACCGGCGAAGCTCTCCGTGGTGAAGGAACTTGTGAAAAAACACGAGGGCGAGCGCATTCTCGTGATCGGCCAGTACCTCGACCAGATCGACATGCTCGCGGAGGCACTCGACGCCCCCAAGCTCACCGGTGCGACCTCGATCGACGAACGCGAGAGGCTCTACCAGGAGTTCCGCGACGGCGTGACGAAGATCCTCGTTGTGTCGAAGGTCGCGAACTTCTCGGTGGACCTGCCCGAGGCGACGGTTGCCATCCAGGTCTCCGGCAGCTTCGGATCGCGCCAGGAGGAGGCCCAACGTCTCGGTCGGTTGCTGCGCCCGAAGGAGTCCGGGCTGCCGGCCAACTTCTACACGCTCGTCGCGCGGGACACCGTCGACCAGGACTTCGCCCAGAACCGCCAGCGGTTCCTCGCCGAACAGGGCTACAGCTACACGATCCTCGACAGCGATAATCTCGCGGCCTAGCCTCCCGGTCTTCCTGTGTTCCGGGACGAGGGGATGCCCCGGCAAGCCTCAGCGCGCGCGCAGGTAGCGCAGCAGGAGCGTGCCCTGCGAGTGCAGCACGTGCGCAAGGGTGAGGTCGCGACCGCCGCCCAACGTTCCGCGAGCGATGCGCCCGGCGTCCCCGGCCACGAGCACGGGGCTCACGGTGAGGCACAGCTCGTCCACCCGGTCGGCGGCCACGAGCGCACCGAAGAGTGACGGGCCGCCCTCGTTGAGCACCTGATCGAGACCGCGTTCGGCGATGGCCGCGAGCATTGCCCCCACGTCCACGGTCTGCGCGCCGGCGACCACGACATCCGCGACCGGCTCGAACCGGGCCCGCTGATCGGCCGTCGACCGCTCTGTCGTCACGACGATCGGGCGCACTGGCGCCTCGGTGAAGATGGGAGAACGCGCGTCGAGGTCGAGGGCTCCGGAGACGATTGCGAACACCGGATGCGCCGGCCGCCCTCGTTCCACCCGCCACGCCGCGGACTCCTCGCTCACCCGCATCGGCCCGTAGCCCTCGGCGCGCACGGTGCCGGCCCCCACGAGAACGACGTCGCTCAGCCGGCGCAGCAGCTCGAAGACGCGTTTGTCGGCATCGCCGGAGAGGCCGCCGGAAAGCCCATCGGAGGTCGCGGCGCCGTCGACGCTCGAGACGAAGTTCACGCGAAGCCACGGCCCAGGCGGCACCGCGAGGCTCTCGAGGAGTTCGTCGTCGCCGAGGTCCTCGGCCGGTCGGGGAAAGAGCCTGTCGATCGCGGTCATGGTCAGCTCACGTTGTGGCGCAGGTAGGCGGGTTCGCGCATCCCGAGCACGGCCTCGGTCATCCGCACCGCCGCGACGGTCGCAGGCACGTTGTGCATCCGCACGATTCTCGCGCCCTTCATGATGCAGATCACGGCGGCGGCGATCGATCCTTCGAGCCGCGCCTCCTTCTCCCGGTCGAGGGTCTCGCCCACGAAGTCCTTGTTCGACACGGCCACGAGCGTCGGGAGCCCGATCGCCACGATCTCCTCGAGTCGCCGCGTGAGCTCGAGCGAGTGCAACGTGTTCTTGTTGAGGTCGTGGCCCGGATCGACGATCAGCCTCTCGAGGGGGATGCCGGCGGCGACCGCTCGGGCGATTCGGTCCCGCAGGAAGTCGATCACCTCGGCCGTGACGTCGCCGTACTCGGGGCGCGGTGGTTCGCTGCGGGGCGGCGCGAGGCTGTGGGTGAGCACGAGGGTCGCGGCGCTCTCGGCGATCACGGCGGCCATGCCCGGGTCGTACAGCCCGCTGGTGTCGTTGATCACCCCGGCACCGGCCGCGATGCTCAGGCGGGCGACCTCGGCGTTGAAGGTGTCGACCGAGATCACCACGTCGGAGGCCGAGTGGATCGCTGCCACGACGGGCACGACGCGCTCGATCTCCTCCTCGAGGGTCACCACCGGGCCGCGACCGAACGGCACCCCGCCGATGTCCACGAGGTCGGCGCCGGCGGATACCGCGTCGAGAGCCGCTTCGACAGCCCGGTCGAGCGCGAAGGTCGCACCGCGGTCGAAGAACGAGTCTGGGGTGCGGTTGACGATCCCCATGACGGCGACCTCTCGGGAGAAGTCGAACGCGCGCGCGCCGAGTGTTCGCCGCACCTCAGAGTCCCTCGAGGGGAATCGACTCGTCGGCGAGCTTCGCCGGGTCTACCGTGTTGCCTCGGCGGATGATCCCCTGCACTGCCTCGTTCACGTCCCATACGTTCACGTTCATGCCGGCGACGACCTTCCCGCCCGCGAGCCAGAACGCAATGAATTCCCGCGCCGCCCGATCGCCGCGGTACACGATCGTCGCGCCCTTCGTGAGCGGGCCGTAGCCCGAGTACTCCATGCCGAGGTCGAACTGGTCGGTGTAGAAATACGGGATGTCGTCGAACGACACGGGTTGGCCGAGCATCGAGCGCCCCGCCGCGGCGCCGCTGCCCAACGCGTTCGCCCAGTGTTCGCTGCGCAGGCGCTGACCGATCACCGGGTGGTACGCGTTGGCGATGTCTCCCGCCGCGAAGATGCGCTCGTCGCTCGTGCACAGCGCGGCATCCACGAGCACGCCGTTATCGATCTCGAGGCCCGCGGCCTTCGCCAACTCCACGTTCGGCACGGCCCCGACTCCGATGAGCACGAGGTCCGCCTCGATCGTCTCGCCGCCGGTGAGTGTGACACCGGTCGCCCGTCCGTTCATTCCGACGATGGAATCCACGACGACGGAGCGGCGCAGAACCACGCCGTGCTCGAGGTGCAGCTCGGCGAACATGCTGCCGAGTTCCTCGCCGACCGCCGCGGCGAGCGGGATCTCGTCCCGCTCGAGGATGGTCACCTCGTTGCCTAGCGTGCGCGCGGTCGCGGCCACCTCCATGCCGATCCAGCCGGAGCCGATGAGCACGAGCCTCCTGCCGCCGTTCTTCAGGGCCGCGTGCAGCGATTGGGAATCATCGATCGTGCGCAGGTAGTGCACCCCGTCGAGGTCGGCGCCGGGGATGGTGAGCACTCGCGGGGACGAGCCGGTCGCGAGAAGCAGGGCGTCGTAGGCGACCCGTTCGCCGCTCGCGAGGGTGACGCTCCGGCCGTCCGGGTCGAGCGAGACGACAGCCGTGCCCATCTCGAGCTCGACGCGGTTCTCGTCGTACCAGGCTTCCGGATGCACGAATACCGTGTCGAGCGCATCCTTGCCGCTCAGGTAGTCCTTGGAGAGTGGCGGACGGATGTACGGACGGTAACGCTCGGCTCCCAGGAGCCGGATGCGCCCGCCGAATCCCTCCGTGCGCAGGGACTCGGCGGCCGAAGCTCCGGTCAATCCAGCGCCAACGATCACAAAGCTCTGGTCCTCTGACATGTGCCGTCTCCTCTGGCTCACTTCCATTCTGCTGCCGTGCGCCATCCGGGGCCATCTCGGCCTCGCCCGCCATCGCGAATCGCCGCTCAGGGACACTCGCAAGAATGTACAGCTTTCACACAGCTAACGCGCAGATACTTGGTGCTATGAGCGACGGCCCGAAAATTCTCATTGTTGATGACGAACCCAACATCCGCGATCTTCTCACCACAAGCCTGCGATTCGCGGGTTTCGCGGTGCGCGCGGTCGGCAATGGCGCGCAAGCCATTTCCGCCGTGCTCGAGGAGGAACCGGACCTGATCATCCTCGACGTCATGCTGCCGGACATGAACGGCTTCGGCGTGACGAAGCGGTTGCGGTCGAGCGGCTACACCTCCCCCATCCTCTTCCTCACGGCGAAGGACGACACCGAAGACAAGATCACCGGTCTCACGGTGGGCGGCGACGATTACGTGACGAAACCGTTCAGCCTCGACGAGATCGTCGCGCGCATCAAGGCGATCCTCCGGCGCACGATGGCCGACGAAGAGGATGCCGTGATCCGGGCCGGCGAGCTCACGATGGACCAGGACACCCACGAGGTCACGATCGGCAGCGAGCAGATCGAGCTCAGCCCGACCGAGTTCAAGCTCCTGCGCTACCTGATGCTCAACCCCAACCGCGTGCTGTCCAAGGCGCAGATTCTCGATCACGTGTGGGAGTACGACTTCAACGGCGACGCCGGAATCGTGGAGAGCTACATCTCCTACCTCCGCCGCAAGCTCGACCAATACTCGGAGGAGCCGGTGATCCAGACCAAGAGGGGGTTTGGATACATGCTCAAGGCCGCCAGGATCTGACGGGGTACAGGGCGCGGCCAGTTTCTGGCCGTAACCTAGCCTTCTGATGCAGGACCAAGTCACCGGATGGTGGAGCTCCGTCTCCCTCCGCACCAAGATCACGGGCGTGACCGTGCTGCTCGTCACCCTGGGCCTGCTCGTGGCCGGCGTCGGAACGATGACCGTGCTGCGCAACTACCTGCTCGACGACGTCGACCACCGGATCGTCACATCGGCGCAAAGTGTCGTGTCGATCACGGCGAAGGGATCGTCCACCTGCGAACAGACGGCCGGCCCCAACAACTACTTCTTCGAGGTGCTCGGGCCGGACGGCGACTTCGTCTGCAGCAACAAGAAGACCACCGACGACCGGCCGAGGGTGTCCGACCTGCCGCTCAACACGGTCGTACGCATGGCTGGTGCGCCGTTCACGGTGTGGGACTCCGGCCACACGAGCCAGTGGCGGCTCGTGGCGATGCCGGTCACCGTGCCGAACACCGGCGCCTTCCTCACCGTGATCGTGGGCCAGAGCCTCGACGACAACAACAACATCATCGCCCGCTTTCTCGCGATCTTCCTCGGTTTCGCCATCTCGGTGATCGTGCTGAGCGCGGCGCTCACGCGCTTGCTCGTCACCTCGACCTTCGCGCCGCTGCGCGAAGTAGAGGCGACCGCCGCCGCGATCGCCGAGGGCGACTTCAGCCAGCGCCTCCCCGGGGCCACCCCCAACACCGAGGTCGGCCGCCTCAACCGCTCCCTCAACACCATGCTCAGCCGAATCGACCGCGCGTTCTCGGACCGCGCGCGCACGATCGACCAGATGCGCCGCTTCGTCGGGGACGCGAGCCACGAGCTGCGCACCCCCCTCGTCTCCGTGCGGGGATACGCCGAGCTGTACCGCATGGGCGCCCTGCAGAAGCCGGAGGATGTCGCCCAAGCGATGGAGCGCATCGAGAAGGAGGCCATCCGCATGGGCGGCCTCGTCGAAGACCTGCTCGAGCTCGCCCGCATTGACGAGGCCAAGCCGCTCAAGCTCGGCCCCGTCGACCTCGCGCCGATCGCCCACGACGCCGCCCTCGATGCGATGGCCTCCGCCCCAGACAGGGAGGTGACGGTTGTCATCAACGACGCCGCGCCGCCGGCGCACCGCGAGGCGATCGCCCACCAGTCGACGGCGGAGAGCACTCCAATCGGCGCGACCGGCCCAATCGCGTTCGCTGGAGCCCAGCTCGCCCGACTGCGACGCCGACCGGGTCGCGCGAGCACCCAGCAGGCTGCGACGCCGGCGGAGGCGCACGCCCGCGGCCGCAAGCCGGTTCCGGCAGTCGTGCTGGCGGAAGAGAACAAGATCCGACAGGTGGTCGCCAACCTCATCGGCAACGCAATGCGCTTCACCCCGGACGGCAGCCCGCTCGAGATCGTGATCCACGTGGATCCACAGCGCCGCGTCGGCATGCTCGACGTCGTCGACCACGGCGAGGGGATCCCGCCCCAGATTCGGGACAAGATCTTCCAGCGCTTCTGGCGGGCCGACAGCTCGCGAACGCGGGAGACCGGCGGAAGCGGCCTCGGCCTCGCGATCGTCTCGGGCATCATCGCGTCGCACAAGGGTGAAGTGCTCGTGCTCGAAACTCCGGGCGGCGGGGCGACGTTCCGCGTCATCCTTCCCCTCCTCCCCGACGGCTACCAGGCTCCGGCGCCTCCCGCCGCGTCGTAGCGCGTCCCCAGCGTGGCCACGGCCGCCGTACCCTTCGATCGTTCGGGCGCTCGCCCGGCAACGACATCGGGAGGCACCAATGCGATACCAGGTGGACAGCGAGGCCGTGATCGGGGCGACGGCGACCGTGCGCAACACCATCGCCCGCATCCAGGCCGAGTCCAACGGCCTGCACGGGCAACTCACCAACCTGCAGGCGTCGTGGTCTGGGCAGGCCGCCACCGCGTTCCAGTCGGCGGTCACCGACTGGAAGTCCACGCAGCAACGCATCGAAGAGAGCCTCGCGGCGATCAGCCACGCCCTCGGGCAGGCCGGACAGCAATACGCGGAGATCGAGGCGTCCAACGCCCGCCTCTTCGGAGGGTGAGCGTCAAACGACGAAGCGGGCGGCCCCTCGAAAGGGACCGCCCGCTTTACGTTGTTCGGACTTAGAAGTCCATGCCACCCGACGGGTCGCCCATGGGTGCGGCGGCCTTCTCGGGCTTGTCGGCGACGACGACCTCAGTGGTGAGGAAGAGGCCGGCGATCGACGCTGCGTTGAGCAGCGCGGAACGGGTGACCTTCACCGGGTCGTTGATTCCGGCGGCGAGCATGTCGACGTACTCACCGGTCGCGGCGTTGAGGCCGTGACCGTTCGGCAGGTTGCGCACCTTCTCGGCCACGACTCCGGCCTCAAGCCCCGCGTTGAGCGCGATCTGCTTGAGCGGCGCGTCGACGGCGACCTTGACGATGTTCGCTCCGGTTGCCTCATCGCCGACGAGACCCGTGAGGGCCTCGCTTGCGAAGGCGACGGCACCGGCCTGGATGAGAGCGACGCCACCACCGGCGACGATACCCTCTTCGACGGCCGCCTTCGCGTTGCGAACGGCGTCCTCGATGCGGTGCTTGCGCTCCTTGAGCTCGACCTCGGTCGCGGCTCCGGCCTTGATGACGGCGACGCCACCGGCGAGCTTCGCGAGGCGCTCCTGGAGCTTCTCACGGTCGTAGTCGGAGTCGGTGTTGTCGATCTCGGCGCGGATCTGCTTGACGCGACCGGCGATGGCGTCGGGGTCACCGGCTCCCTCGACGATCGTGGTCTCGTCCTTGGTGATGACGACCTTGCGGGCACGGCCGAGCAGGTCGAGGGTGG
>DMKW01000177.1:0-831 GCA_003454135.1 Microbacteriaceae bacterium
GGCTTCACCTGCGGGCCGCGATCGCGCACCCGGTAGTTGAACACCGGCGGCTCTTCGTGCATCGACCTGCCGATGCCGTGCCCGACGTAGTCCTCGAGGATGCCGTACCGCCCCTGCGACTCGATGTATTCCTCGATCGCCGCGCCAACCTCGTTGAGGTGTTTCGCGGTCGC
Organism: Microbacteriaceae bacterium; assembly: GCA_003454135.1. Taxonomy (GTDB): domain Bacteria; phylum Actinomycetota; class Actinomycetes; order Actinomycetales; family Microbacteriaceae; genus Lacisediminihabitans. The sequence goes on from DMKW01000177.1 coordinate 174, forward strand.
GAGGGCGGCAATGCCGCGCCACAGCGACTGCTCGGTCACCCTGGAGAGCGTTTCGCGCTCGTCGACGATGGCCGGTCGAGTCGGATCGGGGATCACGACCGTGATCGCCGCGTCGCCGTTCCAACCGCCGATCTCGGCACCGCTGTCGATCGAGACGATGTCTCCAGCGTCAAGCACCCGACCGCCGGGGACGCCGTGCACGACCTCGTCGTTCACGGACGAGCAGATCGTGTGCCGGTATCCCGGTTCTTTCATGAAGTTGGGCACTCCGCCGAGCGAGCGGATGGCGCTCTCGGCCAGCGAATCGAGTTCGAGCGTCGTGACGCCGGGGCGGATCGCCGCCCGCACCGCCGCGAGGGACGCCGCCGTCGCGAGGCCGGGGGCGACCATGAGCCGCAATTCCGCCGGCGTCTTGTAGATGTTCTTGCGAAAAGCCACTAAACGACTGGTGCGATCTCTCGGGCGGCGAGCGCTTCGGAGATGCGCGCGCTCACGTCGTCGATCTCGCCGAGGCCGTCGACCTCGATGAGCAGGCCCTTGTCTCGGTAGACCTCGATGAGCGGAGTCGTCTCGCGTGCGTAGACCTCCTGGCGGTGGCGGATCGCCGCCTCCGAGTCGTCGACTCGGCCCTGGTCGATGGCACGCTTCTGCAGGCGGG
>DMKW01000177.1:984-1906 GCA_003454135.1 Microbacteriaceae bacterium
TGCTCGAGCCGCTTGGTGACGAGCGCGTTCGTCAACGAATCCGGAACGTAGTCTCCGGCATCCACGATCGCCTTGACCTCGATGCCGAGCGGCGTCTTGTCGGCGATGTTGTGCCGGAAGATGTCGCCGGTCGCGATCGCCGGAATGCCATAGGCCGCGGCCAGCCGGGCCGCTTGCGTGCCCTTGCCGGCGCCCGGAGGGCCCACGATGAGGAGCCGGGTCACCGAAGCAGACCCTCGTAGTGGCGCTGCTGCAGCTGCGAGTCGATCTGCTTCACCGTCTCGAGGCCGACACCGACGATGATCAGGATGCTCGCGCCACCGAACGGGAAGTTCTGGTTGGCGCCGAACAAACCGAGCGCGATGAGCGGCACGAGGGCGATGAGGCCGAGGTAGAGCGATCCGGGAAGCGTCACGCGCGTCAGCACGTAGTCGAGGTACTCCGCGGTCGGACGCCCGGCCCGGATGCCGGGGATGAACCCGCCGTACTTCTTCATGTTGTCGGCGACTTCCTCCGGGTTGAAGGTGATCGCGACGTAGAAGTAGGTGAACCCGACGATGAGCAGGAAGTACAGCGCCATGTAGAGCGGGTTGTCGCCCGAGCGCAGGTTGTCGGTGATCCAGGTCACCCAGGCGGCGGGCGCCTTGCCGGCGGCCGGCTGGTTGAACTGCGCGATGAGCGCCGGCAGGTAGAGCAGCGAGGACGCGAAGATCACCGGAACGACGCCGGCCATGTTGACCTTGATCGGGATGTAGGTGTTGTTGCCGCCATAGGTGCGCCGGCCGACCATCCGTTTGGCGTATTGCACGGGGATTCGTCGCTGGGACTGCTCGACGAACACCACGAGCGCCATGATCACGATTCCCATGAGCAACACGAGCAGGAAGGTCTCGAAGCCCTTGGACTGGTTGATCGCCCAGAG
>DMKW01000177.1:2069-3334 GCA_003454135.1 Microbacteriaceae bacterium
CGCTCGGTGATGAGCTCGCCCATCCACATGATGAGGCCGGTGCCCGCCGTCATGGTGATCACCATGAGCAGTACCGCGTACCACGCGGAGTTGGTGATGAGCGCCGAGCACTCTGAGGTGCCGGTGGAGCTCGGGAAGAGCGCGCCGCTGCGCGCCACCGTGATAAGGGTCGTCGACTGCAGCACGCCGAGCGCGATCGTGAGATAGCGCGTGTACTGGGTGAGGCGGGCCTGGCCGGACTGGCCCTCCTTGTAGAGGGTGTCGAAGTGCGGAATGACCACGCGAAGAAGCTGCACGATGATCGACGCCGTGATGTACGGCATGATCCCGAGCGCAAAGATCGACAGCTGGAGCAGTGCCCCACCGCTGAAGAGGTTGACGAGCTCGTAGAGCCCGGAGGTGCCAGAGTTCGCCGCAAGACAGGTCTGCACGTTGGCGAAGTTGACGAACGGCGACGGGATGAAGGATCCGAGCCTGAACAGGGCAATCAGCGCGAGCGTAAAGCCGATCTTCTTTCGAAGATCGGGGGTGCGGAAGATCCGCGCTACGGCTCTGAACACGAGGCCTCCTGGTTGAACTTTTCGGGCAAGCAGGTGGCCCTTTCGGGCCACCTGGGCGACAACTCTACGAAAGTCAACCGGGCGAAGGAGCCGCCCGGAGACTTCAGTTTACGGAACCGCCCGCCGCGACAATCTTCTGCTCGGCGGAGCCGGAGACCTTGTCGACTGCAACGTTCAGCTTAACCGCAATGTCACCTTGCCCAAGAACCTTGACCTTCTCGTTCTTGCGCACGGCGCCCTTGGCAACGAGGTCGCCAACGGTGACGTCTCCGCCGGCCGGGTACAGCTCGGCGAGCTTCTCGAGGTTCACAACCTGGTACTCGACGCGGAACGGGTTGGTGAAGCCGCGAAGCTTCGGGGTACGCATGATGCTGTTCAGGTTTCCACCCTCGAGCCCGACGCGCACCTGGTAGCGGGCCTTCGTGCCCTTGGTGCCACGACCGGCCGTCTTACCCTTCGAGCCCTCACCGCGACCGACACGGGTGCGGTCCTTCTTGGCACCGGGAGCCGGACGGAGGTGGTGGATCTTGAGCACCTGCGGGCGCGCCTCGACGGCGGGCTGTGCCGCCCTCTTGGCTGCGGGGGCCGACTTCGCCGCCGGAGCAACCGTCGCGTCGTCACTCTTCGCGGCGGCGGCCTTGGGGGCAGCAGCCTTCGGAGCCTTCTCGGCGGTCGCCTTGTCTGCGGCCGGCTTCGACGCAGCCT
>DMKW01000177.1:3434-5755 GCA_003454135.1 Microbacteriaceae bacterium
GCGGGTGCCTTCTCGGTTGCTGGCTTCTTCTCGTCAGCCATTAGTCAATCTCCTCGACCTTGACCAGGTGAGCGACGGTACGAACGTAACCGCGGTTCTGCGAGTTGTCCTCGCGAACCACGACGTCGCCGATGCGGTGGAGCCCGAGGCTCCGCAACGTGTCGCGCTGGTTCTGCTTCTCACTAATTTTGGACTTGATCTGGGTCACCTTCAGGCGAGCGGCCATCAGACACCTGCCTTTGCGTCAGCCTGGGCACGCAGGAGTCGCGCGGGGGCGACATCCTCGAGCGAGAGGCCACGACGTGCGGCAACCGCACTGGGCTCCTCGAGCTGCTTGAGGGCAGCGACGGTCGCGTGCACGATGTTGATCGTGTTGGACGAACCGAGCGACTTGCTCAGCACGTCATGNNGGAACGCGGAAGAAGTTCTTCTTCGCTTCCTCGACGCCCTTGGAAATGGCGGTGGGCACCTCGCGGGCCTTGCCGTATCCAACGCCGACGAGACCGTTGCCGTCGCCGACGACGACGAGAGCAGTGAAGCTGAAGCGACGACCACCCTTGACGACCTTCGACACGCGGTTGATCGTGACCACGCGTTCGAGGAACTGGCTCTTCTCAGAGTCGCGGCTCCCGCGCTGCTGGTTGGGGTTGCGCTCGCGGCCACCGCGGCGGGCCTCGCGAGGCTCGTTCGCTGCCGGCTCGGTTGCTGCTGCCGTCTCTACGACCTCGGTCGCTACAGCGTCTGCAGTCACGTCCGACTCCTTGCTTGTGTTAGTAACGTCGCTCACAGGTCCAGTCCACCCTCTCGAGCTCCCTCGGCGATAGCAGCGACGCGCCCGGCGTACTTGCTACCACCACGGTCAAATACAACGGCGGCGATGCCGGCCTTCTTCGCGCGCTCGGCGACGAGTTCGCCGACCTTGCGCGCCTTGGCCGTCTTGTCACCATCGAAGGTGCGAAGGTCGGCCTCGAGGGTCGATGCCGACGCGAGGGTGAAACCCTTGCTGTCGTCGACGACCTGCACGAAGACGTGGCGGGCCGAACGCGTGACCACGAGACGCGGTCGAAGCTCGGTGCCCACGATCTTCTTGCGAAGACGTGCGTGCCTGCGGCCCTTTGCGGCCGACTTGCTCTTGCCTCTAGTTCCGAGAGCCATGATTATTTACCACTCTTTCCGGCCTTGCGGCGGACTACCTCGCCTGCGTAGCGAACACCCTTGCCCTTATAGGGCTCCGGCTTGCGCAGCTTACGAATGTTGGCGGCGACCTCTCCGACAGCCTGCTTGTCGATGCCATGCACCGTCAGCTTGGTGTTGCCTTCGACGGCAAAGGAGATGCCGGCCGGGGGGTCGACGGTGATCGAGTGCGAGTAGCCGAGCGCGAACTCGAGCGACGCGCCCTTGGCCTGCACGCGGAATCCAGTTCCGACGATCTCGAGGCCCTTGGAGTACCCCGTCGTCACGCCGATGATCTGGTTGGCGATGAGGGTCCTGGTGAGTCCGTGCAGCGAACGCGAAGCGCGCTCGTCGTCCGGGCGGGTGACCAGAAGCTGGCCATCCTCGATCGAAACCTCGATCGGGCTTGCGACGGTGAGGTTGAGCTCACCCTTCGGGCCCTTGACGGTGACGGCAGAACCGTCGAGAGTCACATCGACCCCGGCGGGGATGTCGATGGGAAGACGTCCAATACGTGACATGAGTTGGCTACCACACGTAGGCGAGGACTTCCCCACCCACGCCCTTCTTCGACGCCTGGCGATCCGTGAGGAGGCCAGAGGAGGTTGACAGGATCGCGACGCCGAGCCCGCCGAGAACGCGCGGGATCTCGGTCGACTTCGCGTAGACGCGAAGTCCTGGCTTCGAGACGCGCTTGATTCCAGCGATGGAACGCTCACGGTTCGGGCCGTACTTGAGGTCGATGGTCAGGGTCTTGCCGACGCGTGCATCCTCGATCTTCCAGCCACCGATGTAGCCCTCGGACTTGAGGATTTCGGCGATGTGGGACTTGAGCTTGCTGCTCGGCATTGACACGGTTTCGTGGTAGGCCGAGTTCGCGTTGCGCAGTCTGGTCAGCAGGTCTGCGACCGGATCTGTCATTGTCATGATGGTGGTGCCTTCCTCACCCGGTTTCGACAGCTCTTTCGAAGACTGCCGACCTGTGTGATCGGTGGAGCTTGATTACTGCGGAGTGTTCTCTGCGTTGCGGAACGGGAAGCCGAGCGCCTTGAGCAGCGCGCGACCCTCGTCGTCGTTCTTGGCCGTGGTGACGACGGTGATGTCGAAGCCACGAACGCGGTCGATGCGGTCCTGGTCGATCTCGTGGA
>DMKW01000177.1:5824-7404 GCA_003454135.1 Microbacteriaceae bacterium
GGTGACGTGGGCGCCGATCGGCTGGCCCTCGCGCAGCTTGAACTGGGCGATGGACTTGCGAGCCGCGGTGACCTGCGGCTTCTGGCCGGTGATGGCGGTGAGGTCCTTGACGGCGCCGTCGATGATCTTGCCGTCGCGAGCTGCCTCGCCGACGCCGGTGTTCACGACGATCTTCACGAGTCCGGGCACCTGGTGCACGTTCGTGAAGCCGAAGTCCTTGGTCAGCTGAGCGGTGATCTCGCTCTTGTACTTCTGCTTGAGTCGCGGTTGGATTTTGCCAACCGGAGCCGCAGTTGCGGTGTCAGTCATTACTCGGAGTCCTTCGTTGCTGTGGCTTTGGGCTCGGCTTTCGGCTCGGCCTTCGCCTTGGGAGCAGCCTTCGCCTGGGGAGCATCTTCGTCGGTGACGACGTCGCTCTCCGACTTGTCTGCCTTCTTGGCTGCAGCCTTCTTCACGGGCACGCGACGCGAGTCCTTGAAGTAGCGCGTGCGCGTGGTCTTGCCCTTGTCATCCGTTTCGACCGTGAAGCCGACGCGGGCCGGCTGCTTGGTGTCGGGGTTGACGAGCTGCACGTTGGACACGTGCACGGGGGCTTCATGAGTCTCGATGCCACCGGTCTTCGTGCCGCGCTGGGTCTGGCCGACGCGAACGTGCTTCGTGACGAAGTTGATGCCCTCGACGACGACGCGGTTCTTCTCGACCTGGACCTCGAGCACACGACCCTGCTTGCCACGGTCGCCACCGCGCGCCTGGCTGCGGCCGCTGATGAGCTGGACGAGATCGCCCTTTTTGATGTTCGCCATGACTAAATGACCTCCGGTGCCAGCGAGATGATCTTCATGAACTTCTTGTCGCGAAGTTCGCGACCGACCGGTCCGAAGATGCGGGTGCCGCGAGGGTCCCCGTCGGCCTTCAGGATGACCGCTGCGTTCTCGTCGAACTTGATGTATGAGCCGTCCTGACGACGGGTCTCCTTTTTGGTGCGAACGATGACGGCCTTGACGACGTCACCCTTCTTGACGTTGCCGCCAGGGATCGCGTCCTTGACCGTGGCGACGATGACGTCGCCGAGTCCGGCGTAGCGACGGCCTGAGCCACCGAGTACGCGAATCGTAAGCAGCTCCTTGGCGCCCGTGTTGTCGGCGACCTTGAGCCTGGATTCCTGCTGAAGCATCTGTTTCTCCTCTTAAGTAAGCCGAGGCCTACTTAGCCTTCTCGAGAATCTCAACCAGTCTCCAGCGCTTCGTGGCGCTGAGCGGACGGGTTTCGCTGATGACGACGAGGTCACCGACGCCGGCCGTGTTGGCCTCGTCGTGTGCCTTGACCTTGGATGTGCGGCGGATGACCTTGCCGTACAGGGGGTGCTTTACGCGGTCCTCGACCTCGACGACGATGGTCTTGTCCATCTTGTCGCTCGTGACATAGCCACGACGGGTCTTGCGGTAACCGCGGTCGTGCTCCGCGCTCGCTGAGGCACTCGAAGCGGCCTCGGTGCTCTTGGTCTCAGTAGCCATTACTTCTTCTCCTCAGCAGACTCGGCCGGCGCTTCCGCGACATCCTCAGTCTTCTTGGTCTTCTTC
>DMKW01000177.1:7589-8697 GCA_003454135.1 Microbacteriaceae bacterium
AGCTCGCGCTCACGGATCACCGTGTAGATGCGAGCGATGTCGCGCTTGACAGCGCGCAGGCGACCGTGGCTTTCCAGCTGGCCGGTGGCCGACTGGAAGCGCAGGTTGAACAGCTCTTCCTTGGCCTTCTTGAGTTCGTCGACGAGTCTTTCGTCTTCAAAAGTGTCGAGCTCGACGGGGGCGAGCTCCTTGGAACCGATCGCCATTATGCGTCACCCTCCTCGCGCTTGATGATGCGTGCCTTCAGCGGCAGCTTGTGGATTGCACGAGTCAATGCCTCGCGCGCGACCGTCTCGTTCACGCCGGCGAGCTCGAAGAGCACGCGACCCGGCTTGACGTTGGCGATCCACCACTCTGGTGAACCCTTACCGGAACCCATGCGGGTTTCGGCTGGCTTCTTGGTGAGCGGGCGGTCGGGGTAGATGTTGATCCACACCTTTCCACCACGCTTGATGTGCCTGGTCATCGCAATACGCGCGGCCTCGATCTGGCGGTTCGTCACATAGGCGGGGGTAATCGCCTGGATGCCGTACTCACCGAACGTCACGGTCGTGCCACCGGTCGCCTGGCCGCTACGGCCGGGGTGGTGCTGCTTGCGATGCTTAACTCTGCGGGGAATCAACATGATTTAGCCTTCAGCTCCTACTGCTGCCGGAGCAGCTTCTGCCTTGGGAGCAACCGCAGGCGCGGCGCTGGGAGCGGAACCGCGACGGGGGCGGTCACCGCCATCCCGACGGTCGTCACGACGCTCTGGACGTGTCGACTTCGCATTGGCCTGCTCACGAGCAAGTTCCTTGTTCGTGATGTCGCCCTTGTAGATCCAGACCTTCACGCCGATGCGGCCGAAGGTGGTCTTTGCCTCGTAGAAGCCGTAGTCGATATTCGCACGCAGGGTGTGCAGCGGAACGCGGCCCTCGCGGTAGAACTCGGAACGGCTCATCTCGGCGCCGCCGAGGCGGCCGGAAACCTGGATACGAACACCCTTGACGGTCGGGGTGCGCTGGGCGCCCTGCATTCCCTTGCGCATGGCACGACGGAACGCGACGCGAGCGCTGAGCTGCTCGGCGATTCCCTGTGCGACGAGCTGGGCCTCGGCCTCGGGGTTCTT
>DMKW01000180.1:0-7588 GCA_003454135.1 Microbacteriaceae bacterium
CGCCCGGTCGAGAAGCGCAGCCCCCCACTTTATATACGAGTCGGAGTCCGCGATCGCGAGAATACGGGTCGGGGTGTTCAAGCGGGAACGCGACGAAGCTTGGCGAGCGGTGCCAACTCCCCGGGGAAGATGCGCTTGGTTCCGTCGCCGAGCGCCTCTTCGACGATTCGGATGTCGCGAACCAGTTGCGAGAATCCCTGCGGTTCGAGCGAGGCGGCGTGGTCGGATCCCCACATTGTGCGGTCCAGGGTGATGTGACGCTCGACCGCGACGGCGCCGAGGGCGACGGCCGCGACGGAGATCTGCAGGCCGCGCTCGTGGCCGGAGTACCCGATGGGCACACCGGGGTAGCGCTGCTGCAGCGTCGCGATCGTTCTGAGGTTCGCCTCCTCCGGCGGAAGGGGATAGGTCGACGTCGCGTGAAGGATCACGAGGTTGGCGGTGCCGAGAACGGCGACGGCCCGGTCGATCTGGTCGAGGGTGGACATGCCGGTGGACAGGATCACGGGCTTGCCGGTGGCCGCGAGCGTCTCGAGCAGGCCGATGTCGGTGACAGATGCCGAGGCGACCTTGTGGGCAGCGACGTTGAGGTCTTCGAGGAAGTCGACGGACGGCTCGTCCCATGGGGAGGCGAACCAGTCCAGGCCGCGCAGCGTCGCGTAGTCGCCGAGCTCCACGTACTGCTCGCGGTTGAATTCCACGCGGTAGCGGTATTCGAGGTAGGTCATGAGACCCCACGGTGTTTCGCGCGGCGTGTTCTTCATGTGCTCCGGTGTCGAGATCTCCGGGGTGCGCTTCTGAAACTTGACGGCCTGCGCGCCGGCGTCTGCCGCCACGTCGATCAACAGCATCGCCAGATCGACATCCCCGTTGTGGTTCAGGCCGATTTCGGCGATGACGTACACCGGACCGTTGCCTACCTCTGTGCTGCCGATGGATACAACCATGGTTCCTCCAATTGCTCGTGACCTAGTGCGGTGCGTGACGTCAAGATCAGTTCGGCGAGCTCGCGCACCGCGCCGTAGCCGCCGGGAGTCCCGAGCACGACGCGCGCCGCGGCGATCACCTCGGGTACCGCATCCGGCACCGCGATCGGCCAACCGACGAGCGCGAGGCATGCGAGATCGTTGACGTCGTTGCCGAGGTAGGCGATGCGCTCGAGTGAAATGCCGCGCTCCGCGGCCCAAGTGGTGAGCGCCAAAGCCTTATCTGTCGCGCCCTGGATCACCTCGACCTGGAGTTTGGCAGCCCGGGCGGAAACAACGGGGTGCGCCTCGATCGAAAGGATGAGCACGGGCAGGCCGCTCTCACGCAGCAGGCGAACGCCGAGACCGTCCGAGCGGCTTGCCGTGACGAACTCGGAGCCGTCGCTGCCGATGAGCACGCGGTCGTCGGTGTGCACGCCGTCGAAGTCGGTGACGACGGCGTCGACGTCGAACGAGTGCGGCTCGAGCAATGGGTCCACGAGCGGCGCGAGGGTGTTCGCCATCTCGAGCTCGTCGAAGGTGTCGATCTCGATCGCGGTGCGCTCGTCGACGATCGTCACGCCGAGGCGGCCGAAGAACCGGTGCCCGGCGTGCGCGAAGCCGTCGGCGCGCAGCACGTAGAACGCCCCGGTCTCCCGATAGTGAGGTTCGCGATCCTGTCGCCGCTCGCGCACGCTCGAGTCGTGGTTGACGCCGACGGCACCGTCATCGGTGATGCGCCAGAGAAAGGCGTAGGTCTCCACGGCGGAGAACACGACATCCTCGACCCCGCTTCGCACTCGTTCGATCGCCTCGTCGAGCTCGGCCGAGTTGATAAATGGCGAGGTCGCCTGGAGAAAGACGACGATGTCCTGGCTGCCGTCGAGCTGCTCGATCACGTGCAGGAGGGCGGACTCGGATGTCGCGAGGTCGGTAGACAACGTCGGCGGACGGTGCACTATCGTCGCGCCGGCCGACCGGGCCGCCGCGGCAATCGCCGCGTCGTCGGTGCTCACGATGACCCGGTCGATGAGTTTGCTCGTTCGCGCCGCCGACACGGCGCGAACGATGAGCGGCACACCGCCGACCCGCCTCAGGTTCTTGGTCGGTACTCCCTTGGAGCCACCGCGGGCAGGAATGATGGCAACCACGCTCATCGCTTCACCGTCGGGATCTCATTCATGATCCTGCGAGACTAGGAAGCCGACGCTGCGTCGAATTGGCCGCAGTCTGAACGCAGCGTGTCCGTCCGCTGACGAAACGGCGTCGTCGTCGGCGCGTGAGGAGGGCCCATGCCCGTCAATTCGGGAGGGATGGGGATGCGCCAGGCGACAACCGCGCCCTTCCCCCACGCGACCCGCGCCTGGACGGCGCTGACCCTCGGCGTGGCCGCGCAGACCGCCGGCACGGTGTTCGTGACGACCCCTGCCTTCCTGATCCCGCTGCTGCACACCGAACGCGGGCTCACCCTCGCGCAGGCCGGGCTGCTCGCCTCCGCACCGACTCTCGGCATGGTCCTCACTCTCATCGCGTGGGGCGCGCTCGCCGATCGGGTCGGGGAGAAATGGGTGATCGCCGGTGGTCTCGCGCTCACGTCCCTCGCCGCCCTGGGGGCGGCGGCCGCGCCGGGATATCTCTGGCTCGGCGTCTTCCTGCTGCTCGGCGGGGCCGCCTCAGCGAGCACCAATTCGGCGAGCGGCAAGGTCGTGGTCGGCTGGTTTCCCAAGGATCGACGAGGGCTCGCGATGGGAATCCGCCAGATGGCTCAACCCCTCGGGGTGACCGTCGCGGCCGTGACAGTGCCATCGATCGCCGCGAGCGGTGGCATAGGCGCCGCGCTCATCGTGCCCCTCTTGCTCACCGCGGTTCTCGCGGTGGCGTGCGCGATCGGCATCGTTAACCCGCCCCGTCCGGTCGCCGCCATGGTGTCGAGCGACCGACCCCGCAATCCTTATCGCGCGAGCGGTTTCCTCTGGCGCATCCATGCGGTGTCGGTGCTGCTCGTCGTTCCCCAGTTCACGCTCTCCACCTTCGCACTCGTGTGGCTCGTCACCGAGTTGCACGTTCCGGCGCTCGCGGCCGGCATCCTCGTCGGGTCGGCCCAGTTCGTCGGTGCGGTGGGACGGATCGGGATCGGCGTGCTGAGCGACCGCGTGGCGAGTCGCGTTCGTCCGCTGCGCTGGGTCGCGATCTCGGCCTGCGTCGTGATGCTACTGCTCGCCGCCGCAGGCCAAACCGGCTGGCTGGCCGGCGCAATCGTGCTCGTGATCGCAATGACAGTGACCGTGGCCGACAACGGGCTCGCCTTCACCTCGGTGGCCGAGATGTCCGGCTCGGCATGGTCGGGACGCGCCCTCGGGGTGCAGAACACCGGTCAGTTTCTCGCCGCATCGGCGGTCGGCCCGCTCGTCGGTGTCCTCATCGGGCTCGTCGGGTACCCGCTCGCGTTCGCCATCGTCGCGGTGTGCCCGGCCGTCGCGGTGCCGCTCGTGCCTCGAGACGGGGCCGAGCGAGACCACCTCTAACATTGGGCGGCCCGACGGCGCCCGCTCGACGGGTGCGCACGTCATCCGGATACAATTGAGCCGCACTCGCGGGAGTGGTGAAATTGGTATACACGCAGGTTTTAGGTACCTGTGCCGAAAGGCGTGAGGGTTCGAGTCCCTTCTTCCGCACCGAGGCAAATTGGGAGACTTCGCCCGACTCTCTCAGGGTGCACCGGCTACCCTGTCAACTACAGACGACTGGAGCTTCTCCCCGTGCTATCTTCCGGCCTCATCCCCTGGCTCGACCCCGTGTCGATCATCCACGCCTTCGGACCGTATGCGCTCGTCGGCGTCTGCCTGATCATTTTTGCCGAGACCGGGCTCCTGATCGGCTTCCTCCTGCCGGGAGACACGCTTCTGATCATCACGGGACTCCTCGCGTTTCATCCGGGGATCGGGGTTCCGATCTGGCTTGTCGTGCCCGCGATCGGAGTGGCGGCCTTCCTCGGCGGCGAGGTCGGGTACCTGATCGGCAAAAAGGCCGGTCCGCGGGTCTTCGAGCGCAAGGAGACGGGTCTCTTCAGCATCGCGAATGTCAAGCGCACCAACGCGTTCTTCGAGCGGTTCGGCGGGTTCGCCGTCGTGCTCGCGCGGTTCGTGCCCATCGTGCGCACCTTCGCCCCTGTCGCCGCCGGTATCGGCAAGATGAACTACCGCAAGTACTCGCTCTACAACCTCGTCGGCGCGGTCGTCTGGGCGGCCGGACTCACGTTCGGCGGCTTCCTGCTGGGATTCATCCCGCCGGTCGCCGCGTTCGTTTCGAGCTACATCGACGTGATTCTGCTCGCTGCGGTCGTGCTCACCCTCATCCCCACGATCTACCACTACATCCAGTCGATGGTGAAAGCGCGCAAGGCCAATCGCGAACAGACGGCGCTTCCCACCGACGCGGACGTCGTGCTCAACGCGAAATACTTCGACCGGAAGGCCGACTAGGAGAGCGGTCGGTCGAGCCGCTTGGCCAGCCGGGCGAGCGACTGCTGGGCGGCCCGGCGGACCTCCTTCTCCGGATCCCGCAGCATGGCCGTGAGGGCCGGTGCGTTGTCCCCGTCGCCGACTTCGGCGATCGCCCTCGCTCCGGCGATCCTCACTCGCTCGTTCTCGTCGGAGAGCAGGGGCGCGAGGGATTCCGGACCGCCGATCTTGCGCCCGAGGCACACGCGGGCGCACATCTCGCGCACACGCCAGGCCCGATCCGCGAGGCCCGCGATCACCGCGGACTCGCACGAGTCATCCCACACATAGTTGAGTGCCCGCGCGCCCCACACCTCCGGCCAGTACAGAGGCGGGGCACCGTCGAGCACGCCTTGCGCGTGCCGGCCGCCCACCCAGAGCAGAAACTCGTCACCCTCGTTGCCGCCGCGCAGGAGGGATGCCGCTCGCTGGGCTACCGACTTCTCGCCGAACCGGGCGACGGCAACCGCGATCCTCTTGGCCGGTGAATCGTCGAGGGGAACGTCGGATGCTGGGTCAGAGTTGTTCATAGCGTCTCCAACGGTACCCCGCGTCGCACCGATTACGTGCCCGGCTAGGCCGTGACCGTCAGCACGATGAGACCAAGGTTGAGTGCAACGACGAGCACGACGACGATGGAGAGCGCCCACTTCACCGGCCGGCGATTGGCGCTCTCCCCCATGATCGAGCGATCGTTCGTGAGCCTCAGGAGCGGCACGAGGGCGAACGGGATGCCGAAGCTCAAGAACACCTGGCTGATCACGAGGGCCCAGGTGGGGTCCACCCCCACCGCGAGCACGATGAGTGCCGGGATGAGGGTGACGCCTCGACGCACGAACACCGGGATGGTCCTCTTGATGAGGCCGGCCATGATGGTCGCGCCGGCATAGCTGCCGACCGACGTCGAGGCGAGCCCGGAGGCGAGCAGTCCGATCGCGAAGACGAGGGCGATTCCTGGGCCGAGAGCCGAACTGATCGCCGCGTGCGCCCCGGCGATGGTGTCGGTACCGGCCACGTCGGGCAGGTTGACGGCCGCCAGCAGCAGCATCCCGACGTTGACGACCCCGGCGAGCCCGAGGGCGATCACGACGTCCCACTTGGTCACTCGCAGCAGTCGACCGCGATCGACCACCGTCATCGCCTTGCCGTGGCGGTCGCGTGCGAGCGCCGAGTGCACGTAGATCGCGTGCGGCATGACGGTCGCGCCAAGCATGCTCGCCGCGAGCAGCACCGATCCGCTGTCGGAAAACCGTGGCACGAGCCCGTCGAGCACCGCCACTCCGTTTGGCGGGCTGACGAAGAGCCCGGCGAGAAAGCCGATCGCGATCACCGTGAGCAGCCCGATCACGACCGTTTCGAACGGCCGCTGGCCGTACTTGCTCTGGAAGGCGAGGAGCGCCATCGAGACGACCCCGATGATCACCCCGCCGACGAAGAGGGGCAGGCCGAAAAGCAAGCTGAGTGCGATCGCACCGCCGATCACCTCAGCGATGTCGGTCGCGGCCGCCACGAGTTCGGCCTGGCCCCAGAACGCGATGCGCGCCGGCGTTCGCAAGCGCTCCCCAAGGTGCTCGGGCATCGTGCGCCCGGTGACGATCCCGAGCTTGGCCGACTGGTACTGCACGAGAGCGGCGATGAGGTTCGCCGCCACGAGCACCCACACGAGCAGGTAGCCGTAGCGGGCACCGCCCGTGAGGTTCGCCGCCACGTTCCCGGGGTCCACGTACGCGATCGACGCGACGAACGCCGGCCCGAGGAGCAACACGCCTCGCGTCACCGGTTGCTCAGTTGCCGGATTCATCGCCACATCCGAATCCTAGGCGGCGCCGCGCGCCGGTTAGGAAACCAGGCGTTCCCGAACGACGGGCATGAGCGCCGCGAACGCGAGCGCGCGGTGGCTGATCGCGTTCTTCTCGTCTGCGTGGAGCTCGGCGGACGAGACGCTGTATCCGGCCGGCTTGAACACCGGGTCGTAGCCGAACCCGCCTCCACCGACCGCTTCCTCGAGCACCGTTCCCGGCCAGAGCGCCACTTCCACGCGCTCGAAGCTCACCGCGTTGTTCGGGGGGCTGTCCGGGCCCACCTGGCCGGCGGGCGGCGGCACGACGAGCGCGGCCGCGCACACGAAGTGCGCGCTGCGATCGCCGACTCCCTCGAGATTGGCGAGCAAGAGCCGCACATTGTCCGCGTCGTTGCGGGTACCGGCGTACCGCGCCGAGTTGATGCCCGGTGCTCCCCCGAGGGCGGCCACGACGATCCCCGAGTCGTCGGCGATCGCCGGAAGTCCAGTGTGTTCGGATGCCGCGCGGGCCTTGATGAGCGCGTTCGCCTCGAACGTCTCGCCATCCTCGACCGGCTCTGGACCGTCATAGGCGATGAGCTCGATGCCGTCGAGCGACACCCCGAGGATGCGACGGAGCTCGGTCACTTTGTGGGCGTTGTGGGTCGCGAGCACGAGTTTCACGGGCGCTCCGTTCATCGCGCGAGGCTTTCCACCTGCAGCCTCGTGAGGTCGACCGCGCCGCCGAGCGCCAGGTCGAGCAGCGCATTGAGCTCCGTGCGGTCGAACGGCGCGCCCTCCGCCGTTCCCTGCACCTCAACGAACAGTCCTCGGCCGGTGACGACAACGTTCATGTCGGTCTCGGCGCGCACATCCTCCACGTAGGCGAGGTCAAGCATCGGAACGCCGTCGATGATCCCCACCGAGACCGCCGAGACGCTGTCGATGAGCGGCTTGGCGTTCTGGCCGATGAATCTCTTGCTCTTGCCCCACTCGAGCGCGTCCGCGAGTGCGATGTAGGCGCCCGTGATGGCCGCGGTGCGCGTGCCGCCGTCGGCTTGCAGCACGTCGCAGTCGATCACGATCGTGTTCTCGCCGAGCGACTTCATGTCGACGACGGCGCGCAGGCTCCGGCCGATGAGTCGGGAGATCTCGTGGGTGCGCCCGCCGATCCTGCCCTTCACCGATTCGCGGTCCATGCGGTCGTTGGTGGATCGCGGCAGCATCGAGTACTCGGCCGTCACCCAGCCCTTGCCCTTGCCGGTCATCCAGCGGGGCACTCCGTTGGTGAAGGATGCGGTGCACAGCACCTTGGTGCGACCGAACGAGATGAGGGCCGATCC
>DMKW01000180.1:7673-11856 GCA_003454135.1 Microbacteriaceae bacterium
CCGTTCTGGGTGTCGGTTGCTGGGATGGTGCTCATGCGATGGCGTCCTTTGGGGGTAGGTGGATGGTGCCGGTTTCGACGAGGTCGACACTGGACACCTGCGGGCCGAGAAAACGCCACACGAGCGAGGTGAATTCGTCCTGGCTGTCGCCCGTCGCTTCGTAGACATAGCTTGGTGGCGCGGCGCTCGTGCGCTGGATGCCGTGTCGCACGAGAGTGCGATACACGTCGAACGCCGTCTCCTCCGCGCTCGACACGAGTGTCACATCCTCGCCCATGACGTATTGGATGGCGGCCGACATGAGCGGGTAGTGCGTGCAACCGAGCACGAGTGTGTCGATACCTGCCGCCTTGAGCGGCGCGAGATAGTGCTCCGCGACATCGAACAACTCCCCGCCACTCGTCACGCCGGACTCGACGAATTCCACGAACCGGGGGCAGGCCTGGGTGAAGAGGTCGAGATGCGGTGCCGCGGCGAACGCGTCGTCGTAAGCCTTCGATCCGATCGTGCCGACCGTGCCGATCACCCCGACGCGACCGTTGCGCGTCTGGCGCACCGCGGCGCGCACCGCCGGCTGGATCACCTCGACCACGGGAATGCCGAGGGCCTGCGTGTATCGCTCGCGGGCATCCCGAAGCATCGCCGCCGACGCCGTGTTGCACGCGATCACGAGCATCTTCACGCCCTGGGCGACGAAATCGTCGAGCACGGCGAGGGTGTAGCGGCGCACATCGGCGATCGGCTTCGGGCCGTACGGCGAGTGCGCGGTGTCGCCAACGTAGAGGATGGATTCGTTCGGCAGCTGGTCGATGATCGCGCGGGCGACGGTGAGCCCGCCGACCCCGGAATCGAAGATCCCAATCGGGGCGCCAGCGTTCATCTGAGGATCAGCCACGGGAGTCGAGTTTAGCCGCGACTCGGGGCGCAACGCGGCCACGCCCTCTATCTGGCCGCTGGCTAGGCTGGGACGGTGACCAGTGCTCCTCTCTCCGTGAGTTCCTTCCTGACCGACCAGTACGAGCTCACGATGGTAGACGCGGCCATCCGATCGGGAACGCATGAGAGGGAATGCGTCTTCGAGGTCTTCGCGCGGCACCTGCCTGGCGGTCGACGATACGGGGTCGTGGCCGGCACCGGTCGCCTGCTCGACCTCATCGCCGATTTCCGGTTCAGGGATGCCGAACTCGATTGGCTGAGGGACAATCACGTCGTCTACGACAAAGCGATCGACTGGCTCTCCGACTACCGCTTCTCGGGCAACATCTGGGGCTACCAGGAGGGCGAGCTGTACTTTCCCGGCTCCCCCATCCTCGTCGTCGACGGCACCTTCGCCGAAGCCGTGCTGCTCGAAACACTCGTGCTGAGCGTGCTCAATTACGACAGCGCGGTCGCGAGCGCCGCCGCGCGAATGGTCTCCGCCGCGAGCGGACGCCCCCTCGCCGAGATGGGTTCCCGCCGCACGGGGGAGCGCAGTGCGGTTGCCGCGGCGCGCGCGGCCTACATCGCGGGCTTCGGCGCAACGAGCAACCTCGAGGCCGGCCGCAGCTGGGGAATCCCGACGATGGGAACGGCCGCCCACTCCTTCACTCTCCTGCACGACACCGAAGAGGAGGCGTTCCGCGCACAGGTGGCTGCCCTCGGGCCCGACACCACGCTCCTCGTCGACACCTACGACGTCACCGCGGCGGTCGACCTCGCCATCCGGGTGGCCGGCACGGGCCTCGGAGCGGTGCGCATCGACAGCGGCGATCTGCCGGAGCAGGTGGCCGCCGTTCGCAAGCAGCTCGACGGCCTCGGCGCGACCACGACCAGAATTACGGTCACGAACGACCTCGACGAGTACACGATCGCCGCCCTGCGCGCGGCGCCGGTCGACTCGTACGGCGTCGGAACCTCCGTCGTCACCGGTTCCGGCTCCCCGGCGGCGGACATGGTCTACAAGCTCGTCGCGCGCAAGGATGCGGCCGGCGACTGGATCTCGGTGGCCAAGAAGTCCACGCAGAAGGCCACGATCGGTGGTCGCAAGTTTCCCGTTCGCGAGTTCGACGAGGACGGGCGCGCGACGGCCGAGGTCATCCACGTCGGCGAGCCGGAGGGAGCGACCAGCAGTCACCGGCCGCTTCTCGTGCCACTGATGACCGACGGCGTTCCCGTGGAGCGGTATCGGGGCGCGGCAGGTACGACGCTCGCGAGGGAGCACCGTGCGGCGGCGATGGCCGAACTCCCCCTGGACGCGTTCCGGCTCGGCCGTGGCGACCCCGCCATCCCCACCAGCTACGCGTGACTACCGGTCTGCGTCGCTCAGGGCGCGCGGTCGCAAGTCGCTCGCGCGGGCGCAAGAACACCCGCGCGAGCGACTTACACCCGCGCGAAGCGGGGAGGAAACGCCCTAGTCCTTCATCGATTCGTAGATCTCTTTGCAGGTCGGGCAGACGGGAAACTTCTCCGGGTCACGCCCGGGCGTCCACACCTTGCCGCACAGGGCGATCACCGGCTTGCCGCTCAACGCCGACTTGAGGATCTTGTCTTTTTGCACGTAGTGCGAGTAGCGATCGTGATCGCCGTCTTCCACTTTCTCCTTGTTCAGCAGCTCTTCGAGTTCGCGATCCAGCGTGTCTGTGCCGCCGCCGCCCTGCTGTGTGTCACCGCTCATGGTTCGATTTTAGTTCGTCGGCATGAGAGTTTGGCCCGTCAGCGTGAAGGTTCAGCCCTTCAGAGTGAAAGCCAGCAGCTCTGGCCCCCTGCGCTCGAAGATCGCCCCACCCCAAATGATGCCCGCGATGAGACCGGCGATACCGACCGCGAGTCCCGCCGCGAGCGACGCGAAGTGCCACGACGGGTCGACGGCGAGACCGAGGGCCGCGAGGCCGAGTGGCGGGATCGCCAGGATGAGGGCGGCGAAAAATGAGACGGACTGGATGAGACCCGCGGCGGTTCCGCTGGCCTGCGGCTGGTTGAACGGGCTGTCCCCCGGGCGCACCGACGGATACGGAAAGCGCGCCGAGATGACGCTCGAGAGCCCCAGACCCGCGAAGAGGATGCAGGAGCTCACACCGATGATCGAGGGGAGCACCGCCCAGTCGCCGTAGAGGGATGCCGCGATCGGCGAACCGATGAGCACGAGCGGGATGCCGATCATCAGCGCCGGGACCGCGCGACCGAGACGATCTGCCCTGCCCGAGACGTTGGATGCCACATGAAGCCAGATCGCCGTGTGGTCGTACGCCACATCGTTGTGGATCGACCAGGAGAGGAAGAGGCACATCGCCGGCACCGGGATGAGGGCGAGCACGTTCCACGGCACCCCGGCCACCGAGAGGGCGAGCACGAACACGATGGGTGCGATGGGGATGGCGACGAGCGAGGTGTGGTACCTCGCATCGCGAATCCAGTAGGTGATGCTTCGCGCGGCGACCGCTCCCGCGGGCGTCCCCGGCATCCGGTCGAACCAACCGAATCCGGCGTATTTCTTGCGGCGCGCTTCGCGCTGGGGCGTCACGAGCATCCAACCGACGAGTGCTCGCCAAGCGAACCCGAGCACGGCCACCGTCGCCAGGGCGATGACGGTCTTTGCGATCGCGAGCCATGGATGCCCGGCTGCGGCTTCGGCCGGCGCTGACCACGCGGCGCCAAGGGGAGTCCACCCCGCGGCGGATGCGACCGATCGGAGCACGTCGAGGCCGTCCCTCGCCCAGTCGACAGTGGCGATCAGAACGATCACGGGAGAGAAGGAGACGATCACAAGGAGCGCGATGAGGCCGGTCGCCTCGCGCGCGCGCCTGGTCGCGAGCAGGAACGCGGCAACGGATGTCGACACGCGCGCTCCGAGAAGGCACGTCGCGACGATCGCCACGGCCCCGATCAGCGCGAGGAAGGTCGAGAACGGATCCCGCGTCCAGGTGAAGACCTGCGCGACCGCGATGACCGCGATCGCGAGCGCCGGCACTCCGATGAGGGCGGCGAGCGCGAGGCCGATCGCGAGTCGTGTCGTGGGGACCCCGAAGAGCGAGAACGCCCGAGGATCGAGCGTGTCGTCCGTGCCGAACGCGAGCGGCACCAGCAGGAAACCCAGCACGATGAGCGAACCGACGGTGACGGCAATGCTTGTGGCGAGACCGACGTCGGCAAATCGCAACGCGATGAATCCAACGACCGCAAGGGCGGCGATGCCGAGGCCGTAGGC
>DMKW01000180.1:11974-12795 GCA_003454135.1 Microbacteriaceae bacterium
TCCATGCCCTCCGCTGTCTTTCGCCCTCCGGCGAGTTCGACGAATCGCTCCTCGAGCGAGCCGATGCCGCGAACGTCCTCCATCGTTCCGGCTGCGAGCACCGAGCCGCTCACCACGATCGCGACGTAATCGCAAATGCGCTGCACCAGATCCATGCTGTGACTCGACAGCACCACCGTGCCCCCGACCGCCGCGTAGTTCTGCAGGATCTCGGTGACGTTCGCCGCCGAGACCGGGTCGACCGACTCGAACGGTTCGTCGAGGATGAGGAGCCGCGGCGAGTGGATCATCGCCGACGCGAGCGCGACCTTCTTCGTCATGCCCGCCGAGTAGTCGGCAACGAGGCGGTCGAGGGCATCCTCGAGACCGAAGGCCGACGCGAGGTCCGTGGAGCGCTTCTTCACGGTCGCTGCGTCGAGCCCGCGCAGGGTGCCCGCGTAGTAGAGCAGCTGGCTGCCGGTGAGACGGTCGAAGAGGCGGAGCCGGTCGGGCAGAACGCCCATGTTTCGCTTGGCGACCACGGGGTCGGTCCAGACATCGGCACCGTGCACCGTGATCGACCCGCCATCGGGCCTGAGCAGGCCGGTGATCATCGAGAGGGTCGTGGTCTTGCCCGCTCCGTTGGGACCGACGATGCCGAAGATCGATCCGGCCGGCACGGACAGGGTCACATGGTCGACGGCGACGATCTCGCCGAAACGCTTGACGAGATCGTGCACCTCGAGAACGACCGCCTCGACGGTCTCCGGAGCCTTCTTCGCGGCAGGAGCCCTGGCGGGGCTCTTCGGAGCGGACACGACCGGGCGTTTGACGACGGGCCG
>DMKW01000180.1:13001-13262 GCA_003454135.1 Microbacteriaceae bacterium
GCGCTGGGTGGTCGGTGTGCGCGGAGCTGCCGGCTTGCGCGGAGTGGCGGGTTTTCGCGCACCGGCCGTAGTGCCCGAGGCGCTCGACGCACGTGTGCTCGGGGTGCGGGCCGGTCGCGCAACACTCGTGTCCGGAGTCGACGTGGCGTGCTCGTCAGCCGACGGCGTCTCAACCTCTTCAGCGGGCGAGGCTGCCTCGGCAGAGGCCGCGGCGGCGGCCAGGCGCGTGCGCGCGGACGGGCGCGCGGCGGTTCCACCGGT
>DMKW01000180.1:13426-14038 GCA_003454135.1 Microbacteriaceae bacterium
GTCGAAACGGGTGTCGTTTCCGCGGCCGGATCGTCGCCGGGAGTCGCCTTTCGCACCGGGGCTTTGCGCGCGGCTGCTGGCTTCTTCTCAGGTTCTGAATCCACCTGCTAACCGTATCAATCGCATCTGAGTGCCTAAGCAAGGGCTGTGCGTTCTATCACGAATTGGGAACATCCCCACGGGGCTCCCTGTCGAAATGAGGCCCCGCCGGGTAGGGTTGGGCGTGCACAACGATGTGTCCAGACAAGTGTCTGGGGATGAACAGACGGTAAACCTTATTGGTATTGACACCGCGCCCCAGTCGGACAACAGTCAATTGAGGAGACCAATCGTGAGCATACAGATCGTCATTCTGGCCGCAGGAATGGGCAGCCGTCTCGGCCGTTCCCTGCCCAAGCCGCTGACCGAGCTGAGCGATGGCCGCACCATCATGCAGCAGCAATTCGACAACATCCACCACGCGTTCGGCACGAGCGCCAAGGTCACCATCGTGGTTGGCTACAAGCTCGAGCACATCATCGAAGCTTTCCCCAACGCGTCTTTTGTCTACAACGAGCAGTACGACCAGACCAACACCTCCAAGAGCCTCATGCGCGCCCTGCGTGCGTCGGC
>DMKW01000106.1 GCA_003454135.1 Microbacteriaceae bacterium
GGTGCGCCATGGTGCTTCCCGGTGCCCGATTTCCGTGGCGCACGACGGCGACAGCCCGCGAGCAGCTAGTACTCTACCGCGATGAGGTCCTCAGGCACCTCGGCCGCGGCATCCTGATCCACGAAGAAGACCGTCCTCAAGCGACCCTCCACGCCCGCGACAGGCACTTCGAGCGTGCTCGCACCCGCGAGGGCGAGGCCGAGCGCTGAGGCCTTGTCCGAGCCGGCCAGGGCCAGCCAGACACGGTCCGAGCTGTTGATGACGGGCAGCGTGAAGCTCAGGCGCTCCGACGGAGGTTTGGGGGAGTTGCGCACGGCGACGACGGTCGCATCCGTGACGCGCACGCCGGGAGATTCCGGAAAGAGCGAGGCGATGTGACCGTCGGGGCCAACGCCCAGGAAGGTCACGTCGAAGCGTGGGAGCGATGCCCCCTCCGGCGCCGCCGCGGCGAGCTCGGCCGCGTACAGTTCTGCCGCCGCATCGAGGTCGACTCCGTCATCCGGCGCCGGCAGCCAGTGGATGTTCTCGGGCCGCAGGTTCACGTGGTCGAGCAAAGCGGCTTGCGACTGGGTGTCGTTGCGTTCCGCGTCCCCGCGGGGAAGCCAGCGCTCATCACCCCACCACACGACGACACGGGACCAGTCGATGCTGTCCCTCGCCGACGAGCTGTTGATCGCAGCGAGCACGGCCGCGCCGACAGTCCCGCCGGTGAGCACGATGTTGACCTCGGCCTGCTGGTCCAGCAGGTCGACGATCTTCGTGATGAAACGCGCGGCGAGAGATCCTGCGAGCGTTTCCTTGTCCGGATGAACGAGAACCCTGCGGGCGTTGGTCAATTCGAGGTGTCCCTTGCTTTCGTCTACGACTTCGACGCCGTGTCGAGAGACGGTTCGTGCAGTTGCGCAAGACCGCTCTGGATGACCTCGCCAAACAGGTCGTCGGGGTCGAGCCTACGCAGTTCTTCAGCGAGACAGTCGCGCAGGCTGCGGCGAGGCAGGGAAATGTCGTGCGACGGCTGGTTGGGCTGCACGAGGCGCGCGATTCCCGCGTTGGTGCGTTCGAGCTCGATTACGCCGGAGGCGCGGTGCAACCGCACGCCCTGGATGCCGCTCGAGCCGTGCACCGGAGTCACCAGTTCGTGCTTGGCCGGCACATCGAGCTGCAGCTGGAGCCACGCGGCGAGCAACGATGTCGACGGTGAGTCCGGCGAGCCGTGCACTTCGACTCCGGTGATCTGCTCGTACGGCGGCTGGTCGAGCACCGCGGCGAGCTGGGCGCGCCACAGGGTGAGCCTCGTCCACGCGAAGTCCGTGTCGCCCGGCGTGTAACAGGTGGACAGGTGTGTAAGGAATCCGCGCGGGTCGGGCTGGGCTGCGGCATCCGTGATCCTGCGCTGGGCGATGCGCCCGATCGGAGACTGGGAGACGACATCCGGCGCGTCACCCGGCCACCACGCCACGACGGGCGCGTCGGGCAGCAGCAGGCCGGTGACGAGGCCTTCCTCGTCGGATGCGGTGTCCCCGTAGGCCCTGAGCACCACGACCTCGCTCGCGCCGGCGTCCCCGCCGACGCGGATCTGGGCATCGAGTCGGGGCGCGTCGTCGGTGGGCGGGGCGTCGGAGCCGGACGAGATGACGATGACACGCATCGGATGCTCGCGCGACGCATCGTTGGCGGCCTCGATGGCCTCCTCCTCGTCCCCGAGCCGCGTGGAGATCACGAGGGTGAGCACGCGGCCGAGAGCGACGGCGCCACCCTCCTCGCGGATTTTGACGAGCGCCTTCGAAATCTTGCTCGTCGTGGTGTCAGGCAGATCGACAATCATGGGCGTCTCCAGACTCGACCGTCGCGGGCGAGAAGTTCATCGGCTGAGCTCGGGCCCCACGCACCGGGCTTGTATTGCTCCGGCTGGCCCTGGGTGGCCCAGTACTCCTCGATCGGATCGAGGATCTTCCAGCTCAGTTCCACCTCTTCATGGCGGGGGAAGAGCGGCGGATCGCCGAGCAGCACGTCGAGAATGAGGCGCTCGTAGGCCTCCGGGCTCGCTTCGGTGAAGGCGTGGCCGTAACCGAAGTCCATCGTCACGTCGCGCACCTGCATTCCGGCGCCCGGCACCTTCGAGCCGAAGCGGATGGTGACACCTTCGTCCGGCTGAACCCGAATCACGAGGGCGTTCTGGCCGAGGGCCGAGGTCTGGCTGTCGGCGAAGAGGTACTGCGGCGCGCGCTTGAAAACGACGGCGATCTCCGTGACGCGGCGGCCGAGCCGCTTGCCGGCCCTGAGGTAGAACGGCACTCCGGCCCAGCGTCGCGTGCCGATGTCGAGGCGGATCGCCGCGAACGTCTCGGTGAGCGAGTCGGGATTCATGCCGTCTTCTTCGAGGAAGCCGACGACCTTTTCGCCGCCCTGCCATCCGCTCGCGTACTGGCCGCGCGCCGTCGAGTGGGAGAGGTCCTTCGGCAGCTTGATCGCCGAGAGCACCTTCTCCTTCTCCGCGCGCAGGTCGGTCGCGTCGAACGAGACCGGTTCCTCCATCGCCGTCAGGGCGAGAAGCTGCAGCAGGTGATTCTGGATCACGTCGCGAGCCGCCCCGATGCCGTCGTAATAGCCGGCTCGACCGCCCACGCCGATGTCCTCGGCCATCGTGATCTGCACGTGGTCGACGTAGTTGGCATTCCAGATGGGTTCGTAGAGGTTGTTCGCGAACCGCAGGGCGAGGATGTTCTGAACAGTCTCCTTGCCCAGGTAGTGGTCGATGCGGAACACGCTGTCTGGAGGGAAGACCGATTCGACGACGTCGTTGAGCTCTCGCGCGGTCTTGAGGTCGCTGC
>DMKW01000241.1:0-781 GCA_003454135.1 Microbacteriaceae bacterium
CGAAGTACTTGGCCACGTCGTTCGCGATCGAGAACGTCGTGAGCGATCCGCGTGTGATGAGCAGTTGTTTGCCGATTCCCACGATGTCGATGAGCTTGGTCGGGTCGGAATCGAGGTCGACCATGTTGCCGGCCTCCTTCGCGGCCGAGGTGCCGGTGTTCATGGCGACCCCGACATCCGCCTGGGCGAGCGCCGGCGCGTCGTTCGTGCCGTCTCCCGTCATCGCGACGAGGTTGCCGCCCTGTTGTTCCCGGCGGATGAGGTCCATCTTGTCTTCGGGGGTCGCCTCTGCGAGGTAGTCGTCGACGCCGGCCTCCTCGGCGATCGCCTTCGCGGTGAGCGGGTTGTCCCCCGTGATCATGACCGTACGGATGCCCATCCGGCGCAGGTCGGCGAAGCGCTCGGCGAGGCCCGTCTTCACGACATCCTTGAGATAGACGACGCCGAGCACGGACGCGACGCCGTCGGAGTGGCGCCGGGCGACGACGAGCGGCGTTCCGCCCGCCTGCGAGATGCGGGTGACGATGCCGTCGAGCTCGGTGTGCTGGGCGTCGGTGAGCGTGGACGTCTCGGCGACCCACGCGCTCACCATGGAGCCCGCTCCCTTGCGCGCCTGGCTGCCGTCGGCGTAGTCGACACCGCTCATCCGGGTCTGGGCGGTGAACGGCACGACGGTGCCGTCGACGGCGGTGGGGAGGGTGAAACCCTGCGCTGTGGCGAGCGCGAGGATCGACTTGCCCTCCGGAGTGGGGTCGCTGAGCGACGAGGCGGCCGCCACGGT
>DMKW01000241.1:970-1299 GCA_003454135.1 Microbacteriaceae bacterium
TTGCCGTAGGTGATCGTTCCGGTCTTGTCGAGCAGGAGGGTCGTGACGTCGCCGGCGGCTTCGACCGCACGGCCCGACATCGCGAGCACGTTGTGCTGCACGAGTCTGTCCATGCCCGCGATTCCGATCGCCGAGAGCAGCGCGCCGATCGTCGTCGGGATGAGGCACACGAGCAACGCGACGAGTACCGGCACGCTCTGCGCCGCGTTTGAGTACGACGCGATCGGGTTGATGATGAGCACCACAACCACGAAGATGATCGTGAGACTCGCGAGCAGGATGTTGAGCGCGATCTCATTGGGCGTCTTCTGTCGCGAAGCACCCTCGAC
>DMKW01000241.1:1453-16169 GCA_003454135.1 Microbacteriaceae bacterium
CGGTCGGAGAGCACGCGTGTGCCTCCCGTAACGGCACTGCGGTCGCCGCCGGATTCGCGCACGACAGGGGCTGACTCGCCCGTGATGGCTGACTCGTCGACCGAGGCGATGCCCCAGATGATGTCGCCATCGCCCGGGATCAGTTCGCCCGCCGCTACGACGACGGTGTCGCCGAGGGTCAGGTCCGCTGAGGCGATCTGCTGCAGCTCCGAGCGCTCCGCCCCGGCATCCCCGGCAGCATCGTACGACGCGACCCGGGTGGCGAGGGTGCTCGTGCGGCTCTCACGCAGGCTCTTCGCCTGGGCCTTACCGCGCCCCTCGGCTACGGCCTCCGCCATGTTGGCGAAGAGCACCGTGAGCCACAGCCAGACGGCGATCGACCAGATGAACCCGAGGGAGGTCGGCGACGCGGTGGTCTCTGCCGATTCACCGAGAAACGGCTGGGCGACGGCAAGCACGGTGGTGAGCGCCGCGCCCACCTCCACGACGAACATCACGGGATTGCGCCACATGACGCGCGGGTCGAGCTTGCCGAGGGCGTCTGGCAGGCTCGCGACGAGCTGCCGAATGCCGAACGCCGAGGCGGTCTTGTGCGCGTGCGATGAGCCTTCTGACGGCTTTCTCGCGGACGGCGTGATCAGGGTGGTTGACATGGTGTTACGTGAGTCCTTCTGCCAGGGGGCCTAGCGCTAGAACGGGGAGGTAGGTGAGGGCCGAGACGATCACGATCGTGCCGATCAGCAGGCCGATGAATTGGGGCCTGTGGGTGGGAAGCGTTCCCGCCGTCGTCGGAATCTTCTCCTGGGCCGCGAACGACCCGGCCAGGGCGAGCACGAAGATGATCGGCAGGAACCGGCCGAGCATCATCGCCACGCCGAGTGCCGTGTCGAGCCATGGTGTGCTCGCGGTGAGCCCGGCGAAGGCCGAGCCGTTGTTGTTCGCGGCCGAGGTGAACGCGTAGAGCACCTCCGAGTAACCGTGCAGGCCGCTGTTGGCCATCGACGTCTTCACGACCGACTCGCGAATCGCGGGGATGGCGAAGCTCAGGGCGGTTCCGGCGAGCACGAGCGTCGGGGTGATCAGAATGTAGATGCTCGCGAGCTTCACCTCGCGTGCGCCGATCTTCTTGCCGAGGTATTCGGGCGTGCGTCCCACCATGAGGCCGGCCACGAAGACCGCGACGATGGCCATGATCAGGATGCCGTAGAGGCCGGAACCTACACCGCCGGGAGCGACCTCTCCGAGCATCATGTTGAGCATGACGACGCCCCCGCCGAGCGACGTGAAGCTGTCGTGCATCGAGTCGACCGCGCCGGTGGAGGTGAGGGTGCTCGAAGTGCCGAAGATCGCCGATCCGACGATGCCGAACCGTGTCTCCTTGCCCTCCATCGCGGCGCCGGCGAGATGGCTCGCCGTGCCGTTGCCCGCGCTCTCGAGCCAGGTGAGAAGAGCCGCGGAGACGATCCAGATGATCCCCATCGCGGAGAGGATCGCGTATCCCTGCCGGTGGTCGTTGACCATGCGGCCGAAGGTACGGGCGAGGGAGAACGGGATCGCGAGCAAGAGCACGATCTCGAACAGGTTGGTCCAGCCGTTCGGGTTTTCGAACGGATGCGCGGAGTTGGCGTTGAAGAATCCGCCGCCGTTGGTGCCGATCTCCTTGATCGCCTCCTGCGAAGCGACCGGGCCGCCCGGGAGGGTCTGGGGGGTTCCGGTGATACCGGTGACGTGCTGGAATCCATCGAGGTTCTGGATCACGCCCGAGAGCAGCAGCACGATCGCGGCGACCACGGAGAGCGGCAGCAGAATCCGCAGGACGCCGCGGGTGAGGTCGACCCAGAAGTTGCCGATCGTGGTGGACCTGCGGGAGGCGAGACCCCGGATGAGGGCGATCGCCACGGCGATGCCGACGGCGGCCGACACGAAGTTCTGCACCGCGAGTCCGACGAGCTGCACTGTGTAGCCCATCGTCGTCTCGGGCGAGTACGACTGCCAGTTGGTGTTGGTGACGAAGGAAATTGCGGTGTTCCAAGCGAGGGACTGCTCGACCGACGGCAGGCCGAGAGAGTACGGCAGAATCTGCTGGATGCGCTGCACGAGGTAGAGGGCGAGCACGCCGATCGCCGAAAACGCGAGCACGCCGCGCAGATACACCGGCCAGGTCTGGCCCGATGCGGGGTTCACGCCGATCAGGCGGTAGAAGCCGCGCTCGACCCTCAGGTTCTTCGGTGTCGTGTAGACAAGGGCCATGTAGTCGCCGAGCGGCCGGTAGATGAGGCCGAGAACGAGGATGAGGGTGGTGAGTTGAAGCACGAAGAGCAGGGTCGTGCTCATCAGAATCGCTCCGGCTTGACGAGAGCGAACACGAGGTAGACGAGGGCGGCGACCGCGAGCACGATGCTGAGCATTGTGAAGAAGATCACAGCTTCTCGATTGCCCGGGCGACCAGGGCCACGAGGGCGAACAGCCCTGTGGCGCCAACGACGTAAACGAGATCCAGCATCGGGTCCTCCGTGGAAGAGACAAGCTGCGGCCGAACGGCGCGCAGCGACATTTCTGTCACGAGAGGAGAGTCCACACCCGGATGGCGTGCGAAACGGGAGGTCTAACGACTCCCTAACGCGGGGAGGTCAGACCCTAACGGCGGTTCGAGCCGGATCTATTTGCCGGCCGCGAGCGCTGCCGCGCCGAGGATGCCGGCGTTGTTGCGGAGGTTGGCCGGCACGATCGGCGTCTCAAGGTGGAGCAGCGGCAGGAAGTCCTTGTACTCCTTGGACACCCCGCCGCCGACGATGAAGAGGTCCGGGTGAAAGTATGCCTCGAGCGCGGTGTAGTACTGCTGCAACCGGGCGGCCCAGTCGACCCAGCTGAGGTTTTCACGCTCTTTCGCGGCGTACGACGCTCGCGTCTCGTAGTCGACACCGTCGAGCTGGATGTGGCCGAGCTCGGCGTTGGGGATGAGCACGCCCTTGTAGATGAGCGCCGTTCCAATTCCGGTGCCGAGGGTTGTCAGCACGATGAGGCCGTCGGACTTGGCGGCTGCGCCGTAGAGCGTCTCGGCGTAGCCGGCGGCGTCTGCGTCGTTCACGAAATGGATCTTGCGCCCGAGGCCCTTCTCGAAGAGTTTTTCCGCCTCGAGGCCGATCCAGCTCTTGGAGACATTGGCGGCCGAGAGGGTCTTGCCCTTGACGACAACGGCGGGGAAGCACACGCCGATCGGGTCCTTCTTGCCGGCAACACCGAGCGTCTTGACGATCTCGAGGACCGTGTTCAGGATGTCCTCCGGTTCGCCGCCAGCTGGGGTCGGAAGCTTCACGCGATCCGTGAGAAGTTTGCCGGTCGAGACGTCGACGATCGCGCCTTTGATTCCGGTTCCGCCGATGTCGATGCCTACCGCTTTGTTGGCCATGTTTGACAGTCTTTCGTGTGTTGGGCGTGCCGGTGGGGGAACGGGTTACGGGAGTGTGAGCACCTCGGCGCCGCGTTCTGTCACGACGAGGGTGTGCTCGAATTGGGCGGTGATGCTGCGGTCTTTCGTAACGACGGTCCATCCATCGTCCCACTGGTCCCACTCGATCGAGCCGAGGGTGAGCATCGGTTCGATGGTGAAGACCATGCCGGCCTCGATCACCGTCGAGTAGGCGGGAGCGGAGTCGTAGTGCGGGATGATGAGCCCGGAGTGGAAGGCCTCGCCGACGCCGTGACCGGTGAAGTCGCGCACGACGCCATAGCCGAACCGCTTGGCGTAGGACTCGATCGCCCGGCCTATGACGTTCACTTCGCGACCGGGCGCTACTGCCTTGATGCCTCGGTTGAGCGACTCGCGCGTGCGATCGACGAGTTCGGCGACCTCCGGCGTGACCTCGCCAACGATGAAGGTCTGGTTGCTGTCGCCGTGCACGCCGTTCTTGAAGGCCGTGATGTCGATGTTCACGATGTCGCCGTGCTCGAGCACCGTGTCATCCGGAATCCCGTGGCAGATCACCTCGTTCACCGAACTGCACAGCGACTTGGGAAAGCCGCGGTAGCCGAGGGTCGACGGGTACGCGTGGTTGGCGACCATGAAGTCGTGGCCGATCGCATCGAGTTCGTCGGTTGTGACGCCGGGCCGCACACTTGCTCCGACGAGCGCGATGGCTTCGGCGGCGATGCGGCCGGACTCGCGGATGCGAGCCACACCCTCCGGCGGATAGACGTGGGAGCCGGTGAACCGGGTGGGGGAGGCCTTGCCGACATACTCCGGGCGGGGGATGTTCTTCGGCACGAACCGTGCGGGGGAGATGCGCCCCGGCACGAGGTGACCGCTCGAATCCTTGGGCATAGGATCGATTTTAGTTGGGATAAGGAGCTCTCATGACCGAGTGGTACTACAACATCAGGACCGGCGAGGTTGAGGAGGGCAGGCAGTCGCTCGCATCGGAGCTCGACGGCCCGTTCGCGACGCGGGAGGATGCCGCCCGCGCCCCCGAGATCATCGCCGAGCGCGCCCGCAAGTGGGCCGAGGAAGACGCGGCCAACGACCGCTGAGCGGCTCGCGGCCCCTGCTCACCGTTTTTTCCGCCCTCTCTCCTTCCGAAATCCATGCATTCCTTGCCGACACGCCGCGTCGGCGTGATGGTGAGCGGGGTGGTGCATCCAATTGCATGGATTTCGGAAGAGATTTTGGGGAGGGATCGACGGGGCAGCCGCTCGCGGGCCGGTCAGGCCCGGTTCGAGGCGACGAACCTGCGCCATCCACCGAACTCCGTGATGTCGAGCGCCTGCTCGGCCGCGGCGGCCTCGCAGATGAATCCGTGGCAGCTCTCGCCGCCGTCGAGCAGCACGGTGCCGATCGCGAGGGGTGACGCGACCGAGGCGGTGAGCAATCCAAAGGAGGTTGGCGACAGGTCATACAGCTCGACCTCGATGCTCCCGCCGCCGTCGTTGGTGCGCACGAGACCGGGCTTCGCCGGGCTCGTACCCGCAAGTGCGTAGAGGCGATAGACGGGCGCAGTGCGCGTGCTGGCACGAAACGAGGCGCCCATGGCCACGAGCTGGGCGTGAAGGGGCATCCCGCGAAGGTGCGCTCCCACTACCGCCACTGTCACCGCTCCACCGGTTGCGGTGCGCCGGGTCGATGGCCGGAGAGCGGATGGGGGAGCCGGCACGCCGGTAGCGCCGAGCGGCGCGGCGACCAGCCGCTCGATCGAGGTTGCGATGCCCGCCAGCCGGTCATCCAGGCCCGCCGGCGCCGAGATCGTGATTCCGAACGGGAAGGGCGCAGAGCCGGGCTCGTGCGCGAACCCGCCCGGCATGGCGATGGCGGCATGGTCGAGCAGATTGGTGAAGGTGGTGAAACGGCCGAGCCGGGCGTTCAGCGCGATCGGGTCGACGACCATCTCCTCGATCGAGAAGGTTTGCGTGACTGTCGGCGTGAGCAGCGCCGACACTTCGGACCAGAGCGGCTCCGTGATTCGTCGCAGCCGCTGGATGAGGTCGATGCCCCTGAAGGTGTCGGTGCCGGTGACCTGTTTTCCGGATTGCAGCAGTTCACCGACGACCGGGAAGATTTCGGAGGGGTGATCGTCGACGAATGCCTCCAGGCCGGCCAGGCGCTCGGCGAGCCACGGGCCGCCGTACAACTCGCGGCCCGCTTCGAAGAACGGCGTCATGTCGACGGGCACGAGTTTCGCTCCTGCACCGGTCAACCGGTCGAGAATCGCCTTCCAGGCAGCGTGCCATGACTCCTCCGCGAAGTCGGTGCCGTTGAGGGTGGGAACGGCGAAGGCGACTCCCGAGAGGGGGAGGGCGACGGGGACCGCCGGCGGGACGGCCACTCGGCGTGACCAAGCATCCGTCTCGTCGAAACCGGCGATCACGTGGAGAACGCGTGCTCCATCCGCGACGGTGAGCGCGAACACGCTCGGACAGTCGAGGCTGGGGCAGGCGGGCACGACGCCGCTCATGCTGAGGAGGCCGCGGCTCGGCTTCATGCCGACGAGATTCGTCAGCGCGGCCGGCACCCTGCCCGAGCCGGCCGTGTCGGTTCCGAGCGAGAAGGTCACGAGGCCGGCCGACACCGCAACGGCAGAGCCCGAGCTCGACCCGCCGGAGATCGACCCGGCGCGAAACGGGTTCGATGGCGCACCGTACGGGGACCGGGTGCCGTTGAGGCCGGTGGCGAACTGGTCCAGGTTGGCTTTGCCGATGAGAATGGCGCCGGCCTCGATCAGCCGTTCGACGATCGGGGCCGTGCGTTCCGGGAGGAAGGCGAATCCGGGCGAGCCTGCCGTCGTCGCAAGTCCGGCCACATCGATGTTGTCTTTGACCGCGAAGGGTAGCCCGTAGAGAGGGGGAAGCGCCTCTGAGTCGGCGTCCGACCAACGGAGGCGCAGGGCTCTGGCGGTGGCGATGGCATCGTCTCGTGGCACGGTCGAGATCCAGACCGAGTCGTCCCCGCGTTCGCCGATCGCGTCGTAGATGCGTGCGACCAGGTCGTCGGGGGTCAGATCCCCGGATCGATACGCGCTTTGCAGCGCGTGCGATTCCAGGGACCCGATGCGACCTACCAGCGTCGCTGATGATCCGGTGGCCGAGGATGCGGTACCGAGATGGCGGCCGCGCTCCTCCGTCATGAACCGGACATGCCGCTGTCGAATGCGGCGAGGAGCGAGGCCGAGTCGGCGACGGCTCCGAACACACCACCCTGCATCGTCACCATTTTGAGGGCGGCAAGATGATTGCCGTGATCGGTGGCCCCCGTGCAGTCGGAGAGGATGAGGCACTCGTAGCCTCGATCGTTGGCGTCCCGCATCGTCGTGTGCACGCAGACGTCGGTCGTGATACCGGTCAGGATGATGTGTGTGATTCCACGGGTGCGAAGGAGGAGGTCCAGATCCGTCGCGTAGAACGCGCCTTTCCCCGGCTTGTCGATGATGAGCTCGCCGGCGATGGGAGCGACCTCCGGCACGATTTCCCACCCGGCTTCGCCACGGGTGAGGATGCGCCCGCACGCTCCGAGATCGCCGATTCCCGCGCCGATGCGCCGCGATCGCCAGAGCTTGTTGGCCGGCAGGTCGGAGAGATCGGGGCGGTGCCCCTCCCTGGTGTGCACGATGTAGAGCCCCGCCGCGCGCGCGGCGGCCAGCACCCGCGCCGTCGGCTCAAGTCCGGCGCGCGTCAGGGAGATGTCGTAGCCCATCGAGTCGACGTAGCCGCCGGGCGCGCAGAAGTCCACTTGCCAGTCGATGTTGATGAGAGCCGTCTTCTCCGGCGTGAACCGTCCGTCGAACGGCCATTCGTATGGATCGGCATTGACCGGGCCGTAGGCCGTTGTCGTCGCCGAGGGTGAAGTGCTCATGAGGCTGGTCCTTTCTGACCGTTCATGGTGGATGTGGCTGAGAGGGTGAGGGCGGCGGTCGTGGCGGCGGCCGAGCCGACCGCTCCGAAGATGCCGCCGGACATTTCGATCATCGACAGCGCCGCGGCGACGAGGTCGTCGTCGTAGGCGAGGCAGCAGTCGGCGACGAGAAGGCACTCGTAACCGCGATCATTTGCGGAACGCATCGTCGAATGCACGCTCGTCTCAAGCGGCGAACCGACCAGAATGAGCCGATCGATGCCCTGGCGGCGAAGTGTCGCGTCGAGGGAGCTGCCGAAAAATCCGTCGATACCGGAAGAGGTCACTAGCTGATCTCCGTCGACGAGGTCGACGATCGGTGATTCCCGGTCGTCGTCGAAGCCGGTCGGAGCGCTTTCTCCCCGCGGGGGTGCCGTCGCAACGTGGACGACAGCACCCCCGACGGAGCGGATGG
Organism: Microbacteriaceae bacterium; assembly: GCA_003454135.1. Classification (GTDB taxonomy): domain Bacteria; phylum Actinomycetota; class Actinomycetes; order Actinomycetales; family Microbacteriaceae; genus Lacisediminihabitans. The sequence goes on from DMKW01000241.1 coordinate 9,247, forward strand.
TGGCGGTGAGAGCGCGAATCGAATCGAACACCTGCCCGCCCCCGCTGCCATTCACCACGAGGATCGCGGTGCCGTGTGCGGTGAGCTCACCGTTCCACGGCCATGGGTACGGCGTGGTATCGGCGACGAACAGGGGAGCGGACAGGTGACTCATCGTTTATTTCGCGAGGTTGCCGACGACACCCTGGACGAAGTAGTCCATCGCGTCGATTTCGGAGTAGGTCGGCACTACACCGTCGGAGACCTTTGTGGCACCGGTCTGGTCGAGAACCGGACCGACGAACGGGGAGCCCTTCTCCGTCGTGAGGAACGCCTTGGCGGCCGTGATCTTGTCCTTGCTCGCCGTCGTCACGTCCGGCCCGTATGGCGCAAGCACGAAGGGGTTCGTTCCGGTCTTGTAGCCGACCCGGTAGTTCGCGTTGAACTCGCTACCGACGAACTTGCCGTCGAGGACGGTCTGCACGATCTTCGTGTAGAGCGGACCCCAGTTCCAGACCGCGCCAGTGAGCCAGCCCTTCGGCGCGAGCGATTCCGCATTGGCGTGGTAGCCGACCGTCATGGCGCCGGCTGATTCGGCCGCCTTGATCACGGTCGAGGTGCAGTCCTGGTGCTGGGTGAGCACGTCGGCGCCCTGGGAGAGGAGACTCTTGGCCGCTTCGCTCTGGGCGGCAGGATCGCACCAACTGTTCGTCGCCACGGTCACGGTCGTCACCTTCGGGTTCACGGTCTGCGCTCCGCGCTCGAAGGCGTTGATGTTCGCGATCGTCTGCGGGATCGGGAATGCGTAGACGTAACCCAGCTTGTTCGTCTTGGTTCCGAGCCCGGCCGCGATGCCCGCGAGGTACATCGGTTCGTACACGGTGCCGAAGTACGTTCCGCTGTTCGTCGGAATCTTGCCGGCAATGGTGTTGCCCTGCTGGATGACGACGACATCGGGGTGGGCGGCGGCCACCTTGAGGGCCGCGTCGAGGTGGCCGTAGCTTGTTGCGAAGATGATCTTCGCGCCGCGGGAGATCATTTGCTCCATGGTCGTTGCCGCCGTGTCGTCCTCTGGGACGTTCTCGGCGGTGAGTACCTTGAGTTTCGGGTATTTCTTGGCGATGACCTGGCTGCCTTCGTAGACCGCCTGGTTGTAGCCGAAGTCATCTTTCGGCCCGACCATGATGAAGCCGATCGCGGAGCCGCCCACGCCGGGCGCCGAGCTCGCGCTGGTCTTGACGGACGTGGACACTGCGGGTGAACAGGCCGAGAGGGCGAGGCCCACTGCGATCGCGAGAGCGGCGGCCGCCGTCCCTTTCTTACGTGTTGCCATGATTTAAGTACCTTTCACGAGGACGCGCTGCGATTGGCAGGCGCGGGAAAGAACCCGACGGGGCAGGACCCCGTCGGCCGGGCATTTCGGTGTGATTGCGGTGGTGCGGCAGGCGCCGAGGAGCGCCTACGTATCGGGGGGCGCGTTCTCGAACACGCGTCTCAGTTCGGCCGGTGCGGCGAACAGGGTTCTCTTGCCGAGGATCGCGAGCACCGCGAGCGTGAGGAGGAACGGCACCGCGGCGAGTGCGAACTGATTGATGGAGACGCCGCGCGCCTGGAGTGCCGGTCCCAGCGCGAGTGCCGCCCCGAAAAGGTAGGCACCGCCGAGAATCCGGATCGGGTTCCACGACGCGAAGATCACGAGCGCCACGGCGATGAAGCCGCGGCCGGCCACCATGTTTTCGAACCAGGAGTTGGTGTAGGCGATGGACAGGTGGGCCCCTCCGACGCCGGCGAGCGCCGCGCCGACGACGACGGCGACCGTGCGCACCTTCTTCACGCTGTAGCCGTTCACGTTCAGGGCATCCGATCGTTCGCCGGCCGTCCGCAGCAGGAGACCGGCCCGTGTGCGGAACAGAACGAACCAGACCGCGGGAACGAGCAGGTAGCTGCAGTAGACGAGCGGGTCCTGCCGGAAGAGAATCGGGCCGATGAACGGAATGTCGCTGAGCAGCGGAATGCTCCAGATCTGGAATCCGCTGATGGAGTCGCCGACATATTTCGCACCGTACAGGGCGGTCAACCCGAGGGAGAGGAAGAGCAGGGTCAGGCCCGACGCGAATTGGTTGGCACCCCGCCACACCACGAGAATGGCGTGCATCAGGCCGATCAGTGCCCCGGCGGCGGCGGCACCCAGCACTCCGAGCCACGGGTTGCCCGTTTCGGCGCACACGATGTAACCGCCGAGGGCGCCGACGAGCATCGAGCCCTCCGTGCCGAGGTTGATCACACCCGAACGCTCCGACACGGTCTCGCCCAACCCCGCGTACATGATGGACGTGCCGCCGCGGACGGCGCCGACGAGCACGTCGATGATGAGACTCATATCTTCTTCGCCTTCGCCTGGGTCCAACCGAGCACCGCGACGAGGATGAGCCCTGTGAGAATATTGACCGTCGCCGCCGGCAGCTGCGCGTCGAGCTGCAGGCTGTCGCCCGCGAGCGAGAGAGCTGCGAGCACCGCGGAGGCGATCAGCACTGGCACGGGCTTGTGCCTAGCGAGCCAGCTCGCGAGGAAGCCCACATAGCCGATCTGGTCCGCGAATCCGGGGCGCAGCTTGTATTCGACGCCGCTGAATTGGATAACGCCCGCGAGTCCCGCGAGCGCGCCACCGACGAGAATCGCCGAGAACAGCAGGAGCGCGACGGGCATGCCGGACCTCCTCGCGGCCTCCTGGTTGCCCCCGACGACCGAAAGGCGGAAACCCCATCGGGTGAAGGTGAGGACGAGGGCCACGGCGATCGTCGCGATCACGGCGATGGCGATACCGATGTTGATCGAGGTTCCGGAGATAACCGGCAGTTTGGCCGCGTCGGCGAGTTCCCTCGTGGCCGGCTGCCCGGACGGCGTGGCGCGCCACGGCTGGTAGATGAGGAAGAGCAGAAGGTCGAGCGCGACGAAGTTGAGGAGCAGCGTACTGACCGCTTCGTTGACCTTGAGCGTGAGCCTGAGCACGCCAGCGATTGCCGCCCATGCCGCCCCGCCCGCCATGCCGGCGACGATCATGACGATGAGCATCAGCCCGCCGGGCAGCGACTGGTCGAGCGCGAGCGCGGCGCCGCACGCGGTCACCGCCCCGACCATTACCTGGCCCTCACCGCCGACGTTGGACATGCCGGCCCGAGCCGGAACTACGACCGCGAGTGCGGCCAGCACGAGCGGGGCCATGCGCACGAAGAGTTGTTCGAGCGACTGGGGCTGGGCGAAGGTCGACGACCACATGTCGGCGATTACGGAGAGCGGATCCGCGCCCTGTGCGACGAGAAGCGCGCTGAAGATCACGAGCGCCCCGAGAAGGGCGGTCGCCCACCGCCAGACGGATGACAGGATCGCGGGACGACGCGCGAGCAGGCCGCCGGCCCGTTTGGGCGTGGGCGGTTGGGTGGCGGCCAACTCCGCGCGCGCGACGTTCGGGGTCTCGATCACGCGGCACCCCCGAGCATGAGCCTGCCGATGTGCTGCCGATCGAATGCGTTCGCGGAGACTTCGCCCGAAATGTGGCCGTCGTGCATGACGACGATTCGATCGGCGAGCGACATGAGCTCGTCCAGGTCCTCGGACACCACGAGCACTCCAGAGCCCGACGACCGGCGGTCGAGCAGGATCTCCTGGGTCCGTCGAACGTTCGCGACATCCAGCCCGCGGCTCGGGTAGGCAGCGACCACGAGCGACGAGTGGATCCCGAGTTCCCGAGTGAGCACCACCCGTTGGATGTTCCCGCCCGAGAGCTCGCTCACGCGACGGTGGTGCGGGGCTATCCGCAGGCCGAGTGCCTCGTTGAGCGCGTGCGTCCTCGTGCGGACAGCGGCCCAGTCGATGCCCAGGCGTTTTCGCGGCAGGGCGCGCCCGTCGAGTGCCATGTGCTCGAGAACGGAGAGCCGCGCGACGACAGAGTCCGCGACCGGATCTTCCGGCACGTTGACGGCTCCCGCCCTGATGGCGCTCGCCGGTGTGCGGGAGGGCACGCCGCAGATCGACACCGTCCCCGTCGTGGTCGCGCGCAAGCCGAGGGCGACTTCGCAGAGTTCGCGCTGTCCGCTTCCCGCCACGCCGGCGATCCCGACCAGTTCCCCCGGATAGACGTCGATCGAGACGCCTTTGAGCGCCTCGTGACCGTGGTCGCCCTTGGAGCGAACGCCGGAGATCCGGAGCGCGGGTTCGCTGCCTTCACCCTTGGCTACGGTCACCCGTTCGGCGACGAGCGGTGGCACTGCCCGACCGACCATCGATTCGATGAGTTGGTCGTTGGTGTAGTCGGCCGGTTCGACGCCGACGAGCACGGTGTTGCCGGCGCGGAGCACGGTGACCCGGTCGGCGATCGCCCGCACCTCGTTGAGCTTGTGAGTGACGATGAGGATTCCGAATCCCTGGTCCCTGAGGTGGGCGACCACGCCGAACAGCGCGCTCACCTCCTGGGGGGCGAGGACGCTGGTCGGCTCGTCGAGGATGACGAGCCGCGCCCCCGTCATGAGCACTTTCAGAATCTCAAGTCTCTGGCGTTCGCCGATCGACAGGTGTTGCACCAGGGCGCGCGGGTTCACCGAGAGGCCGTGCTTCTCGCTCTCCGCCGTGATCTCGCGGATGACCCGGCGGAGGTTGAGCATCGGCCCTCGCGGAATGGATAGGGCCACATTCTCGGCAACGGTGAGCGCCGGCACCAAGCGCAGGTCCTGGAAGACCATCCCAATGCCGAGGGCCCGTGCCTCGGCCGGACTGCCCGGCGTTACTGGCGTGCTGTCGATGAGCATGCGCCCGGCGTCCGGGCGGTAGACGCCGTAGATCATCTTGAGCAGGGTGCTCTTGCCCGCACCGTTCTCCCCGACCAGCGCATGAACCTCGCCCGCCCGCACATCCAGGTGGACGTCCGTATTCGCCTTCACCTCCGCGAAATGCTTGGTGAAACCCTCTACCCGCAGAATCGGCACGGACTGTTCGCTCATCGCAGTTCCCTTTCTTCAGTCCGTGGTGACGAGGTCAGCGTCGAGTTCGACGGTTGAGGATCATTTGGGTAAGCGCGTGGGCTGCCCGTTTCTCTACGACATCCATCGAGATGCCGATATGGGTCCTGAGCCGATCGACCGCCAGCACAAGGTCCTTCATGAGAACCGCCTCGAGAATTCCGAGATGCTCGCTGATGCTCACCGTGATGCGGTCCTCGGACAGGAAGTCGTGCATGCGCACGGGGCGAATCCTGGCGTTGACGGTCTCGAGAGTCTCCGTGATGACCATGTTTCCGGCCGCGCGGCTGAGACCGACGTGGAAGCTCTCGTCCAGGTCGATGAACGACCCGTCAGGGGCCGGCGGCGCAAGCTGGATGGCGCGCCAGCGATCCCGAAGCGGCTCGAGCACCGAGAGGTCGTGATCGTAACCGTGCTCGGTTGCCCGGGTCAGGCCGCGAAGTTCCAGCACCAGGCGAAGCTCGTACAGGTCGCGAAGGTCGATGAGGTCTGGTTCGACCACGAAGAAGCCACCATCGGCGTACCGGGTGAGGAGGCGGTCACCGTGCAGGCGGGCGAACGCGTCCCGAACCGGCGTGCGAGAGACGCCGAGCAGCTCGGCGATCTGCTCTTCCGCGAGCCGTTGGCCGAGGGGGAGCTCGCCCCGGAGCACCATCTTGCGGATCTCCAGGTAGGCGTGTTCGCCGCGAAGCTTCGCGCGCGCCGACGTGGACCGCATGTCGGAGCCTGCTGCACCCGAGTCTTCCCGTGCATCCTGCTCTGTATGTGGCTCTGTATACATGCCTAGAGTTTCGACCCGTTCTGTTTCCTAGACGGTGTTGCTGCGTGACGGCTGTGTAACAAACTGTTCCCGGGCGTTACGGCTGGGTTAACTCGATGGCGGCCCCTGTTCGCGCGGATAGGCTCCATTCCGATGTCCACGATTCCTCTGTCCGCGCCCCCGATCGTTCTCATCCACGGCGCCGCGACGACGGCCTCGGTGTGGGACGCGGTGGTCGCAGAGCTCCACGGGCTCGACGTGGTCGCGGTCGATCGGCCGTGCACGGGCGACCTGGCGGCAGAGCTGGAATGGCTCGCGCCGAGAGTGCGCGGCGCCCTCGTCGTCGGTGTGAGCGGCGGCGCGACCCTCGGGCTTGCCCTCGCAGCTTCTCGCGTGCCGCTCGCCGGAGCGTTGCTCCACGAGCCGGCGGTCGGCAGCCTTGCACCGGCGTTGCTCGCTGGCGTGGCAGCCGCGTACGCGGTGGGCGGCGTGGAGGGGTTTGGCGCCGCCCTGTACGGCGCCGGCTGGGACCGGTCGATGGCAGCCTACGACGACGCGGTGGTGGCTCGCGAGCTACCGATGTTCCGGTCGTTCGAGCCTGAACGAGCGTCCCAGGCCCAGGGGCCCGTTCTCGTCACCGTCGGTGAGCTTTCTCCGGCCGGCAGGCACGACGCCGCTCGGGCGCTTCGTGATCGGCTCGACTACCCGGTCACGGTGATTCCCGGAGCCGTCCACTTCGTACAGCACGACCGGCCGGCGCAGTACGCACGCCTGATTCGAGCGACGCACGCGTCGCTGGGTCGGACGGCCGACCGGCTCTAGTCCTCGTACTCGTGCTCCGGGGCCGGGTAGACGCCGGACTCGACGTCCGCGCGGTACTCCTTCACGGCATCCGTCAGCACGCCGCTGAGGTTGGCGTACTGGCGCACGAACTTGGGGATGCGGCCGGTGGTGAGCCCCGCCCAGTCGGTCCAGACGAGCAGCTGGCCATCCACGTGCGGGCCGGCGCCCACTCCGATGGTGGGGATGCGCAGCTCCTTGGTGACCTGGGCGGCGACACCAGACGGCACCATTTCGAGCACGACGGCGAACGCTCCGGCATCCTCGACCGCGTGCGCGTCGGCGAGCAACTGCTCGGCCCCTTCGCCGCGGCCCTGGATGATGTGGCCGCC
>DMKW01000241.1:16320-16682 GCA_003454135.1 Microbacteriaceae bacterium
GACACGATGCGCCGGATCTGCTCGGCGCTGCGCTGTCCGCCCTCGAGCTTGACCGCGTGCGCATGGGTCTCCTTCATGAAACGGAACGCCGTGTGCAGCGCCTCGTCCGGACTGGTCTCGTACGACCCGAACGGCATGTCCGCCACGACGAAGGCTCGCGAGACGGCGCCGGCGACGGCCCGGGCGAGGGGGATGAGCTCGTCGACGGTCACGGGGAGCGTCGTGTCGTGGCCGAAGACGTTGTTGCCGGCCGAGTCTCCCACGAGCAGGAAGTCGATGCCCGCCGCATCGAAGATGGCCGCGGTGAGCTGGTCGTAGCTCGTGAGACCGGTGATCTTCACACCGGTCTCTTTGGCGATCTG
>DMKW01000172.1:0-2113 GCA_003454135.1 Microbacteriaceae bacterium
GGTCCGGATGCCATGGCTTCGAGACATCCGAAGTTTCCGCAGTGGCACTCGACGCCCTTGCCGCGTTCGATTCGCACGTGCCCGATGTCGCCGGCCGAGCCCTGCGCGCCGCGCTGCAGGAGCCCACCGGAGATGATGCCCGACCCGATTCCCGTCGCAACCTTCACGAAGAGCAGGTCCGAGACGTCGGGGAACGATCGCGTCTTCTCGCCGATCGCCATGATGTTGACGTCGTTGTCGACGAGCGCGGGGACGCCGAGGGCGTCGAGGATCCGGCCGGGCACATCGAAGCCGTCCCAGCCGGGCATGATCGGCGGATTAACCGGCCGGCCGGTGTCGTGCTCGACCGGTCCGGGCAGGCCCAACCCCACGGCGAGGAGGTCGGCGACCGTTCGGCCCGCCTCGGCCAGGAGGGTGCGAGCCTCGTCGGCGACCCAGCCGAGAACCCGCTCCGGGCCTTCGGCGATCGGGAGCCGAGCGCGATGCGTGCGAAGGATGACCCCGCCCAGGTCGGCGACGGCGATCGTCGCGTGGGTGGCGCCGAGGTCGGCCCCCACGACGACCCGGGCGGAGGGGTTGAGTGCGAACTGCGAGGGGGGTCGGCCGCCACTCGACGCCCCGTCTCCGATCGGCCTGATCAGGCCGAGATCGAGGAGGGTATCGAGGCGAAGCCCCACCGTGGATCGGGCCAGGCCGGTGGTGGCCGCGAGTTCCGCCCGGGTTCTCGGCCTGCCGTCGCGCAGCAGCTGGAAGAGTTCGCTGGCGCCGGCAAGCCCGAGGGGACCTGACTTCTTCGGCGCGACCATTTCGCAAGTAAACCACACGCTGTCGATGGACATCCGACTTTTGTTTGATATTCGACACAAGTCGGCCATACACTCGTCAGGTGCGTTCGGGGCGGATCAGGTCACGCAGCGCGAGCCGAAGTAACTCAACGAGGAGACGACGTGTCTACTAGCCAGCTATCCGTGCAGCTCTACACCGTGAGGGAAGCCCTCGCCGCCGACCTCCCCGGCACGCTTCGCCGGATTGCCGACCTCGGGTACACGAACGTGGAACTCTTCGGGTTCGTCGACCTGGCCGACCAGTACAGCGAACTGCTGCCGGCCGCCGGCCTCAGCGCGCCATCCGCTCACGCACGCCTCCTGGGGGAAGACCTCGACGTCATCTTCGCCGCGGCGGCGAAGATCGGCGTCTCGACGGTCATCGACCCGCACATCGACCGCGCGCTGTGGTCGACGCGCGGCGACGTCGCGGCATCGGCGGCGCAACTCAACGAGATCGCCGCAAAGGGTGCAGAGCACGGCCTCACCATCGGCTACCACAACCACTGGTGGGAGACCGAGAACCGCATCGACGGCACCCCGGCGCTCGAGGTGTTCGCGGCCCTGCTCGACCCGGCCGTGGTGCTCGAAGTGGACACCTACTGGGCGGAAGTCGGCGGCGTTCCGGCTGCCGACCTGCTCACGAGGCTCGGCGACCGCGTGCAGCTCATCCACGTGAAGGATGGCGCCGTGACCGAAGACGACCAGGACCAGGTGGCGGTGGGCTCCGGACGCATCGACGTGCCGGCCATTCTCGCCGCCGCGCCGCAAGCCCTCCGTGTGGTCGAGCTCGACGGCTTCAACGGCGACGTGTTCGATGCGCTGCGCGACAGCTTCGCCTACCTCACCGCTCACGGGGTGTCCGCGTGACTCGCACGGGCCGCGTGGGCGTCGGCGTCATCGGCGCCGGTGTGATCAGCAGCGAGTATCTCGACAATCTGACAACCTTCCCCGACCTCGAGGTGCTCTTCGTCGCGGACATCGACCTCGAGCGTGCGAAGGCGCAGGCCGCCAAGTACGGCGTTCCGGCGAGCGGAACCGTCGCCGAACTGCTCGAGCACCCCGACATCGAGATCGTCGTCAACCTGACCCTTCCCGCCAACCACGTCGACGTCGCCCTCGCGGCGCTCGCGGCCGGTAAGAATGTGTGGACCGAGAAGCCGTTCGCCCTCGACAGGGGGAGCGGCCGCCGGCTGCTCGACGAAGCGAAGAGGCTCGGCCTGCGGGTCGCCACCGCGCCGGACACCTTCCTCGGGGCCGGGCTGCAGTCGGCGCTTCGCCTCATCGCG
>DMKW01000172.1:2243-4658 GCA_003454135.1 Microbacteriaceae bacterium
TTCGATATCGGCCCCTATTACCTCACCACTCTCGTGCAGGTTTTCGGCCCGGTGCGACGCGTCACGGCGGTCGGCTCCACCTCCCGCCCGATTCGCACGATCGGCTCCGGCCCCCGCGCGGGCACCGAGTTCACGGTGACGGTGCCGTCCCACCACGCAGCGCTCATCGAATTCGAGAACGGCGCATCGGCCCAGACCATCTTCAGCTTCGAATCGCACCGCAAGCGCGCGGGCTTCGTGGAGGTCTCGGGAACGAAGGCCACCATCCAGTTTCCGGACCCCAACGGGTTCGACGGCGAATCGGTCATCTTCGACGGGACGGATGACGACGGCCGTGCGGTCGCCGCGGTCGGCTCCTTCGCGACCCGCGGCACCGGCGTCGCCGAACTCGCGCAAGCGATTCGGGCAGGGCGGCCCGAACGCGCGGCTGGCGAACAGGCCTTCCACGTGCTCGATGTGATGGTCGCCATCGCCGAGTCGGCAACCCGCGGGGAGACCGTCGCGGTGGAGAGCAGCTTCGAGAAGGCCCCGCTCGTGCCGGCCGAGTGGAATCCGACGGTCGCGACCCTGTGACCGGTCTCTAATGGTTGCCGCCACCGTTCCACTCCGCGTCGGATTCATCGGCGGCGGATTCATGGGCGCCGTGCACAGCCGGGCGGCGAGGGCGGCTCGCGCCTCGCTCGCGGGCATCGTGTCGTCGAGCGCCGAATCGTCGGCGGCCGCCGCCGTCGCGCTCGGCATCGACTCGGCCTACGCATCGACCGCGGACCTGATCGACGACGAGTCGATCGACGTCGTGCACATCGTCACGCCGAATGCGACCCACTTCGAGCTCGCGCTCGCGGCGCTGGGGCGCGGCAAGCACGTCGTGTGCGAGAAGCCGCTCACCACGTCGACAGCGGACGCGACGCGGCTCGTTCGTGTGGCCGCCGAGGCGGGCGTCACCGCGACGGTCCCATTCGTCTACCGCTTCCATCCGATGGTGCGCGAGGCGCGGGCCCGCGTCGCCGCGGGCGAAACGGGCACGCTCGTGAGCATCCAGGGCTCCTATCTGCAGGATTGGCTCCTCGAGGCGAGCGACGACAATTGGCGCGTCGCCGAGGCGCTGGGTGGCCCGTCGCGGGCGTTCGCCGACATCGGATCCCACCTGTGCGACATGGTCGAGTTCGTGACGGGCGACCGGATCGCCCGCCTCCAGGCGATCACCCGCACCGTGTTCGACGAGCGCTCGGCACGAACCGTGACCACCGAGGATCTCGCCGCCGTGCTCGTCGAGATGCGGTCTGGTGCGCTCGGCACCCTTCTCGTGTCGCAACTCGCCCCGGGCCGCAAGAACCGTCTGCACTTCGAGCTCAACGGCACCGAGGAGTCGATCGAGTTCGACCAGGAGAACCCGGAGCTGCTCTGGCTCGGCCGCCGAACCGGGTCGGAGTCGATCACGCGACAACCCGGGCTGAGCGCCGACGCGCAGCGGCTCTCGGTGCTTCCGCCCGGGCATCCGCTCGGCTATCAGGACGCCTTCAACGCTTTCGTCGCCGATACCTACGCGGCGATCGGCGGCGAGCTCCACGACGGTCTCCCCACCTTTGACGACGGCCTTCGCGCCGTGACGCTCACGGATGCCGTGCTCGAGTCCGCGCTCACCTCCGGTTGGATCAACACCCCAGAAAGGCAATCATGACCATTCCCGCCACGAAACGTCCCGTGACCCTATTCACCGGCCAGTGGGCGGACCTACCGCTCGAGGAGGTCGCGAAGCTCGCGGCCGGGTGGGGGTACGACGGTCTGGAGATCGCGTGTTCGGGGGAGCACCTGGATGTGTGGCGTGCGGCGGAGGATCCGGGCTACCTGCGGGGTCGCATCGACCTTCTCGACCGTTACGGGCTCAAGGTGTTCGCAATCTCCAACCACCTGAAAGGCCAGGCGGTGTGCGATGACCCGATCGACTTCCGGCACCAGGCGATCGTCGGCTCCCGGGTGTGGGGCGACGGCGAGGCGGAGGGCGTGCGGCAGCGGGCCGCGGAGGAGCTCAAGCTGACTGCCACGGTCGCGCGCAAGTTGGGGGTGGACACGGTGGTGGGGTTCACGGGGTCGAAGATCTGGCCCTATGTGGCGCAGTTCCCGCCCGTGCCGGCATCGGTGATCGACGCGGGCTACCAGGATTTCGCGGACCGGTGGAACCCGATCCTGGACGTGTTCGATGCGGAGGGAGTGCGGTTCGCGCACGAGGTGCACCCGTCGGAGATCGCCTACGACTACTGGTCCACGGTGCGGTCGCTCGAGGCGATCGGGCACCGGGAGGCGTTCGGGTTGAACTGGGATCCGAGCCACATGATGTGGCAGGACATCGACCCCGTCGGGTTCATCGTCGACTTCGCCGACCGCATCTATCACGTCGACTGCAAGGACACCCGG
>DMKW01000083.1:0-4650 GCA_003454135.1 Microbacteriaceae bacterium
TTCAACCGCACCATTCGCGAGGTCGTCGAGATGGCGTACGAATTCGACGACGATTTCGTGGTCGACAGCACGAAGATCGCCCGCCTCGGGCTCACGGCCACGCCGATAGACGAAGGGATCGAGCGCACGCTCGCGAGCTACCACGGCTAAAGAAGAAGGTCGCGCAGCTCCGGCCAGGCGGCGGCGAACCCCGGGTGCAGGCTGAGCTCGGCAACCTCGTCCACGAGCACCCAGCGAAGCTCGGCGCTCTCCGCGTCGGCGATCACCGGTTCGAACTCCTCCATGGCCTCGGCGACCACCGTCGTGTACGACCAGTACCCCAGGTCGAGAACGGACGTATGCAGGATGCGCAGCAGCTCGGGCGGCACGGTCGCCTCCTCAGCGGCCTCCCGCAGCGCGCCGTCCACGGCCGACTCCCCCGCCTTGCGGGCGCCGCCGGGCAGCCCCCATGTGCCGCCGAAGTGGCTCCAGCCCACGCGGTGCTGGAGCAGCACCCCGAGGGATCGGTGCCAGACGAGCAGCCCCGCCGCGCCGAAGCGTCCCCAGAACTTCTCGCCATCCGGCCCGAACACCCACGCGTCGCCGGAGTCGCGAACGACATACGGCGGCAGGGGCGGAGGGGCGTCGTTGGTCACCCCTTAAGCATGCCCCGTGCCGAGGGGCTACGCGGCCAATCTATTGGGCGGTGCGCCAAGGGCGTCCCTCTTTCGCCATCAGCAGTGCGAGGGCGCTCAAATCGCCTAGGTGCGCTTGCGGCGCTCGCGCACTCGCATGTTCACGTTGATCGGGCTGCCCTCGAAGCCGAAGATCTCACGCAGGCGTCGAGTGATGAACCTGCGGTAGCCGGGGTCGAGGAATCCGGTCGTGAACAGCACGAACGTCGGCGGGCGGGTGGCCGCCTGGGTGCCGAAAAGGATGCGCGGCTGCTTGCCACCGCGAACGGGGTGCGGATGCTCGGACGCGAGCTCGGCGACGAGCGCATTGAACTTGCCGGTGGGGATGCGGGTGTCCCACGACTTGAGCGCGAGCTCGAGGGCCGGCACGAGCTTCTCGAGATGGCGACCGGTGCGTGCCGAGATGTTCACGCGCGGGGCCCACGCCACGTGGGCGAGGTCCTGTTCGATCTCGCGTTCGAGGTAGCGGCGGCGATCGTCGTCGAGCAGGTCCCACTTGTTGAATGCGAGCACGAGCGCACGGCCCGACTCGAGCACGAGGTCGATGATGCGCACGTCCTGCTCGCTGATCACATCGCTCACGTCGAGCACGACCACGGCCACTTCGGCCTTCTCGAGCGCGGCGCTCGTGCGCAGCGACGCGTAGAAGTCGGCGCCCTGGGCGAGGTTCATGCGGCGGCGGATGCCGGCGGTGTCGACGAAGCGCCACACCTTGCCGCCGAGCTCCACTTGCTCGTCGACGGGGTCGCGGGTGGTTCCGGCGAGCTCGTTGACCACGACTCGCTCTTCGCCGACGGCCTTGTTGAGCAGGCTCGACTTGCCCACGTTCGGTCGGCCGAGAATGGCGACCCGGCGCGGGCCACCCACCTCTTCCTTCGCGACGGTGGAAACCTCGGGCAGCACGGTGAGAACGTGGTCGAGAAGGTCGGCCACGCCCCTGCCGTGCAGGGCGGAAACGGGCCACGGCTGGCCGAGCCCGAGGCTCCAGAGGCTGGCGGCCTCCGGCTCCTGGCGCGCGTCATCCACCTTGTTGGCGACGAGGATCACGGGCTTCTTGGTAGTGCGCAGCATGCGCACGACGTGCTCGTCGGTAGATGTCGCGCCGACATTGGCGTCGACGATGAAGAGCACGGCGTCCGCGAGGTCGACGGCGATCTCGGCCTGGGCGGCGACGGAGGCGTTGATGCCCTTGGCGTCCGGCTCCCACCCGCCGGTGTCGACGAGGGTGAAACGGCGCTCGCCCCATTCCGCCTTGTAGGTGACGCGGTCGCGCGTAACACCCGGGGTGTCCTGCACGACGGCCTCGCGGCGGCCGAGAATGCGATTGACGAGCGCCGACTTGCCCACATTGGGGCGGCCGACGATGGCGAGCACCGGAAGCGCCGGAAGGTAGACGATCGCGTCCGGGTCGTCGGTGGCGGAGTCGAGGATGTCGCGGTCGTCCTCGTTGAGGTCGTAGTCCTCGAGACCTGCGCGCAGCGCGTTCGCCCGCATGAGCGCGTCGGACTCGTCGAGCACCGCGAGCTTCTCGCTCAGCTTGGGATCGAGGTCGCCGTAGTCGTCGTGCTCTTGGTCGTTGTTGTCTGGCATGGGGGTTTTCCTTATGGAGGTCTCGATGCGCTCGACGTTTCGCGTCGTGCTACCCGACCCGCGATGTGCGCACTAGGTCCACTACCGCCGAGACGGTCTGGTCGAAGTCGAGATTGGTGGAATCGATGGTGGTCACACCATCTGCGGCGTTCATGAAGTCGACAACCCGGGAATCCTGGGCATCGCGTGAACTGAGTTGCTGGGCGACGGCTCTGGCCGAGTGCTCCGGTGTTTCAGCCGACCGCCTCGCCATTCTAGCTTCTTCGGATGCCGTGAGCAGAATCCGCACATCCGCGTCTGGCGCGACGACCGTGGTGATGTCCCGTCCCTCGGTGATGATGCCCGGGCGTTTGCTCGCCTCGATCACCCGGCGGAACAGGTCGACGAGGTAGGCGCGCACCTCCGGAATGCGGGCGATGGCGCTCACCACGGCCGTGACGCGCGGCTCGCGAATCGCCTTCGTGACGTTGGCGGCGCCGACCCGCACGAAGTAGTCGTCAGGGTCGGTGCCGATGCGGTAGTCGAAGCCGTCGAGAGAGGCGAGCACCGCATCGGCGCTCTCGGTGTCGACGCCGTGCTCGAGGGCGTTCCAGGCGAGCGCGCGGTAGGCGGCGCCGCTGTCCTGGTAGTCGAAGCCGAGGGCGCGCGCCGCCGCGCGGCTCACGCTCGACTTGCCGCTGCCGGCCGGCCCGTCGACGGCAACGATCGTTCGCGTCACTTCCACGCTCCCGCAATCTTCCAGCCGCCGGCTTCGAGCTCGGCGGCTAGGCGTTCCTCCACCTCGGTGAGCACCGAGATTTCGGCGAGACCGATCTGCGCGCCCGGCGAGTGCTCGAGCCGGAGGTCTTCCATGTTCACGCCGGCCGCGCCGATCTCGGTGAGCAGCCGGGCGAGTTCGCCCGGCTTGTCGTCGACCATGACCACGAGCTGGCCGAACCGGCGGTCCTGGCCGTGCTTGCCGGGAATGCGGGCGACACCGGTGTTGCCGGCCGAGAGCGCCTCGGCGACGGCCCGGCGAGCCCCGCGCGCGCTCGGCCGTTCGAGCGCGTTGATGACGCCGTCGAGGTCGTCACGATAGGCACGCAGAATCTGCACGACGTCGCGGGAGTTCGCCCCGAGAATCTGAACCCACAGTTCGGGGTCGCTCGACGCGATCCGGGTCGTGTCGCGCAGCCCCTGCCCGGAGAGGGACATGGCCGACTCCGGTGCCGCGTTGAGGCGCGAGGCGAGCAGCGACGCGATCACCTGCGGAACGTGCGAGACGAGGGCGACGCTCGAGTCGTGCTGCTCGGCCGACATCGTCACCGGCACCGCCCCGAGGTCGAGCACGAGGTCTTCGATCACGCCGACCTGGCCGAGCGGCATCGAATCGTGCGGGGTGATCACCCAGGGCCTGCCGATGAAGAGGTCGGCGCGGGCGGAGATCGCTCCCCCGCGCTCCCGGCCGGCGAGCGGGTGCGAGCCGATATAGCGATCGGTGTCTGCGCCCGCCTCGCGCAGCTCGGCGAGCGGCGCGACCTTGACGCTCGCGACATCCGTGACGAGGGCGTCCGGGTACGCGGCGAGTTCGGCGGCGATGACCGCCGCCGTCACGTCCGGGGGCACGGCCACGACGATCAGGGTGGGGTTGTCGGTGTCTTTCGCGAGCCGACCGGCGCCGTAGTCGATCGCGAGGTTGAGGTTGGCCGGCGACGAGTCGTGCACGATCACGTCGACACCCTTCGCTCGCAATCCGAGCCCGACGCTCGCGCCGAGCAGGCCGGCGCCCACGACGCGCACTTCACCGACGATTCTGCTGCCGTTCACATCCATCACCTACTGGGCCAGGTCGAGGCGAAGCTGAACGGCCCCGCGAAGATAAGTGTGCTGGATGTAGCGGCGCGGCGTGTCGCTCTCGACGAGCGCCATGAGCCGAATCACCCGCGGCATCGAACCGACCACATTCATCTCGACCGCGCACATGAGCGGCACATCGCCGAGCCCGAGTGCGCGTGCGGCGAGGGCCGGAAACTCGCTCGTGATGTCCGGCGTGGCCGTGAACATCACGGAGATGAGGGCTTCGGTATCGATCTCGTTCGCGTGCAGCGCCTTCGACAGCAGTTCGGCGGTCGATCGAAGAACCTCGTCCTTGTCATCCCGATCCAGCTGGATCGCGCCACGAATCGCCCTCACCGCCACCTCAGTCTCCCGTCTCGTTCGCATCGTCGCTCGAGGAGGCGCCGCTCGCCTCGCGCGAGATCGTCAGGAGGGCGCCGAGTTCGGCCTTCGTGAGGTCACGGATCTCGCCCGGGGCGAGCGTGCCGAGGTGCAGCGGTCCGAACTGGCGGCGCACGAGGTCGATCACCGGATGACCGACCGCCTCGAGCATCCGCCGCACGATTCGATT
>DMKW01000083.1:4743-8488 GCA_003454135.1 Microbacteriaceae bacterium
ACGCCAGAGACGAGCTTCGCGATGGTCTGCGGCGACACCCGACCCTCGACCTTCGCGATGTAGGTCTTGAGTACGCCGAACGACGGGTGCGCGAGCACGTGCGCGAGCTCCCCGTCGTTGGTGAGGATGAGCAGCCCCGAGGTCTGCGCGTCGAGGCGACCGACGTTGAACAGCCGCTCGTCGTACCGGGAGACGAAGCGCTGAAGGTCGGGCCGTCCGCGATCGTCCTGCAGCGAACTGACGATGCCGACGGGCTTGTTGAGCATGAGGTAGCGACGGGACGTGTCGAGCTGGATGGCGACGCCATCCACCGAGACGAGGTCGGTCTCCTGCACCCGTCGCCCGAGTTCGGTCACGACCTCGCCGTTGACCTGCACGCGGCCTGCCTCGATCATGTTCTCCGAGACCCGGCGGGAGGCGACCCCGGCCGCGGCCATGAGCTTCTGCAGTCGCACGCCGTCGTCGGAGGCCTCGCGCCGCGCGTCAGACGACATCGTCGAACCCGTTCGAGCCGTCGGAGAGCAGCGGCGAAATCCGGGGCAGCTCGTCGAGCGAGTTGATGCCGAGCTGGCTCAGCAGCACGTCGGTCGTGGCATAGTGGATGGCTCCGGTCTCGCTGTCGGTGAAAGCCTCGGTGATGAGACCGCGGCCGAGCAGGGTGCGCACGACCGAGTCCACGTTGACGGCCCGGATGGACGCGATCGCGCCACGGCTGATGGGCTGCTTGTAGGCGATCACCGCGAGGGTCTCGAGCGCGGCCTGGGAGAGGCGCGTCGGATTCTGGGTGAGCACGAAGTCTCGCACGACGTCGTCGTAGTCGCCACGCACGTAGATGCGCCAGCCGCCGCCGACCTCCCGCAACTCGAAGCCGCGGCGTACTCTCCCGTCCACGCCGTCGAAGTCGGCGACGAGCCGCTCGATGGACTGCCGCACCGCGGCGACCGGCGCGCCGAGCGACGTCGCGAGGCTCACGAGGCTCTGCGGCTCGTCGGCCACCATCAGGATTGCTTCGAGGCTTCTCTCAAGATCGAGCACGGGCGGCGCCGGGGTCGGGGCGTCATCCACTTCGTCGACGGTGTCAGTTTTCATAGTCGGCTCCCAAACTGGCCAGGCTTTCTTCCGACCACTGTTCAGCGGTCCATCGGATGGTCAATTCGCCCAGCGGTTCCAGCTGGTCGAACGAGATTGTCGCTCCACGGTAGAGCTCGAGGATCGCGAGAAACCGTGCGACGATCACCCCCGTGAGGTCGGCCCCGGCAATGAGCTGCCGGAACGTCATCGGCGCTCCTCCGCGCAGCATTGCCACGACGTGCGCGGCCTGTTCCCGGATGCTCACGAGGGGCGCGTGCAGGTGGTCGAGTCCAACGGTCGGCAGTTCGCGCGGCGCGAGGGCGAGGGCGGCGATCGCCGCGAAGTCCAGGGCGTTCACCGTCCAGACGAGCTCCGGGGTCTGCTTGCGGTACTTCTCTTCGAGACGCACCGAGCGGATGTGGCGGCGAGACTCGGTCTCGAGCGCGGTGGAGAAAAACGCCGTGACCTCCTTGAACGCCCGGTACTGCAGCAGCCGCGCGAAGAGCAGGTCGCGCGCCTCGAGGAGCGCCACGTCTTCGGCGTCCACGAGTTCGCCCTGCGGCAGCAGTCCGGCCACTTTGAGGTCGAGCAGGGTCGCCGCGACGACGAGAAACTCGGTCGCCTGGTCGAGCTCCTCCACGGAATCGAGGTCGCGGAGGTAGGCGATGAATTCGCCCGTGACGATGCTGAGCGAAATCTCGGTCACGTCGAGTTCGTGCTTCGCGATGAGCGACAGCAGAAGATCGAACGGCCCGTTGAAGTTGGTGAGCCGTACCGAGAATCCCGCGGCCGCGACCTCGTCGACAGCGCCGGAGCTAGGCGATTGCGCCACGCGTGATCAACTCTCTGGCCAGCTGGCGGTAGGCCTCCGCCGCCTGGTGGTCAGGGGCGAACTGGGTGATCGGGGCACCGGCGACGCTCGCATCCGGAAACTTCACAGTGCGACCGATGACGGTCTCGAAGACCCGGTCGCCGAACGTCTCGACGACGCGCTCGAGCACCTCGCGCGAGTGCAGCGTGCGGGAGTCGTACATGGTCGCGAGGATGCCGTCGAGCTCGAGCGCCGGGTTCAGCCGATCCTTGACCTTGTCGATCGTCTCGACGAGCAGGGCGACGCCGCGCAGCGCGAAGAACTCGCACTCGAGCGGGATGAGCACGCCGTGCGCGGCCGTGAGGGCGTTGACGGTGAGCAGGCCGAGCGATGGCTGGCAGTCGATGAGCACGACGTCGTAGTCGTCCTTCACCTGGCGCAGCACGCGGGCGAGGATCTGCTCGCGGGCGACCTCGTTCACGAGGTGCACCTCCGCGGCGGAGAGGTCGATGTTCGCGGGGATCACGTCGAGGTTGGAGGTCGGCGTGGATTGGATGGCCTCTTTGGCATCCTTGACGGTGCCGAGCATGAGGTCGTAGATGTTCGGCACGTCGTGCGACGTGATGCCGAGGCCGGCCGAGAGGGCGCCCTGCGGGTCGAAGTCCACGGCGAGCACGCGGCGGCCGTAGTCGGCGAGAGACGCTCCGAGGCTGATCGCGGTCGTGGTCTTGCCGACGCCGCCCTTCTGGTTGCAGAGGGCGATGATACGCGCTGGGCCGTGGCCCTTGAGCGGCGCTGGTGTGGCGAAGGCGGTGCGGGGACGACCGGTCGGACCGTTCGGGGCGAGCTCGAAACCGGTGAGTTGTTCGGCCGTTTCGCTGCGCTTCGCTGTCATCCCGACATTCCTTACCCTTGGTCGCCGGCCGCTGCCGATTCCCTCGATTCTACCGAAGCGATTGTGGATGCCCGGCGCGACCCGCGCGCGCCGCGAGTATCCCGCCGCCGCGGTCGTTGGTCGCTCGCGCGGGTGTTCGTACGCCCGCGGCGGCGACTTACAACCGCGCGGACACGAAAGGCGGGCCGCGCGGACACGGAGGCTGGGCCGCGCGGCGGTCAGCGCGCCCGCGGGTGTGCGGTCGTGTACATGTCCCGGAGGGTGTCCGCGGTCACGAGGGTGTAGATCTGGGTCGTCGCGACGGAGGAGTGGCCAAGCAGCTCCTGTACGACGCGCACGTCGGCACCGCCGGCGAGCAGGTGCGTCGCGAACGAGTGGCGGAAGGTGTGCGGCGAGATCTCGAAGCCGAGCTTGGCCTGTTCCGCCCGAGCGCGGATGATGAGCCACGCGTTCTGCCGGGACACGCGCTGCCCGCGCAGCCCGAGGAAGAGGGCCGGGGTGGACGGGCCGCGCGCCGAGAGGATGGGTCGGGCGCGCACGAGGTAGGCATCGATGGCCGCGCGCGCGAAACTCCCGAGCGGCACGATGCGCTGCTTGCCCCCCTTGCCAAAGAGGCGCACGACATCCGCGCTCCCCTCCTCGGCGCCGAGCACGTCGTCCACGTTGAGGTCGACCGCCTCGGAGATGCGGGCCCCCGTAGCGTAGAGCAGCTCGAGCAGCGCCTTGTCGCGCAACGACTGCAGGTCGTCGCCGCCCGCCGCGTCGAGCACCGCCGCCATCTGGTCGATCGTGATCGCCTTCGGCAAGCGGCTCGCGAGCTTCGGCGGCTTCACCTCGGAGGCGACGTCGTCGGTGGCGAGCCCCTCCTCCAGCAGGAAGCGGTGGAAGCCCCGCACCGAAGAGAGCATGCGCGCCATCGAGGATGCCGTGAGCGGCGCTTCCGCGCGCGTGCGCAAGTGTTGGGCGAA
>DMKW01000145.1 GCA_003454135.1 Microbacteriaceae bacterium
AACGACGTGGCCAAGTACTTCGCCATCATCCCCGCCATGTTCGTGACAAGCTATCCGGGCCTCGCGGCACTCAACTTCATGCGGCTGCACTCGCCGGCGTCGGCCATCCTGTCGGCCGTGGTGTTCAACGCCCTCATCATCATCGCCCTCATCCCGCTGTCGCTTCGCGGCGTCACGTACCGGCCGGCGAGCGTTTCGAGCATTCTCGGCCGCAACCTCTGGATCTACGGCGTCGGCGGACTCATCGCGCCCTTCATCGGAATCAAGGCGATCGACCTCGTGATCGCCCTGATCCCCGGCTTCTGACCACGCAGTTTGAAACGAAACGGATCTCACAACAATGAGCTCAGTACGCGGCACCACCAGGCAGTACTGGGTCGCAATCAAGGCCATGATCGTCTTCACGATCGTGCTCGGCATCATCTACCCGGCGGCGATCGGCGCGATCGCGCTGCTCGCCCCTGCCCAGGCGAACGGGTCCCCCGTTGCCGTCGACGGCAAGACGGTCGGCTCGAGCCTCATCGGCCAGAGCTTCACCGACGCGAAGGGAAACGCGCTGCCCCGGTGGTTCCAGTCCCGGCCCTCGGCCGCCGGAAAGGGTTATGACGCCGCCGCGTCGGGCGGAAGCAATCAGGGCACCGAGAGTGAGACACTGATCTCAGCGATCAAGGATCGGAAGGCGGCCATTGCGAAGAGCGACGGAGTTGACCCGGCATCCGTCCCGGCCGACGCCCTCACCGCGTCCGCGTCGGGCCTCGATCCGCAGATCAGCCCCGCCTACGCCCGCGAGCAGGTGGCGAGGGTTGCCGCCGCCCGAAGCCTGCCGGAAGCCGACGTCGCGACGCTCGTCGAGCGCTTCGTCACCGGGCGCGCGCTCGGTTTCGTCGGCGAACCGACAGTCAACGTGCTCGAACTCAACATCGCGCTCTCCTCGCTCGATAAGGCCAACTAGACGATGACGGCGCGGCGATGACGCGAGGAATCCTGCAGGTCTACCTGGGTGCCGCTCCCGGAGTCGGCAAGACCTTCAGCATGCTCGAGGAGGGCCGTCGGCTCCAGGAGCAGCACCTCGACGTCGTCGTCGGCCTCGTCGAGACGCACGGGCGGGCCGAGACCGCGCGCCTGGCCGAGGGGCTCGAGCTCATCCCCCGCCAGCGGGTGGCGCACCGCGGCGTCGAACTCGGCGAGCTCGACCTGCCGGCCCTCATCGCTCGCAAGCCCGATTGGGCCCTCGTCGACGAACTCGCACACACGAATGCGCCCGGGTCGACCAACGAGAAGCGCTGGCAAGACGTGCAGGAACTCCTGGATGCCGGCATCAACGTGATCTCGACCGTCAACATCCAGCACATCGAGTCCCTCAACGACGTCGTCCAGTCGATCACGGGCGTGACGCAGCGCGAGACGATCCCGGACTCGGTGCTCCGGGCCGCGGACCAGATCGAGGTGGTCGACCTCGCACCGGAGGCGCTGAGAACGCGCCTCTCCGGCGGCCAGATCTATCCGGCCGGCACGATCGACGCCGCGCTTTCCAACTACTTCCGGCTCGGAAACCTCACGGCGCTGCGCGAGCTCGCGCTGCTCTGGCTCGCCGATGAGGTGGATGTCGCCCTGCAGGAGTACCGCAACGAACACGGCATCCGCGGTAAGTGGGAGGCTCGGGAGCGGGTCGTCGTCGCGCTGCCCGGCGGCCCGGAGGGGGAGACGCTCATCCGGCGCGGGGCAAGGATCGCCGCACGGTCGAGCGGCGGCCAGCTGCTCGCCGTGCATGTCGCCAGTTCGGACGGACTAGCCGAATCGAATCCGGCGGCGCTCCTCTCCCAGCGCACCCTCGTCGAGAGCCTCGGAGGGAGCTATCACCAGGTGATTGGCGACAGCACGCCGACGGCTCTTGTGGAGTTCGCACGCGGCGTCAACGCGACCCAGCTCGTGATCGGGGTGAGCCGCCGATCGAGGCTCACCGCGTTTCTCACCGGCCAGGGCATCGGCGCGACCGTGATCAGGGCGTCCGGCGACATCGACGTGCACATCGTGTCGCACGCGTCGGCCGGCACCCTGCAGCTGCCGCGCTCCCGCGGCGCTCTCACCCCCAGACGTCGTCTGGCCGGGTTCGCCCTTGCCGTGGCGGGGCTTCCGCTGCTCACCCTCGTGCTCAGCGCGTTCCGCAGCGCCGAATCGCTCGTGAGCGAAGTGCTCGCGTTCCAGCTGCTCATCGTGGTCGTCGCGCTCCTCGGCGGCATCTGGCCCGCGGTGACCGCCGCCGTGGTCGCCGGCGTCGCTCTCGACTACTTCTTCGTCGAACCCCTTTACCGGGTCACGATCGCCAACCCGCTGCATCTTCTGGCACTGCTCATCTTCCTCATCATCGCTGTACTCGTGAGCCTCGTCGTCGACCAGGCGGCAAGCCGCAGCCGCGCGGCCAAACGCTCGGCCGCCGAAGCCGAGACCCTCGCCACGGTCGCCGGCAGCATCATCCGGGGCGAGAACGCGGTCGAGGCCCTCGCCAACCGGTTGCGCGAGGTGTTCGGCATGACTAGCGTCACCGTCAACTACAACGACACCCAGCTCTACGAGGCAGGGGCGGTCACGAGTGGGGACAACGACAAGCAGACGGTGGTGCCGCTGAGCGACCAGGGCAGCGTCGTGCTGCGGGGCCGCGACCTTCAGGCCTTCGACCGGCGCATTCTCGACGCCTTCGTGTCGCAAATCGAGGCGGCGCTCGTGCAACGCGAACTGCGCACGGCGGCCCAGGGCATCCGTCCGCTCGAGGAGGCCGACCGCTTGCGCACGGCGCTCCTCGCGGCGGTTGGGCACGACCTGCGCACTCCGCTCTCGTCGGCGACCGCGGCGGTCTCGAGCCTGCGCAGCACAGATGTCGCGTGGAGCGATCGGGACCGCGACGAACTGCTCGCCACGGCTGAGGAGTCGCTGCAGCGTCTCGCCGACCTCGTGAACGACTTACTCGATGCGAGCCGCCTGCAGGCCGGGGTGCTGCCGATCTCGCTCTCCACGGTCGGGCTCGACGAGATCGTTCCTCTCGCCCTCGATGAGCTCAAGGTGCCCTTCGGACGTGTGCGAGTTGATGTCGCCCCCGATCTCCCGGAGGCGACGTGCGACCCGGTGCTCGTGCAGCGAGTTCTTGTCAACCTCATCGCGAACGCCCTGCGCTACTCCCCAGAAGACGCCCCTCTCATCATCACCGCGAGCAGTTTCGGTGAGCGGGTCGAGCTGCGCGTGATCGACCGCGGCCCCGGAATCCCGAAGGCACGACTCGTCGAGGCGTTCCAGCCGTTTCAGCGGCTCGGGGACACCGACAACACCACCGGGGTCGGCCTCGGGCTCGCGCTCTCCAACGGCTTCACGCAGGCGATGGGCGGAAGTCTCGAGGCTGAGGACACGCCGGGCGGCGGCCTTACGATGGTGATCTCGCTGCCTACCGGTAAGGGGAAATGATGCGCATCCTCGTGGTGGACGACGACGCCCAGATACTCAAGGCCCTACGCATCAACTTCGCCGCGCGCGGCTACGACGTATCCCTCGCGCGAACCGGTCCGGAGGCGCTCGATGTGGCCGCGAAAATCAAGCCGGATCTCGTGGTGCTCGACCTCGGTCTGCCCGGGTTCAGCGGTATCCAGGTGATCGAGGGGCTCCGCGGTTGGACCGACGTCCC
>DMKW01000058.1:0-4236 GCA_003454135.1 Microbacteriaceae bacterium
GCGCAAACGGGGCCGACGTGTCGGCCCCGTTTGCGCGCAATGACCCCTCGCGCCTCAGCACCGGGCGCTCGACGCCGGACTACGGCGTGGCGAGGTGCTCGTCGAGAATCGCGAGGGTGCGCGTCCAGGCGTCAGCCGCTGCCTCCGGGCGGTAGGCGAGCGAGTTGGTGTCGTTGAAGAAGGCATGGCCGGCTCCCTCGTAAACCTTCGCGACGAAATCGACGCCGGCGCTCTGCATCGCCGCCGCGACCTCGGGCAGCCTGCCCATGAGGGACGGGTCGTTTTCCCCGTAAAACGCGCGAACCACGCCGGCGATCTTCGGCACATCGGAGAGCTCGGGCGGCGCACCGTAGAACGGCACCACGACGCGGATGCGGGGGTCGGCCGCGGCGAGAGCGAAACTGTAGCTTCCCCCGAAACAGAATCCGGTCACGCCGATCCGGCCGTCGATCCCCGGCTGTTCGGCGAGGTAGTCGACGCAATCGACGAGGGCCGCGATGGCCCATCGGGCGTATTCCGGCGCGCGCATGGGGGCGAAGGCGTCGCGCAAGCGAGGCTGGCCCTCGCTACGCACCCGCTCATCCGGGCTCGTCATGATCGCGTTCAGCTCGAGTCCGATCTCCGGCCGGATGCCGACCTCGCTGAGGATGTCGGGAGCGAGCACGAGATAGCCCTCGGCCGCTAAGCGATCGGCAATGCCCCTGATGTGATCGACGAGACCCCAGATCTCGTGGACCAGAACCAGGGCGCCCTTGGGCGACGCGCCCGGCGCGAGAGTCGGGCGGGCGAGGTACGCGTCGAAGTCTCGCTCGCCGAGCGAGATCATGTCAGTCATTTTGCGAGTCTCTCACGGGCTCCCTGAGCCTGGGATAGGTTAGCCCGATGACCGCGAAGAGCTCCGCACGCCCTCCCGTCGCACTCGTCACCGGCGCGACCGCGGGCATCGGCGCGGAGTTCGCGCGACAACTCGCCGCTCGGGGCGACGACCTCGTGCTTGTCGCGCGCGACCGCACGAGGCTCGAAGCGCTCGCGACCGAGCTCGAACTCGAACACGGGGTGCGCGTGCAGGTGATCGCGGCCGACCTCGTGCACCCCGACGACCGAGCGAGGGTCGAAGCGCGCGTCCGCGCGACGGAGGATGACGGCGGCCTGCCGCCGATCACGATGCTCGTCAACAATGCGGGCTTTGGATTGCGTCGCCCGTTCGACGAGAACGGCGTGGATGAGGAACAGCGCCTCCTCGAGCTGCTCGTGACCGTGCCAATGCGATTGAGCCACGCGGCGCTCGGCCAAATGCTGCCGCACGGGGCTGGCACGATCGTCAACATCGCGAGCGTGGCCGGTTTCATACCGCGTGGCACTTACGGCGCGTCGAAGGCGTGGGTGTTGAGCTTCAGCCGGTGGGCCAACATCGCCTACCGGCCTCGCGGAATCTCCGTGACCGCCGTCGCTCCCGGCTTCGTGCACACCGAATTCCACGACCGCATGGAGGTGAGCAAGGCATCGGTGCCGAAGTTCCTTTGGCTCGATGCCGAGCGGCTCGTGCGCATCGCGCTCAGGGACGTCTCCCGCGGTGCCGCGGTCTCGATACCGACGCTTCGATACAAGTTCGTCGTGCTGCTCTCACGGCTCCTGCCCGATCGGCTCGTGGCCAAGGGAGCCCTGCGGGGGCGATGACGCGGGCCGCCGCCGTGGTCAGAGCGGAAACGCGAGATGCACACCGAACGCCGCGAGCACGCCCGAGCGCACGAACAACAGCCCGTAGCTCAGCGCGATTCCGACCACGATCCAGGAAAGCCGGCGGCGGCGGGCGCGCTCGACCGACCGGCGCAGCGATTCGAATTCACGAAGCCGGTCGGCGGTGTCAGCCGGCTGCCCAGGAATGTCCGGCCAGTTGTCGGGATCTTGCGCCGCGGATGCGAGCAGCCCCACGGCCGATGGTGCGAGCAGGCGGGGCAGGTCGGCGAGCCAGCCGGCGAAGTTGCGCGAGTGCACGACCTCGGCGTCCCGCGGGCGCTTGCGGATCTCGAGGCCGGCCGGTTCGACCACGACGATGCACGGAGTGACGGGCGACGGGCATCCGGCCGCTGCCATCCGCTCGGCCACGGAATCCGCGTCCCGTTCTGAGTCGGCGATTCGCGGGAGCAGGTCGTCTTCCGCAAGGAAGGTGCGCTCCCCCACCCACACCCGCTGTCCGACATGGTGGGCCAGAGTGACGGCGATGATGCCCGGCGGCCCGACGAGAACGTAGTCGAGCCGAGGCCGGTCGGGTGCGGTCGCCACCGAACGCAGAATCGTCCAGTCCTCGCCGAGGTCGGCGAGCATCACCGAGATTGACACCTCGGCGGCGGCAGCGCGGTACCATCCCGCCGCGTGTTTCGTGACCGGATCGACGCCGAACAGGCGGGAAAACCGAGACAGCGCCGGGGACCGCGACTGGAGCTGCAGCACCTCGCGCACGGCCGCGAACGACGCGTCGCCGGGCCGGCCGCGCGAGGATCGTGACCCGGCCACGGATGAGTCCTCGACGATGATGATGCCGTCTCCCAACGGTTGTGCGCGTGCCTCAAACGTAGCCAAACCGCGGCGGCATCGAACTCCCCAGAACGGGGCAACGGCCGCGCGGAAACCATCCCGACTCGGAAATCTCTTGCATTCTCGGCTCGGGAGGGGCAGGGTGGAGGTAGAACAACCCGTCGCCCGGAAGAGCCGCACAGTGTGCCGCACCGGGCGACGAGTCTGTTCGGGGGCATTGCGACCAAGGGCAGGTGCCAGCGGTTGTCCCACTCCGTCACACCCGTTGTGGGGACGCCTCCCCCACGCGCGGGTCTCTCAGGCTGAGCGCCAGTCTCGGGCACAGCGCTACGGCATCCCTCGCAGCGTCGAGCTGCGAGGGCGCAAGAGGGACGGTGCCGCCGGAGCCGTCGAGCGCGAGCGGGTAGCCCCAGTCGTCCCTACCGAGGCTCTCCGACAGCAACTCGGTGCACAGGCCGCGACCGTCGCACAGGGTCCAATCGATGTGGAGCGCGGTGCCAGACACCCGATTTCCGGAGGCGCGATCGCCGCTCATGCGGCCACCTCGTTGGCCAGCACCCCGTCGGCGAGGCAGCCGCCGGCAAGATGGGCGTCGACGTCGGAGGCGAAGACCGTGAGGGCGCTCAGCACGAGTTGCGCCGTTCCATCCGGATGGTGGCAGCTCCCCCGCCCACGCACGAGCGCCGCGAGCCGCCGCACTTCCGCGGGCAGCGACGCGTCGCGGCTGCCGCGAGCGAGCCGCTCGAGCACCTCGGCCATCTTCGGCAGGCCGTTGGCGCACGGGCCGCACTGGCGAGCCGACTGCTCGGCGAGATAGTTCGCGATGGCCGAGGACTCGCGCAGGCCGCACCGATGGGAGTCGAGAAGCACAAGGATGCCGGCGCCCGGCGTCGCCCCGAATGGGGCGAGCTCCTGGCGGGTAAGCCTCGCGCGCAGGTGCGTCGCCGGCAGCCACGCGCCGTGGTAGCCGCCCACGAGTACCGCCCCCAGGCCATCGGTCGTGCCCCCCGCGGCCTCGACGAGCGAGGCGATCGTCATCCCGCCGACGACCTCACGCACGGTCGGTGCGAGTCGGCCCCCGCTCACCGTGACGAGTCGCGTGCCCGGTTCGCTCTCGGTGCCGAGCCGACGGAACCACGTCGCACCGAACCGCGCGATGAGCGCCGTCTGGGCGAGGGTTTCGACGTTGTGCAGCAGCGTCGGCCGGCCGCCGAGCCCCGAGGAGCTCAGCCTCATGGCCTTGTCTCGCGGCAGCGACGGACCGCCGCCGATGGCGCGGATCACCGCGGAAGCCTCCCCGGACAGAAACGCCTCCGGCACCTCGTGAACGCGGATGGCGACGGCGTCCGCCCGCTCTGCGACGGCGCGGGAGACGTTCGGCAGTCGAGCTGCAGTCGTGACGAGGTGGAATTCTGCGGCGCCGATCGCCCGGCCGGCGAGCAGCAACCCGTCGATCACGAGGTGCGGGGATGCCGCCAGCAACGTGGCATCCTTGGCGCTTCTCGGTTCGCCCTCCGCTCCGTTCGCCACCACGACTGGTGCATCAGCCAGCGATCGCGGATCCTTCGCGTGGTCGACGGCGGCGAGCTTGCGCCACGCCGGGAAGGCGGCACCGCCCCGGCCCTGCAACCCGGAGGCCTGCAGTTCGTCGATGAGGCGTGACCGGC
Source organism: Microbacteriaceae bacterium (assembly GCA_003454135.1). Classification (GTDB taxonomy): domain Bacteria; phylum Actinomycetota; class Actinomycetes; order Actinomycetales; family Microbacteriaceae; genus Lacisediminihabitans. The sequence goes on from DMKW01000058.1 coordinate 4,203, forward strand.
CGAGATCCGTCGGCAGTGGGCCGAACGTCGCGAG
>DMKW01000058.1:4320-8260 GCA_003454135.1 Microbacteriaceae bacterium
TCTCTCCCTGTCTCACGTCGCGTCTCACGTTTCGAAATTCGATGAAATTGACGGAGAGCCGCCAGGCGAGCGCGATCGCGACGACGGCGACGCTCAGCACGGCGAGCGCGAGAAACCAGGCGGATGTGCCGTCCGTGCCGTTGCCGATCGAGTGGGCGAGGGCCACCGGCCACATCGCGTAGGTGAACCAGTGCACCGCACGGAACACACGGCGACCGATCCAGCGTCGCAGGAGGCTCGTGACGATGATCGCGAGCAGAAGGTCGACCGCGACGGTTCCCAGGCCGAGCCATAACGGCTTGGCGGTGCCCAGGAACGGCACGAAGAAGTCGACCACCGTGAGCTGCGCGTACGAATCGAAGAAGAGGGAGACGATGTGGATGACCAGGAACACGCTCGCGAGCAGCGACGCGTTGCGGTGCACGAGCGTCACCGAGAAGCGGGGCAGGCCGAGGATCGAGCGCCCGGACCGCGTCGCGATTCCGAGCACGACCGACACGGTGATGAGCAGCAGGGACACGACCCCGGTGCCGCGGCCAAGCGCCCAGAGGGCCTCATTCATGGTTCACCCTCCTCGACGGGCCAGCCGCCGAGGGTCACAACGCGCCCCTCGCGGTCGACGAGCCGGGCGGGAACGGCGCGTTCGCGTACCAGGTCGAGTGCCCGGTGGCCACGCACGATGCACGCGGTACTCACGGTGTTCGCCTCGACGCAACTGCGCGCCGATACGGTCGCGCTTCGCCAGACCGGTTCGGCCGGTCTGCCGAGGCGCGGGTCGAGGATGTGGTGCACACGCTCGCCGTCGCGCATCCACTGCCTCTTCTGCGTGCTCGACGTCGCGAGGGCGAACCCCGCCGCGAGAGTGACGGTGGCCCGAGGGTCACCGGGCAGGTCCTGCACGAGCACCGTCCAGCCTCCCGCCGGCGATGGGCCGGCGGTCGCGATGTCTCCCCCGAGGCTCACGAGCGCGCCGACCGGCAGTTCTTCGACGATCTGCGACGCGGCGAGGTCGGCGGCGAAAGCCTTCGCCGTCGCTCCGAGGTCGAGTGTGAGATCGGCCGGCACCGTGAGCCGGCTACCGTCGATGGTCACTCGCTTCCAGCCGGACACGATCGACACGCGCGTGATCGTGATTGCGGATGCGCCGGCGCCGGTGATGAGCGAGAAGTCGCGGTCGTAGCCGAGGGCCGCGAGGTCGTTGCCGAGGGTCGGATCCACGTCGCCGTCGGTGAGCTCCGCCGCCCGGAGCGCTTCGCGCACTAGTGCGGCGAGCAACCCGCTCACCTCGGCGCCGTGCGGCAGTTGCGGAGCGAGCAGGGCGAGTTCGGAGTCGTCCCGAAAGCGACTGCACGCCGCGTCGACCGCGGCAAGCGTGCGCCTCGTGATCTCCACCGCGCGGTCGAGGTGCTCGGGACGAGTGACGACCACTCGCGCCATCGTGCTCCACACCGGCCAATCGGCCGTGTCGCCCGCCACGTCAGGAACCCGAGGTCTGGGCCTGGCTCGTGCTCGACGAGCTCGATCCGACCGAAGAGCCGGAGGTCGACGTCGAGTCGCTCGTGCTCGTGGACCCGGTGGTCGCGGTGCCGGTGGTCGAGGTCGTCGTCGCGGCACTCGCGGACCAGACCGCTCCGCCGACCGCCGCCGTGCCGATCACGCCCGCAACCGTCAGCGCCGCTGTCAGCGCCCTCGTGCGACGCTTGCCCATCTCGCGTACGTTCATGTCGTCTCCTCCCGTCGTCCCATCGCGACGAGTCGCGATATGAACAGTGTGAGGATGGCGCCTATGCGCTTTCTATGAGCGCCCTGTGGACGACCTCAGCAATTCCCGTCCGAGGAAGCCGTTGACATCGTCGAGCTCGTCGCGCGAGATCGAGTGACCGATGCCACGGTAGAGACGCGCCGTGAGCGTGGAGTGGGCGGGGAGCCAGACGATCGTTCGCTCGACGGCCGTGTGTGGGATCACCGGATCGTCTGCATCCCTTCCCCAGAACACGGGCGGTCGCAGCGTCGTGAGCCGTTCGTCGGCCGGCGCCTCGCCGGTGATGCTGAACCCGGCGAGAGTGACGAAGGCCGCGAAGCGCTCCGGGGCGTGGCGCATGAGGTGCACCGCCATAGCGCCGCCCTGCGAGAACCCGAGCACGCCGATCGGGCCGGCGGCGGGGATCGTGTCGAGCCACTCGAGCACGGCGGCGACGGCTGCATCGGCGGCGACCGGGCTGGGAAGCCCCGGTTCACCGACCGGAAACCAGGAGAAACCGTCGCCCAGACCGAGGGGCGCGCGCAGCGAGGCGATGACCGCGTCGGCCGGGAGCAGGGGCGCGAGGGCGAACAGGTCGTGCTCGTGGGACCCCCGACCGTGCAAAAGGATGAGCAGCGGCCGGGTCGCGATGGCGTGGGCTCGGTCGGTCTCGGCCACCGACCAGACGACGACGGACGGGTCAATGGCAAGGCTCGACGACATGAGAGACAGCTTAAGCGGAGTCCGCGGGAGAACCGGAGCCGGTGCGGGCGTGGCGGCGTTAGTCCGCGTCCGGCCCGAGGATGGCGTTCGCGACCGTGGCGTGCACCGAGTCGTCGTTGCTCGGATGAAATCCGCCGGCGAGCACGTCGCGGTACAGCCGCCCGAGCTCGCTCGACGCCGAGAACGCGGCTCCGCCCGCGACCGCGACCGCCTGGTCGACCACGTAGCGGGCGCTCCTCGTGGCGCGCGACTTGAGCCCGACGAGTGCGCGGAACCACTGGTCCCCGCGGTCGACGACCGCGTCGACGTCGTGCGCGAGCGCGTCGAGTTGGGGCCACAGCGCGTCCTGCGCGAGCGCGGCATCCGCGATCTTCCAACGGGTGGCCGGGTCATGTTCCTTCGTGGTTCCGGTGCGAGCCGACCGACGGCTGCGCGCCGCGTCGACCGCGAGCTCGATCGCGCGCTCACCGATGCCGATGTAGACGGCCGAGATGAGAATCTCGAAGTTCGCGAAGATCGCGAAGATGAGCGGATCGGGGTTGGGCCCTGGCTCCAGCCGGCGGATGATGCGGTCGGCCTCGGCCACCACGCCGTCGAGCCGCGTGCTGTTGCTCTGCGTGGCGCGCATGCCGATCGTGTTCCAGTCCTCGAGGATCGTGATGCCGGGCGCGGCGCGCGTCACGAACGCGTGCACGAGTTTCGGCGCATCGTCGGAGACGGTGTCGAGGCCGAAGAGCCCGAGTCTCGTCCAGACCGGCGAGAGGCTCGTGAAGATCTTGGTGCCGGTGAAGGCGTAGCCTCCGCCGGGCAGCGGGCGGGCATCCGTCGTGCTCCCGAATAGCACGAGGTCGTTGGCGGCCTCGCTGATCGCGAACGCGAACACCTCGCCAGACGCGGCCTCGGTGAGCACGAACTCGAGCGAGGAATCGCCGCGGTCGCGCAGCGTCCTGGCGATTCCCGTCCAGACGAGGTGCATGTTCACGGCGAGCGCCGTGGCCGGTGCCGCCTTCGCGAGCCTCGCCTGCTCGTGCGCGACCTCGGCGAGCGAGAGGCCGGCCCCGCCGAGCTCCACCGGCACGAGCGCCGCGAGGTAGCCGGCCTCGGCGAGCTCGTCGAGGTCTTCGGTGAAGAAGGCGTTGTCGCTGTCGTAGCCGGCTGCGCGGTCGTGGATGCGGGCAAGCAGGGCGTCGTCGAGAATCGTCACCCACCCAGCATGTCACCGAGCGTGGGGGTGCGACACGTCGCCGGTGTGCTCGCGGGCGCGCGCCAACCAAGCGGTCGCACCTGATCGATCTCGCGCCGCTTCGTGACAGCCCTGCCTTCGCCAAGCTCTGGCTCGGCAACTCCATTTCGGGCATCGGCGCGCAGGTGACGATCGTGGCCGTCGGGCTGCACATCTACGCGATCACGGGTTCGACCTTCGCCGTTTCGCTCGTTGGCGCGTTCGCCCTCCTCCCGATGATCGTGTTCGGCCTT
>DMKW01000058.1:8300-10636 GCA_003454135.1 Microbacteriaceae bacterium
ACACACCGTCTGGCCGTTCTACCTGCTCACGACGGTCAACGCGGTCGCCGCGACGGTGATCGGCACGGTGCGATCGGCCGTGCTGCCGCGCCTCCTGCCCGCCAGGCTGCTGCCGGCGGCCTCCGCTCTCTCCGGGATGAGCCTCGGCGTCATGGCCACCGTCGGGCCGGCCCTCGCCGGCGTGCTCGTCGCGACCGCCGGCTTCGGCTGGACCTACACGGTGGATGTCGCGCTCTTTCTCAGCGCCTTCCTCGGCATCGTCGCGCTCCCCGCCTCGCTCCAGAGGGCGCGGTGCACCGCCCGGCCCGTCTCCGCTCTCTTCCGAAATCCATGCATTCCTGGGCAACACGCCGCTCAACTACGCACCCGGCCGCGTGTCGCCGAGATTTGCATGGATTTCGGAAGGAGGAACGGGCGGCAGCGGCCGGGGCTCGCGCAGCGGGGCGTCAGTCGAGCGTGATGCCCTCCGGCAGGTCGCCGTCGGCCACGAGGTACAGGCGCTGGGTCGCGCGCGTCATCGCGACGTAAAGGGCGCCGGCGCCGCGTTCCGACGCCGCCACGATTCCGGACGGGTCGACGACGATCACGGCGTCGAACTCGAGGCCCTTCGCCTCCTGCGGCGAGAGGAGGGCGACCTCGCGCGTGAGTCCCTGCGCTCCGAGGCCCACCGCGGCGCCGAACTCGTCGGCCAACCTGGCGCCGAGCTCGTCGATCGCGGTCTCCGGCACGATCACGGCGAGCGTGCCGCCGGCATCGAGTGCGCGCTCCCGGCGCACGCCCTCCACCGCATCCGCGAGCACCTCGATCGGCCACTCGCTCGCACGCACGGCCCTCGACGGGGTGACCGGAAGCCCGTGGGCGACCGCCATCGATTCGGCCGATGCCGCGATCTGGCTCGGCGTGCGGTAGTTCACCGTGAGTTCCTCGAGGCGCCAGCGGTCGCCCTCGGCCGAGCCGGAGAGCAGCGGGTCGAGGGCGGTGAGCCAGCTCGAGGACGCGGCGACCGACGCGGCCTGCGCGATGTCTCCGACGATCGTGAACGATCGGAGCGGTCCGCGCCGCAGCAGCAGGCGCCACTGCATGGGCGAGAGCTCCTGGGCCTCGTCCACGACGACGTGTCCGTAGGTCCACGTGCGGTCGGCCGCGGCGCGTTCGGCCGTCGTCCCCCGGTCGCCGAGCTCGGCGAAGTTGTCTGCGAGGTCCTTCGCGTTGACCTGCCCCTTGACATCCATGTTGTGGATGGCGGCCTCGGCGTTTTCGATGTCGCGCTTGCGCTGCTGCTTCTGCTCCCGCTTCTGCGCGGCGTCGACGAGGTTGTATTCGCCGAGGTGCTCGGCCGCCTCGTCGAGCAGGGGGATGTCGGCGATGGTGAACGCGGCGTCGCGGCCGCGCCTCAGCAGGGCGCGCTGCTCCGCCGTCCAGCGCGGCGTCAACTCGGCGAGCCACTGTGGACGGGCGTAGAGGTCCTGCAGGAGCTTTTGGGGCGTGAGCGGCAACCACGCCGTGTTGAGGGCGACCCGCACGTCTTCGGCCGAACGCAGATCCTCGCGCAGCATCGGCAGGTCGGAGTCGTCCATCGAGTTGCCGTTGTCTTTGAGCTGGGCGAGCCACTGGCGCGCGAGAGCGCTCAGCGCGGTCTTCACGAACACGACGCGAGCCTCGTTGTATGGCTTTCCGCCCTCGCGCGCGCGATTCATCGCGTTCACGATGAGTTGCGGATCGAGGGTCAGGCGGTCGCCGTTGACCTCGAGCTCTTGCGGCTCGGCGGGCACACGCTGCCGCGAACGCACGGCTCGCGCGATGAGCCCGGCCATGAAGGCCTTGCCCTTGAGCGCGGCGACTGCCGGAGCATCCTCCCGTGTCGCCTCGACCCCCGGATACAGCTGGCCGACGCTCGCCAGCACGACGCCGGTCTCTCCGAGCGACGGCAGCACGGCCTCGATGTACTGCAGGAACGACCTCGATGGCCCGACAATGAGCACGCCCGAGTTCTTGAGCCTGTCCCGGTGCGAGTAGAGCAGGTACGCCGCGCGGTGCAACGCGACGGCGGTCTTGCCCGTGCCCGGGCCGCCCTGCACGACGAGCACGCCTTTCAGGTCGGAACGGATGATGCGGTCCTGTTCGGCCTGGATCGTCGCGACGATGTCGGACATACGTCCGGTGCGCTGCGCGGTGAGCGCCGCGAGCAGGGCGCCTTCGCCCTGCAGCTCGGCGGTGTCGCTCTCGAGCAAGGTCGCGTCGAAGATCTCGTCTTCGATGCGCACCACGTTGCGCCCCTTGGAGAGCAGGTGCCGACGCGCACGGGCGCCGAGCGGTGTCGCCGCCGTCGCCTGGTA
>DMKW01000116.1:0-458 GCA_003454135.1 Microbacteriaceae bacterium
GACCTGGTCGTCGAACTTGCGGATATTGCCCGGGTTGACGCGCACGGCGCCGACTCCGGCGTCGATTGCGGTGAAGACGTAACGGGGCTGGAAGTGGATGTCGGCGATCACCGGGATCTGGCTCTTCGCCGCGATGATGTGCAGCACGTCGGCGTCGTCCTGGTGCGGAACGGCGACACGCACGATGTCGCACCCGGTCGCGGTGAGTTCTGCGATCTGCTGGAGGGTCGCGTTGATGTTCGTGGTCTGCGTCGTGGTCATCGACTGCACGCTCACCTGCGCGTCGCCGCCGACCTTCACCTTGCCGACGGAGATCTGCCGGGTCTTGCGACGCGGGGCCAATACTGGCGGGCTCGAGGGCATACCCAAATTGATTGCTGGCACGCCTCAGATTCTAAGCGGTTCGGATGAACGGAGGCTGGGCGGTCCGCCCGCCGCGCGATTGTTCCCCATTGTCG
>DMKW01000116.1:649-5804 GCA_003454135.1 Microbacteriaceae bacterium
TCACCCGTGGTGCGTGGCGTTACCCGATGGGGATCGGCTTGACGATGTCCGCGTAGATGAGCAGCACGCTCATCGCGCCGAGCAGGATCACGACGGCGAAAGTGAGCGGCACGAGCTTCGCGGTGTCGACGGGACCGGGATCCGTGCGCTTGAACAGCTTGGCGAAGAAGCGGCGGATGGCCTCCCACAGCGCTCCGGCGACGTGGCCGCCGTCGAGCGGCATGAGCGGCACGAGGTTGAACACGAGCAGGGCGACGTTGAGCGAGGCGATGATACCGAGGAGGTAGGAGAAGCGCTCGAACAACGGGATGGTGTTGATGCTCGTGATCTCGCCGGCGAGGCGACCGACTCCGACGACGCTCACCGGTCCGTTCGGGTCGCGAGCGCCAGGCCCGAAGGCGGCGTTCGCGACATCCACGAGGCGAGCCGGAAGGTTCAGGATGAGGTGCACGTCCTGGCCGATCGTCGAACCGACGGCGGGAAGCACCGCAGACACCGGCTGCTGCTTCAGCTCGTAGGCCGCACCGATGCCGAGGAAGCCGACCTTTTCGGTCACGGGCTTCTTGTTCGCATCCTCCACGACCTTGCCGGTCGAGTCGATCACGTAGCGTTCGGTGAGGAGGGGCGTCGCGGAGAGATCGACCTTCCTGCCGTCGCGCAGCACCGTGATCGCGAGGGCATCTCCCGCCGACTTGCGGATGAAGCTCGTGGCCTGCGACCAGTTGTCGATCGTCGTGCCATTGATCTCGAGGATCCTGTCGCCCGGCCTGATGCCGGCCGCGGCCCCTGGTGCCCTTGCGGCATCCGCCGGGCACTTCTGGGTCGTGCTCGACGCGGGCACGACGCACGCCGAGACGCTGCCCACGGTGGTGCTGAGCTGCTGGGTGCCGAACCCGCACAGCACGATCGCGAAGAGCACGACGGCGATGACGAGGTTCATGAACGGGCCGCCGAGCATGATGATGACCCGCTTGTACACGGGAAGCTTGTAGAACACGCGGCCTTCGTCGCCCGCCTTGATCGTGTCGGCGTTCGCCGTGCGCGCATCCTGCACGAGGCTCTGGAAGAATCCGTTGCGTCCCTTGCCGCCCTCGCGCGCCGGCGGGTACATGCCGGCCATGGAGATGTAGCCACCGAGCGGAATCGCCTTGACACCGTACTCCGTCTCGCCTTTCTTGCGCGAGAAGAGCGTGGGACCGAATCCGATCATGTACTGGCCGACCCGCACGCCGAACAGCTTCGCCGGCACGAGGTGCCCGATTTCGTGGAGACCGATGGACAGGGCGATGCCGACGAGCACGACAAGGATGCCAAGGATGTACAGCAGGACGGTTTCCACGGATCCAAGGATAAGCGCGGGACTCTTGCAACTGGCTGTGCGCCCGGCCCCGCGTTTGAGGGGCGATGGGGCGCTACCCGCGGGCGGCGAGCCTGCCGTCGGCGGCGTCCCTGGCCCAGCGCTCGGCCTCGAGAACGCCCGCCACTGTGAGCTCTGACTCCTCGGGGTTGTGGGCGTCGACGACGGCGGCGACGGTATCGAGGATGTCGAGATAGCCGATTCGGCCCGCGTGGAAGGCGTGCACCGCCTGCTCGTTGGCCGCGTTGAACACCGCCGGGAAGGTGCCACCCACGCGACCGACGCTCTTGGCGAGCTCCACGGCAGGGAAGGCCTCCGTGTCGAGCGGCTCGAAAGTCCAGCTGCTCGCGGTGGTCCAGTCGAGCGGGGTGCCCACTCCGGGCACGCGGTTCGGCCAGTCGAGCCCGAGGGAGATCGGCAACCGCATGTCTGGCGGCGAGCATTGGGCGATCGTGGAACCATCCACGAACTCGACCATCGAGTGCACGATGGACTGCGGATGCACCGTCACGTCGATGCGGTCGTACGGAACGTCGAAGAGCAGGTGCGCCTCGATCACCTCGAGCCCCTTGTTGACGAGGGTCGACGAGTTGGTCGTGACGACGAGGCCCATTTCCCAGGTGGGATGCGCGAGGGCCTCGGCCGGCGTCACGTCGCGCAGCGACTCCCGGCTGCGACCGCGGAACGGACCGCCGGACGCGGTGAGCACGAGCCGGCGCACCTCCGCCGTCGTTCCTGAGCGCAGCGCCTGCGCGATCGCGGAGTGTTCGGAGTCCACCGGCACGATCTGCCCGGGGGCAGCGATCGCGGTGACGAGGTCGCCTCCGACGATGAGGCTCTCCTTGTTGGCGAGCGCGAGGGTCGTTCCCGTCTCGAGCACCGCGAGGGTGCATCCGAGCCCCACCGAGCCCGTGATGCCGTTGAGCACGACATCCGCCGCGACCGAGCGCACGAGCTGCTCGGCCTCGGGCTCGCCGAGCGCCGTGTGCTCGACACCGAATTCGCGAGCCTGCGCGAGCATCGCATCGCGCTTGGTTCCGGCCGCGAGGCCGACCACCTCGAAGAGGTCACGGTTGGCCGCAATCACCTCGAGCGCTTGCACGCCGATCGAACCGGTTGACCCCAGGATGATGACTCGGCGCATGCCGCCATCCTTTCACCCCGGCCTGCTTAATGGGCGCGAGCGCCGTCGCCGCCCGATCGGGAGGCAACGACGCTCGCGGGTCGCGCCGGGTCGTTACTGGGTCGCGAGGATGTCGACCACGAACACGAGGGTGTCGGTGCCGCTGATTCCCGCGCCGGCCTGGCCTGCCGTTCCGTAACCGTCAGCCGGCGGAATGACGGCGATCACCTGCGAGCCGACCTTCTGGCCGACGAGCGCCTTGCCGAAGCCCGGGATGACGCCCGAGGTCTGGAACGTCGCCGGGGTGCCCTTGGTCCAGCTCGAGTCGAAGACCTTGCCGGTGCCCCAGATGACGCCCGTGTAGTGCACGGTGACGGATGCGCCGTCCTTGACGGTGGCTCCCGAGCCCTTCTTGAGGTCGGCGATCTGGAGCGTCGTCGGCGGGTCGGTCTTCGGAATCGTGACGGTCGGCTCGCCGCTCGCGGCGAGGGTGACCGTGGGGAGGCCCTTGGGGGCTGGCTGCGCCGCGCCGTTCGCTTTCTTGAGCGGGGTGACCGGCTTCTTCGCGCTCACGACGTCGATCACGAAGATGATGGAGTCCTTCGCACCGATGCCGAGGCTCGCCGATCCGGTCGTGCCGAACGCGTCGACCGGCGGGATGACGGCGGAAATGCGCGAACCGGCCGCCGAACACGCGACGGCCTTGTAGAGGCCGGGAATGAGGCTCTTCTTGTCGAGGGTCAGCGGTTGGGCCTTGGCCTTGCCAAATCCCGTCGTGTCGATCCGCTTGCCGGTCGTGGCGTTGTACACGGAGTAGTTGATGGAGACGGCGCTGCCGGACTGGGCGACCGTTCCCTTGCCCGCGATGTCGACCGTGCGCTGCGTGGCCTTCGCCGTGAGGGGGGTCGTGAACTTCACGGTCGGCTCAGCGCCGAACTTGCCCTTGACCGCGACCTTGTCCGAACTCGCCCCGGCCTTGGTGGCGACGCACGAGCCTGCCGAGTCGCCGTTGGTGGTTCCGGAACACGCAACGAGCGAGAGCGCCAGGACGCCAGCCAGTGCGATCGAGCTGAGAAATTTCGACACAAATCTGCTTTCTGAGTTCGGGAGAGTTTCGGCAAGTATTCCCGACCGACCTTTGCGGAACCTGATCAGGGCCTGAAACAAGCGTAGCGGAGCATCCTGCACCCGTCCGGCAAGGGCGTTGCGCGACTCGGCGAGGGGCGACGGTCAGTCGGTGAAGATGCGCGGCTCGTGCAGCACGGGAAAGTTCACCGAACTCGCGATGAAACACTTCGTGCCCGCCTCGTGGTGCAGTTCGAGCGCCAGGGCCGGGTCCCCGGATGAGATGGTGACGATCGGCCGAAGCGTGGCGCTCGTGAAATGGCCGCCCCCATCCATCGTCTGCACCATCGTGCCGGCCGCGGCATCCGTGTAGGCGGTCACAACGATGCCGTTGGTCGCCGCAACGTGAAGGTAGCTGAGCATGTGGCACTGGCTGAGGGCCGCGAGCAGGAGTTCCTCGGGATTCCACCGGTCGGCGTCGCCGTGGAACGTGCGGTCGCTCGATCCGCTGATGTCGTGTTTGCCGTCGGCGCGCACGACGTGGTCGCGACCGTACGACCGGTAGTCGCTCGTTCCCGAACCGCGGTTGCCGAGCCACTCGAGCTCGACGGCATAATTGTGCTGGAGGATCACTCATTCAACGCTACCCCCTCGCCCGCTCCCCTTCGAGATTGCGGCACACGGGGATAGGCTCGACGCACCATGACTGACACGCTCGCACCGCCGCTCACCGCAGAACCAATCGCCCAGGAACGACGCATTCTGACTGCCATTCCCGGCCCGAAGTCGCAGGCGATTCACGCGCGGCGACTCGCGGTTATTCCGGGCGGCGTCTCCTCGGCGCTCCCCGTGTACATCGAGCGGGCGCACGGCGCGATTGTGGTGGATGCCGATGGAAACCAGTACATCGACCTCGGCTCCGGCATCGGGGTCTTGACGATCGGCCACACCGACGAGGCCGTCGTCGCGGCGGCGACGGCGCAACTGGGCCTCGTGACCCACGCGATGTTCACGATCACGCCGTACGAGTCGTACGTGCGCCTCGCCGAGTTGCTGGCCGAGCACACCCCAGGCGACTTCGCGAAGAAGACAGTGCTGCTCAACTCGGGCGCCGAGGCCGTGGAGAACGCGGTCAAGATCGCCCGCAAGTACACGGGACGCCCCGGCGTCGCCGTGCTCGAGCACGCCTACCACGGTCGCACCAACCTCACGATGGCGATGACCTTCAAGGCCATGCCGTACAAGGCCGGCTTCGGTCCGTTCGCAGGGTCCATCCACCACGCCCCCAACTCCTACCCGTTCCGCGACGGGCTGAGCGGCGAAGAGGCAGCACGGCGCACGATCGACTACCTCGAGAAGACGGTGGGCGCATCCGATCTCGCGTGCCTCGTCGCGGAGCCGATCCAGGGCGAGGGCGGCTTCGTCGTGCCGGCCGACGGCTACCTGCCGGCGCTGCAGGAGTGGTGCACGGCCAACGGGATCGTGTTCATCGCCGACGAGATCCAGAGCGGCATGGCGCGTACTGGCGCGTACTTCGCGAGCGAGCACTTCGGCGTCGTACCGGACATGGTGCTCACCGCGAAGGGCATCGCCGGCGGGCTGCCAATCGC
>DMKW01000116.1:6109-7923 GCA_003454135.1 Microbacteriaceae bacterium
CGACGCGATCGGCGTGCTCGACGACGCCCTCGCGGCCCTGTGAGCCACCCCATCGGGGTGGCTGACACCGTCGAACTGGCGATACTCGAGCGTTCGGGATTCGACGAGTCCAGGCACATCGGCGCGGCGGTCGTGGTCGCGCCGAACGGTTCGATTCGGCGCGAGCTCGGCGACGGCTCCGCGCTCATCTTCGGGCGATCGTCGCTCAAGCTCCTCCAGGCGATCGCCGTGCTGCGGGCCGGGGTTGCGCTCGAGGGCGCCGAACTCGTGATCGCGTCGGCGAGCCACGGCGGCACCGCCGAACACGTGCGACTCGTCGAACGGCTGCTCGAGCGTGCGGCGCTCGGCCCCGATGCGCTCCGGTGCCCGATCGACTGGCCGCTCGACGGCGGCGCGCGACGCGCGGCGGACGGGCCGAGCCGCATCACCATGAACTGCTCGGGCAAGCACGCCGCGTTCCTGCTCGCGTGCGTCACGAATGGCTGGCCGACCGAGACCTACCTCGACCCAGCGCACCCGCTCCAGGCCCTCATTCGCTCGACGATCGAGGAATTCACGGGAGAAGCCGTCGCCCACGTCGGAGTTGACGGATGCGGTGCTCCCGTCTTCGCCACGACGGTGCGCGGGCTCGCCACAGCCGTGGGTCGCGTCGCGAGCGCCTCCCTGGGCGACGGCGCGGCGCCCTCGCGCGGCGACGCCGACGCGGCACGATTGTCGGCCGCCATCCGCGCCAACCCGTGGGCGATCGACGGCATCGGCCGCGCGAACACCGTCGTGATCGACGAGCTCGGCATCGTCGCGAAGGGCGGCGCGGAGGGCGTCATGGTGATGGGGCTCGAGGACGGCACGGCCGTGGCCCTCAAGATCCTGGACGGCAGTGCACGGGCCGCGACCCTCGTCGCGCTCGAGCTGCTCGCATCCGTCGGCGCGATCTCCCGGGCGCACGCCGACCGCGTGATCGCCCTCACGACCGACGAGGTGCTCGGCGGCGGCGTGCCGGTGGGCCGCCTGCGGGCGTCCGCGCTGGTCGTCGGCCGCTAGCGTCGCGGCGCCCCGCCCGGCTCCCGCCACCATCGCGCCTCCGCCCGCGTCCCTGTGATTGTGCCCCTTCGTCGGGTTTGTGCCGTGTCGAGCGGGCACAAACCCGACGAACAGGCACAGAAACGGGCGAGGCGGGGCCCGGCACCGCTACGCGAAGAGCGCCACGATCGCCTCGCGGAACGCCGCCGTATGCCGCTCGACGTCGGCGGCGGTCGTCGCGGGACTCATGAGCGCCATGTTGTGGAACGGTGTGATGAGGATGCCGCGGTTGAGCGCGTGCAGGTGCAGGTATTGCTGCAGTTCGAAGTCGTCGGCGGCCGCGGCCTCCGCGCCGTCGACCGGTGGGGTCGGCCGGAAGCTGTACTCCGAGCGCGCCCCGAGCTGGGTCACCTGCCAGGGCACGTCGAACTCGTCGATCGCGGCCTGCACACCGACGGTCCACTCGGTGGCCCGGTCGATCATGCCGACGAATGCCTCCGGGGTGAGCACCTCGCCGAGCGTTGCGCGGATGCCGGCGAGCGAGAGCGCGTTGCCAGCGAGAGTTCCCCCCACTCCCCCGACATCGATGTCCTCGAGGTCGAGCGACGCGCGCACGAGGGCGGCAAACGACGCCGTCATGCCGTACGCCCCGGCCGGGATGCCGCCGCCGACGCTCTTGCCGACCACCACGGCATCCGGATCCAGGCCGTCCCGCGCGATCATGCCGCCGGGTCCGGCGCACAACGTGTGCGTCTCGTCGATGATGAGGATCACGCCGTACTTCGTGCACAGCC
>DMKW01000116.1:8000-19072 GCA_003454135.1 Microbacteriaceae bacterium
ACCGGTCGCGAACACCGCCTCGAGGGCGTCCACGTCGTTGAACGGCACGACCGCGGTCGTGAGCGACGGCGGCACGGGCGCGCCGATCGTGCCTCGCCGCTCGACGACCTCCCCGTGCGAATCGAGGGTCGCGTACGCCTCGTCGACGGTTCCGTGGTAGCAGTAGTCGTGCACGACGATCTTGCGGCGCCCCGTCACCTGGCGGGCGTAGCGGATGAGGCTGCGGTTGGCATCCGTGGCCGAGAGGCTGAATTGCCAGCTCGGCACGCCGAACCGGTCGGCGAGGAGCGTCGCCGCTGCCGCTGCATCCGCGGTCGGAAGCATGAAGGTCGAGCCGCGCCCGAGCTGAGCGGTGATCGCGGCGACCGCCGCGGGCGGGGCGTGCCCGCACATGGCCCCGGTATCGCCGAGGCACAGGTCAACGTGGTCGATGCCGTCCGCGTCGGTGAAATGCGCACCGCTTGCGCTCTCGACGTAGACGGGCCAGGGCCCGGGCCACTTGGCCATCCAGAGCATGGGCACCCCGTCTGGCAGGTGCGGCAGCGCTTCGGCGAATAGCGCGTGCGACCGGGGCCGGGCGGCCGCGAACGTCTGCATTTCGATCTGCCAGAGTTCGGCGAGGCGTTCGCGGTCCTCGTACACGGCTATTGCACCTTCGCGAGGCGCTTGCGGCGCGCGGCCGCCGAGATCTGCTGGACGAGCACGAGCACGATCGCGAGGATGAAGACCGCCGACGCGATCACGTTTGCCTCCGCCGGCACGCCGCGGGCCGCCGACACGTAGACGAACTTGGGGAACGTGTCTGTGGTGCCCGAGTTGAAGTTGGTGATGATGAAGTCGTCGAAGCTCAGGGCGAACGACAGGAGCGCCGCCGCGACGATGCCGGGCAGCAGCAGGGGGAACGTGATTCTCCAGAACACCTGGCTCGGGGAGCCGTACAGGTCGCGGCCGGCCTCCTCGAGCGCCGGGTCGAGGCTCGTGACCCGAGCCTTCACGGTCACGACGACGAAGCTGATGCAGAACATCGTGTGGGCGATCATGATCGTGCCGATGCCCATGTCCGCGCCGAGACCCAGGAACTCTGCCGCGAGTCCCGCACCGAGCACGACCTCCGGGGTCGCCATCGGCAGGAAGAGCAGCAGGTTGACCGCGGTGCGGAATCGGAAGCGGTACCGCACGAGGGCGATCGCGATCGCCGTGCCGAGCACGGTCGCCGAAAGCGTCGCGACGACGCCGATGAGGATGCTGTTGGCGAAGGCCTGGCAGACCCCCTGCGCCTCGCACACGTGCGTCCACTTGTCGAGGGTGAACCCGCGCCAGGAGATATTGGACTTGAGGGAGTCGTTGAACGAGAACACGAACGTGTAGACGATCGGCACGAGCAGGAAAATGAGCGCGAGCGCCGCGTACACGGGAAGCAACCAGCGTCCGAGGCTGAACCGGGCGCGGGACGGACGAGGCGCCGGGGTCTCCATGACGACGCCGAGGACCCTCGCCTCCTGGAGCGTCACAGCAGCCCCTCCGTTCCGGTCTTCCAGACATATACCGACAGAAGAATGTAGACGATGACGAGCACGAGGATCACCGACATGAGGATGATCGACAGCGCGGCGGCAGCCGGATAGTTCTGCAGGTCGAAGAAGTTGCCGTCGATGACGTTGCCGATCATGGTCGTGCCCGTTCCGCCGAGGAACTGCCTGCTCGCGTTGACGTAGTCGCCCGCCGCCGGGATGAAGGTGAGCAGCACGCCCGAGATGATGCCGGGCGCGGAGAGCGGGAGCGTCACCGTGCGGAACGTCGTGATCGGTCGAGCGTAGAGGTCGCTGCCCGCCTCCAGGTAGCGCGTATCGAGGCGCTCGAGCACCGCATAGAGGGGCAACGTCATGAACGGGATGAAGTTGTAGGTGAGCCCGAAGACCACCGAGAACGGCGTGCCCGTGATGTGGGCCTGCGGGTCCATGAGCGACAGCCCCTTGAGCGCGGTCACCAGGAACGACTCGTCGGAGAGCATCGACTTCCACGCCATCGTGCGCAGCAGGAAGCTGATGAAGAACGGCGCGATCACGAGCACGAGCAGCAGGTTCTGCACGAGCGGCCACCGGCGCGCCTTCACCGCGATGAAATAGGCGAGCGGATAGCTGAAGAGCAGCGCGAAGACCGTGGCGATGAGCGAATAGCCGAACGAGCGCAGGATCTGCGGAGAGTACTGCGCGAGAACCGTCGCGTAGTTGCCGATCTCGAACCCCGGCGAATACTGCCCAATGTCGCCCTCGGCGGACGGCGTCTCGAGCGACGTGAAGACGAGCGTGACGAGCGGCACGAGGAAGAAGATCACGAGGTAGATCACGCCCGGCGCGAGCAACAGGAGGGCGATCCTGCTCTTGCGCTTTGGCGCCTGCTCCTGGGCCGGTGCCGCGCTCGCGAATGCGGAGAAAGCCATCCCTAGGCCTCCTCGAGCTCCGACATGAGGGCGCGTTTCTTCTGCAGCGCGATGGATGCCGTGTCGGTGTCCGCGCTGAACCGCGGTTGCCGCGGCGCCTCATCCTCGAGTCCGAATCCGTGCTCGACCTTCCAGGAGACCCACGTCTCGGCGCCCTCCTCGACGAGCGGGCCGACGCCCATGTTCTGGGCGAAGACGACGATCGAGCCGAGGCCGGGCACCGCGACAATGTATTGCGTGCTCACGCCGCTGAACGATACGTCGATGATGCGGCCGGGGCCGAGCAGGTTCGTGCCGGCCTCGGGATTCGGCGCGGTCACGTGCAGGGTCAGCTTCTCAGGCCGGACGCCGACCGTGACCTCGCCGGAATGCCGTTGGGCCCGCGACTTCGGCACGACGATCCTGTTGCCCTCGATGTTGACCGAGATGCTGCCGGCCGTGGTGCCTTCGACCGGTCCGGTGAAGAGGTTCGACTGGCCGAGGAAGTTGGCGACGAACGCCGTGCGCGGCAGTTCGTAAAGCAGTTCTGGGTCGCCAAGCTGCTCGATCCTGCCCTTGTTCATCACGGCGACGGTGTCGGCCATGGTCATGGCCTCCTCCTGGTCGTGGGTCACGTGCAGGAAGGTGAGCCCCACCTCTTCCTGGATCGACTTGAGCTCGAGCTGCATCTGGCGCCTGAGTTTGAGGTCGAGGGCGCCGAGCGGCTCGTCGAGCAGCAGGAGCGCCGGGCGGTTGACGATCGCGCGGGCGAGCGCGACACGCTGTTGCTGGCCGCCGGACAACTGCTGGGGGCGCCGGGCGGCGAGGTGATCGAGCTCCACGAGGCGCAGGGCCTCGTGGGCCTTGCCCGTCGCATCCGGGATCTTGCGGCGCCTCAGGCCGAACGCGACGTTTTCGATGATCGTCATGTGCGGAAAGAGCGCGTAGCTCTGGAAGACCGTGTTGACCGGGCGCTGGTACGGCTTGGTGTCCGTGACATCCTTGCCGCCGATGAGAATGCGGCCGGCGGTGACCTCCTCGAGTCCGGCGACGAGACGCAGTGTGGTGGTCTTTCCGCAGCCCGATGGGCCGAGCAGGGCGAAGAACGACCCGGCCGGGATCGTGAGATCCATGCCCTCGATCGCGGTGAATCCGGGGAATCGCTTCTGGATGCCGATGAGTTCGAGATCGGCGCCGGACTCGGCGAAGACTCCTCCCGCCATTAGGAGCCCAGCAGCACGGCCTGGAAAGCCGCGCCGTACTTGCTTTCCTCGGCACCGGTCAGGGTGCGGAAGATGTGGGCCTTGGCGAGCGTCGCTTCGTTGGGGAAGATGAGCTGGTTGTCGGCGAGCGTCGGATCGATCTTCTGCATCGCCTCTTTCGCACCGACCACGGGCGTGATGTAGTTCACCCACGCCGCCACTTGCGCGGCCACCTCGGGCTCGTAGTAGTAGTTGATGAGCTTCTCGGCGTTCGACTTCTCGCTCGAACCGACAGGAATGAGGAAGTTGTCGTTCCAGAGCGTGCCACCGGCGGTCGGAATGGCGAACTCCCACTTGTCGCCGGCCTCGGCGTTGATCACCGTGATGTCGCCCGACCAGCAGATCGCCGCGAGGGTGTCCTCGCTCTTGAGATCTTCGAGGTAGGCGTTGCCCTTGATGTTACGGATTTGGCCGTCGTTGACCTGCTTCTTGAAGACATCGATGGCCGCGTTGAAGTCGTCGTCGGTCCACTTGCCGCTGATGTCCACGCCATTCTGCAGCATGATGAGGCCCATGGTGTCGCGCATCTCGGAGAGCACGCCCACCCGCCCCTTGAGCGCCTTGTCCCAGAGGTCGTCGACGGACTTGAGGCCGTTCGGGATCTTTTCCTTGTTCCAGCAGATGCCGGCGAAGCCGCCCTGCCACGGCAGGGACCGCTTGCGGCCGGGGTCGAAGTCGGGATTCTTCAACGCGGGAGTGAGGTTCTTGGCATTCGGGATCTTGGAGAGATCGAATTCCTGGGTGTAGCCGAGCCGGATCATGCGGCTGACCATCCAGTCGGTGAGGCACACGACGTCGGCGCCGATGTCCTGCCCGAGAGCGAGCTGGCCCTTGACCTTGCCGTAGTAGGTGTTGTTGTCGTCGACCGCTACGTCGTATTTGACCTTGAGGCCGGTCTGCTTCTCGAACTCGACAAGAGTGGGGTAGTTGCCCTTGTCGTCTTCGTCGATGTATGCGGCCCAGTTGGCCCAGTTGAGGGCCTTCACGGTGTCCGACTTGTCCTTCGCGGGGTTCGGCTGCTTGGCACCGCCCGTGGAGCACGCGGCGAGGGTGAGCGCTGCCGCACCGATTCCCGCGCCCTGCAGAATATTCCGCCTCGTGATCGGGGCTTGTCTGGCTTGCTGGATCAGCCGTTGGATCATCGGGTCCTGTGGCATTGTTCTGGTCATCGAGGCCTACTCCTTGATCGACGTGAGCATGACGCGGACATCGGCGTGCCGCATGCGTTGATACTTACACAGAGGCGGGAACAATCGCATCCGAAATGGGGCAAATCCCCCATCACGAAACACAATCTTTACGAAATCAGCATCAGAACGCCCCTTTTCGTTGCGGATTCGTGTGTCGGCCGAGACTACGCTTGGAGCTGCATCAACACCGTCGTTGAGCGTCGAGGTTCGTGTCGAGTCAGGAGTGCAATGAAAATCGCCGTGCCAACAGAGGTCAAGAACAACGAGTTCCGGGTGGCCATCACCCCGGCCGGAGTCCACGACCTCGTCGCCAATGGTCACGAAGTGCTGATCCAGGCCGGTGCCGGACTCGGTTCGTCCATCCCGGATCACGAATACGTGTCGGCGGGGGCCACGATCAGCGCTGACGCCGAGTCGACATGGGCGGCCGCAGACCTCCTGCTCAAGGTGAAGGAGCCGGTCGAGAGCGAATACGGGCACTTCCGCGATGGCCTGCTTCTTTTCACCTATCTCCACCTCGCCGCCGAACGACGCCTCACCGACGAGTTGCTCGCGGCGAAGGTCACCGCGATCGCCTACGAGACTGTGCAGTTGCCCTCGCGGGCGCTGCCGCTTCTCGCGCCGATGAGCGAGGTGGCCGGAAGGCTCGCCCCGATCGTTGGCGCCAACGCCATGCTCAAGCCCAACGGCGGACCGGGGCTCCTCGTTCCCGGCGTGCCCGGCACGCGGCCGGCCAAGGTCGTCGTGCTCGGCGGCGGCGTGGCCGGCACGAACGCCGTCTCGGTCGCGGTCGGTCTCGGCGCCGAGGTCGTCGTGCTCGACACGAACATCCAGAGGCTGCGTGAACTGGACGCCCTCTACGCCGGACGCGTGCAGACGATCGCCTCGAACAGCTTCGAGATCGAGCGGGCCTGCATCTCGGCCGACCTCGTGATCGGTTCGGTGCTCGTGCCCGGAGCAAAGGCCCCCAAGCTCGTCAGCAACGATCTCGTGTCGCGGATGAAGCCGGGCAGCGTGCTCGTCGACATCGCCGTGGACCAGGGCGGTTGCTTTGCCGACAGCCACCCGACGACCCACGCCGACCCCACGTTCACCGTGCACGGCTCGCTCTTCTACTGCGTGGCAAACATGCCGGGCGCCGTGCCGAACACGTCGACTTACGCCCTGACCAATGCCACGCTCCCCTACGTGCGCGCCATAGCGGGCCATGGGTGGAAGGCCGCGCTGCGCGCCGATCCCGCCCTCGCACTCGGCCTCAACACGCACGACGGTCATCTCGTGAGCGAGCCGGTCGCCGCGGCCAACGGGCTGGACTTCTGGTCGATCGAGAGCGTTCTCGACTGACCCGGCCGCACCCGCCGGTCACGGGCGGTCGGCGTCGTCGAACGCGCGCACGCGGCTGAGCGAACCGTCCGGCTCAAGTAGCCAGCAGTCCGTCGAACGCCGCACGATCGGCGGAGGCAGGCGTCGCTGACCGCTCACGGCGCGGAACTCCGCCGGGGTGCAACCGTGGAACACGAGCGACGCGGAGCCGCGAAGCGTGGAGGCGAGCCCCCAGTTCGCCTGCCACGACTCCGGGTTCCCGACGATCACGACGGGGTCGGTGGCCCCGAGCACGTCGAGGGCCGCGCGCACGCCGAGTTGGATGACCGTGGCGGCGCATCCCGACTCCCGCAAGGCGCGCTCGAAGGCGGCCGGCGCCGTGGACACGACCGCTCGACGCGAGCCGTCCGACCAGTCAACGATGCTCGGCGGGGCGGCGCGTGGTTCGGGATCAGGATCGGCGTCGGGATCGTACAGCGCCAGCTGCAGCCGGTTGCCGAGCCACTCGCCGCGCCCCGGCGGGGCGGCAGGCTCGAAACCGGCCGGCTCTCCCCCGGCCAGCACGTGGTCCTGGCGGCTCGGCAAACGAAGAACCAGGCGAGAATCGCACAGCTCGGCGACGGAATGCAGCGCGCTGGGGATGCGACGCACCGCGACGGCGACGGTTCGGCCCGTCGCCGGGCCGCTTCGCAACAGGTCGACGAGCATGTCGAGGAACGCCTGCTGATGGTCGTCGGTCAGATTCGCCACGATCGCATCGAGGTCGTCGATCAGCACGAGCGCCGGCGTCGTCGGCGACCCTCGCGGCTGAGCCACCTCCCGCGCGAGAAAGTCCCATGCGTCGTCGACCGATCTCGGCATGACGCGAGCGGCGCCGGTCGCAGCGAGCACACGCAGGGCGTTGGACTTGCCCGAGCGGTGGCCGCCGATCACGAGCAGGTTTCCGTGCGTGGCCGGATCGTAGACCGCGGCCCCCTGGCGCTGTTCGGCCGGGAGGTCGAGGAGGCCGATCGGAACGCCCCTGGCAACGGGCGGGAGCGCGCACGAGCGGACGACGAGGGGAAGGTCGTCGCACCATGGTCGACGAAGGGCGACGGCGCCACCCGCGTGAACGGCGGCGACGCGGCGCACGTCGTCGTCCATCGCGAGCGCGACCCGAACCTGCCGCGCATTCTGGCCATCGAGGCTCACGATCGCTCGTCCGGGGTGCCCGCTCGGCAGCTCGGCGGCGGCGGCCGAACCGACGACCGCGGTGCTGTCTGCCGTGTTGTTGACCCGCAGCGAGATCCTCAACTGGGCGTTGGCGAGAACGACGTCGCGCACTATGCCCGCCGGGCGCTGGGTGCACAGGATGAGGTGGATGCCGAGGGACCGACCGCGCGCGGCGAGATCGGCGAACACTCCCTGCAGCTCCGGGCGCTCGACGACCATCGCCGCGAACTCGTCCACGACGATCACGAGCCGCGCGAGTCGATCGCGCGGTGGAAGCTCCGCGATCGCGCGGGCACCGGCCTTCGCGAGGAACGACTCGCGAAACCGGATCTCCGCCCCGAGGCTCAGGATCGCCCGCCGAGCGACCCTCTCGTCGAGGTCGGTCACGAGACCGACGACATGGGCGAGGCCGGAGATCGCGGCGAAGGAGGCGCCGCCCTTGAAGTCGATGAGCAGGAAGTTGACCGCCGCTGGCGAGTGGGACGCCGCCATCGCGAGAATCCAGCTCACGAGAAGCTCGCTCTTGCCGCTTCCCGTCGTGCCACCGACGATCGCGTGCGGCCCGTGTGCCACGAGGTCGACGGTGAGGGGTTCGGCACCGCTCCATGCGAAGCAACAATCGAGCGACTCCGCGCCGCCGCCGGCCGCGCCCTGCGGCAGTGCCGAAAAGCCGAGATCGGCGGGAGAGGCTTCGCCGGGGGGAATCGCGCCCCGCGCAACGGCGGCAGCGGAGAGGAAAACCGCCCTCTCGAGCGCGAACTCTGCTGAGGCAAAAAACGGGGAGACCGGCCGACCGCCCTCGATGCCCGGGCAGGCGAGGAGCCGCGCGGAACTGCCCGCCCCCACCTGGAGCACGACCCGGCAGTCCGCGGGGAGCTCGCCGGGCTCGCTCGCGATCGCGACGATCGCGGTGGCGACCCGCGACATCCAGCGCACGCAGCCGGGCTCTGACCCGTCGAATCCCACCCGGTGGGGAAGGGAGCGCAGCCAGGCCCAGCCGCCATCCGGCGGCGCGGTGAGGGAGAGGTCGAGCGGCGAGAACAGCCCGGCGAGCTGCACGAGAATGGCCCTCGCCGCCGCCTCGGCGAGGGCCGCCGGGCCGCACACCCCGATTCCGAGCGACGGGTCGACGAGAAGCGGCACGTCGGCGAGAACGCCGGCATGGCGCCGAACGGCATCGAGCTCGGCGGCCGCCAACCTGTCGCCCGGCACCGGCGGCGCGTCGTCGAGCCGGAGCGCGCTCCGACCGAGCGAGCGACCGATGCTCACGAGGCGTGGGGAACCCGGTTCGTCGCGCCAGAGCTCCCGATCGCCGATCCCGTCACGGCTCGTGCCGATCAGCCTCTCGACCGCGTCGGCCAGCTCGGCGCGTTCGCGAGCGTGATGATCATCGATGAGCCGCCCGACGGTTTCGAGCTCGTCGCGGAACCGTCGCCACTCGCGCTTCGCCCGGCGTGTGCCGTGAAGCTTTCCGTCGGTAATACTCGCGACGGCGATCACCGGACCGAGCACGGCAAACGCGAGGGCGAAGACCGATCCGGTCACTGCCCACATGCCCACCGAGACCGCGACGGGCGCGAGAATCGCGAAGACGGGAATCGTGGGGGGCCGGGCCGCCTCCGGCGGCCGCGGCAACGCGATCCTGGACGGGTCGTGGCTCGCGTGATCGGACACGCGCACAGGAAAGCACCACCGTCGTGGCGCAGGTGCCGGCGACACGATGACCGGGACGCGGCATCCTGGCACGCGTGATCGTGGAGGAGTGGTCAGCTCACGATGAAGAACTGTTCGCCGATCTCCACTCGCGTGCCGCGCGAGATGCGGTGACGCGTGTTCGGCGCGCAACGCACGGGAGGCGATTCCGGTTCGCGCGCGATCGTGCCGTTGCCCGAGAACCTGTCGGCGATCCAGAACGTGCCGTCTTCCTGGCCGAACTCGAGGTGGGTCTTGGAGACCGAACGGCTCGGGTCAAGCACGCGAACGACCTGGTCGACGTATTCGCCGGGTTCCGGCTTGGGGTTGCGCCCGACGAGTCCCGTGCCGTACACCGTGAAACTCTCGCCCGTGCTGAACTGCAGGACGAAACGGATGCCCGCCTCCTTGCGCACTATCCGCGTGGCCTCGATGTCTCCCGCCTCGGCGAACGGCGGCGACTGGGGCCTGTTCAACGCGACGGGCGGCTTCGGCTCGGCGGCCGTCGCCGAGTTCTCTTCGGCCGGCGCAGCCTCGGTTCCCGGAGCTTCGGACGCCGGAGGCTCGGCCGCGATTTCGACCGGGGCAGGCGCGGGCTCGACGTCGTCCGCCTCGGGGATGGCGAGCGCCTCGATCCGATCGATCACGACGGTGTCGCGCGGGCGGCTGAAGGTGTCGCTCACGGCGCGTGAGACGTGGCCGCATTCGCCGCAGAAGATGTCGTCCGCGGCCATGGGGCTGCCGCACTGCTCGCACCGCTCACCCGCCGTCCGGCCCGGGCTCGCCCCCGCGACCGGTCGCGCGACGGGCACCGGAACGCGAGGCAGCCGCCCGGTTGGCAGCTGGGCTTGCGCGACCGCGCGGCCGCACTCGCCGCAAAAGAGAGCGCCGACCGGCAGCTCAGTTCCGCAATACGTGCATCTCACCGCGCAGCCCTCTAACGCTTGAACAGGTTCTTGACACTATAACCACCGAGCGACCGCAGCGAGATCGCCGCCCGGATGCGCTCGCGGCGGGTTCGCCCCCGGTCGATCGTGATGAGCATGGCCTCGACTGATCGCCACACCTGGTCGGCCTCCTCGGCCCTCGGTTCGTTCGGCGAGAACACGGCGCGATCGGCGACGGAGGCGAGCACGAGAGGCTTCAATCCTCCCACGGTCGCGGCAACCTCGGTTCTGGTCGGCGACGGAGGCGGCAAGTAGCCGCGGTCGATCACCGAGTTCTCAAACTCCTGCCAGCCGCCGCTGATGCGCTGCAGGGGCGTGGGGGCTCGCTTGCGCAGCACCCGTCGCCGCACTTTCGCAGCGACGATCGCCGCGAATGGAGCCAGCACGATCGCCACTCCCGCGAGCACCCAGCCGAGCACCCGGAGCACGGTGAGCAGAATGACGAGCAGCGGGCTCAGGCTCGCCGGCTCGTCTTGCGTGCTGTCCGGCGGCACCGGGCTGTTGTCGGACTTCTGGTCCTCGATCGGCGGCTGAACTGGCGACTGCGGGCGCGCGATCGTCGTCGGGTCCTTCGGCTGTTCGGCGGGGATCTCCCGCACGGGCGGGGTCGGGTCGATCGTCACCCAGCCGTACTGCGCCGTGTCGACCTCGATCCAGGCCGAGATGTCCTTGCCGAGGATGCGCGTGACGCCGCCCGCGGTGACGTCCTTGGGCGCGAAGCCGAACACGACGCGGGCGGGAAAGCCGAGTTGTCTCGCCATGAGCGCCGCCGTCACGGCGTACTGCTCCTGGTCGCCGATCATCCGCTGGTCGGTGAGAAGCTGGGTTATACGGTCTGCGGCATGTCCGGATCGGCTGAGCGGTTCGTCCGCGGAGACGCCGTGGCTCACGTAGCCGGCCTTCTTCAGCGCCGCAACCATCGCGAGTAGGCGATTGCCGCCGCCGCCGACGCCCTTGACCCAGCCGTCGAGAGTGGAGAGCAGGTTCTCCGGCAGCACTCCGATTCGCGGAACCACGGCGGGGCCCG
>DMKW01000116.1:19264-23331 GCA_003454135.1 Microbacteriaceae bacterium
CGTGTACGCGTCGCCGCTCGACAGGTGCTTCACGACGGCGGCCGTGCCGCTCGCATCGTTGTAGTAGAACGAGTCGCGCAAGGCGGTGGCGTCGCCGCCCACGAAGGCGATGCTCTCGAACTTTCCGACTGTCGGCACCCAGACGCCCGAGTAATCGCCGACCGTCACCGTGAGCGACACCGGCGCGCCCTTGGTGGCCGACTGGTCGAAGGTGTACGGAACGCGCGTGAACGACCCGGACTCGCTCGACACACTCTCGCTGCCGACCGCGTAGACGATCCCGTCGTAGCTGTCGAGGGTGGCGATGCGGATGCGTCCCCCGGTCGGCAGGCCAAGCACGCTCAGCATGGTGCTGTCTGCCACCCCAGGTTCCTCATAGCGGCGGAAACCGCTCAGCGGACTCGGATACGCGCGGGGGTCGAACGGCTGCTCGATCGCCGTTCGAATCACCTGGCGGGTCGTGGTCGGCGGGAGGTAGAGCGCCGCGGCGACCGACGAGCCGGCCGCAAGCACCATGATGAGCGCGGCACCGATTAGGGACCGGGCCCCCATGAACCTCCGGTCGGCCACCGATTCGAGCGGCCGGCCCTCCGTCGCCGCGCCCTGCGCGGCGAGCAGGCGCACCTGTTCGCGGCGTCGGTACCAGCGCTGCCACGCGATCCAGATCAACACGACGCCGAGCAGACCCAGGGACAGCTGCAGCGGCCAGTTGGCCGTGGTCGGACCGAAGAGGATGCCGGCGATGAAGAGCAGAATCGGCCCCAGCGCACCGAGCTCTCCCCAGCGGGCCCGCAGGGCGGTCGAGAGTCCGACGACCGTCGTCGCGAGCACGAGCACGAGGGCCGGCACGAGGAGCGATTGGTAGCTTCCCACCGGAAGCGTGATCGTCACGAGCTGCTTCCAGCTCAGGGCGGTGCCCGAGGCGAGTTCGGCGAGTCCGTCGAGGGTCGGAAGAACTCCGAACAGGGCGCGGCTCGGCACGGCGAGGGGTACCCCGATCGCAAAATAGGCGGCGAGTGTGACGAGCAGCACGATGAGGCTCGACCAGCGAAATCGCGCCCCGACCATCGCGATGAGCGTGCCGACGATGACCGTCACGATCACGAGCAAGACGAACGGGAGGCTCTGGTAGACGGGCCACAGCTCGACCGAGGCGATCGCCGTCGCCAACCACAGCATCGTCGTGTTAGCGACGACGAAGGAGACCGTGAGCGGGCGCCGCGTGCTCATGCGGCGGCCGAACGGGCGAGGGACTTCTGCAGGTCTTCGAGAAAACCGATCGTGAGCACGCTCAGGCCGGCGACGCGACGAAGGCCGGGGATCATCTCCGGGTCGCACACGATCGCGATGACCTCGACACCGGGTGGGAACTTGGTGGACGCCGCGCGCAACTCGGTCGGCGTCGCGAGCGACCCGCAGATGAGAAACGCGACCGAGATGCCGGCGACCTCGTCGGCGGCGACGCGAGCGACGTCGATGATTCCGAGGGCCGACTCGGCGTGTTCGACGACGGCGAGGTCGTCGAGCAGCCGCGATCTCGTGAGGGTGTTGAGGTGCCGCACGGCGAGCACCTTGCGCTTGGCGAATTCCGGGGTCTTCTCGCTCACGACAACCGAGACGTTCCTCGCATCCCGGATCGCGCGGGCGCCGAGCGAACCGGCGACACTCACCGCCATCTCGAATTCCTCGTCGGTCCCGTAGTTCGCGGTCGCGAGGCTCAGGGCGATGACAAGGTGGCTGCGCCGGGTCTCCTCGAACTGGCGCACCATGTATGTGCCCGTCTTGGCCGTGCTCTTCCAGTGGATGTAGCGGCGATCGTCTCCCGGAACATACTCGCGCAACGCGTGGAACGAGACGTCACTGTTCGAGATGTCCCGCGTGGGGTTGCCCTCGAGGTCGCGGATGAATCCGGTGCTCGTGCTCGGAATTCCGATCGTGCGCGGATGCACGAAGAGCTGCTCCGCGCCCGTCCAGAGGAGTTCGCGCCTCACGAGGCCGACCGGGTCGGCTCGCACCGTTCGCACGGGTCCGACCGAGAGGATGCCGCGGCGCGCGGTGGGAACGACGAACTCGTGTTCGAATTCCGCTCCCCTCGCGAGGCTCGGCATCGCCAGTTCGGCGAGCCCCCTGCCGACCGGAACCTCGACCTTGACTCCGGCGATCCGGCGCCGGGTGGGATTGGCCACCTTCACAATGCCTGTTGCCCGCTCGCCCACGACGACCCTGTTGTGTGGAACGGTCAGTTCGATGGTGAACGCGTTGCGCCCGACGAGGTAGATCGCCGCGACGACGATGAGCACGCTCCCCGCGAATCCGACCGCGACGAGTTCGATCCAACCGAGCCGGTAGCCGAGAACGAAGGCGACCGGCACGGCGAACAGCATGACCCAGCCGAGCGGTGTGATGACCGCAGACACGCGCCTCGACGCCCGGCCGAGCACCACGCCGAGGGCCCTCGTGAGCCTGACGCTCGCGATGATCGCGTCGGCCATGAACCCGGTGCGCGTGCCCACGATGCGCGTGCGCGCGTTCGTGAGGCCCTCGTTCGTCGTGAAATGCGCCGCGTCCAACCGGGCAGTCGAGGTCGACGTCGTCGACCGCGCCGGCCGCTCCGGCATGCGAATGGAATCGCCGCGATTGGTCACACCGCTTGCCGATCGCTCGGTGGCGGGGTCTCGATCAGGATCTGGGCGATCACGCTCGATGCCGTGACGCCGTCGAACTCCGCCTCGGGATCGAGCACGAGCCGGTGGGCCAGCACGGGTTCCGCGAGCGCCTTCACGTCATCCGGCACAACGTAGTGCCGACCATTCGATGCCGCGAGGGTTTTCGCCGTGCGGATGAGCGCGAGGGCGCCACGAACGCTTGCACCGAGGCGAACCTCGCTCGATGATCGCGTCGCCTCGACGAGCCGCGACACGTAGTCGTTGATCGACGGGTCGACGTGCACCGTTCGGGCGAGCGCCCCCATCTCGATGATCATCTGGGCGGATGCGATGGGCGGCAGGATGGTCTCGTGCGCCTTGACGCCGGCGCCCTCGAGTATCCGCACCGTCGACGCGTGGTCCGGGTAGCCGATCGATGCCTTCATGATGAACCGGTCGAGTTGCGCTTCGGGAAGTCGGTAGGTGCCAGCCTGTTCGATCGGGTTCTGGGTGGCAATCACCATGAACGGCGCTCCGACGTCGTGCGTCACCCCGTCGACCGTGACCTGGCCCTCCTCCATCACCTCGAGCAGCGCCGCCTGGGTCTTCGGGCTCGCGCGGTTGATCTCGTCGGCGAGCACGATATTGGCGAACACCGGCCCGCGGTGAAACTCGAAGTCGTTCGCGCTCTGGTCATAAATGCTCACCCCGGTGATGTCACCCGGCAGCAGGTCGGGGGTGAACTGGATCCGGTTGCTCGACCCGTCGACGCTTTGCGCCATCGCGCGGGCGAGCGAGGTCTTGCCGGTACCGGGAAAGTCCTCGAGCAGGAGGTGGCCCTCGCTCAAAAGCGCGGCGAACGAGAGCTTGATGACGAAGGTCTTTCCGAGCAGAACCTGGTCCACGTTGGATACGAGGCGATTGAACCGATCCGAAAACCAGGTGGCCTGTTCGGCTGTCATCGTCATGCTGTTACCTTCTCGTTGGGGCGGCCGGGCGGAGAGCTACTGCACATTTCCGCTCGTGTCGTACGTTATGTCATAGAGTTGGCCGCCGTTCGCAACCACGCGGATGGTCAGGGTCGGTGCACCGACGAGGCCGTCGGCCTGGCAGCTGCCGGCGTCGCTCGTGGTCGCCGGACTGAATGGCCCTCCCGGAGTGTCCCCGCACCGGTACTCGATTCCCTCGTACGAGGCGCCGATCGGCCAGTTGACCCAGGTGAACGTTCCGCTCCGGTCGATCACCCCGTCGCCCGTGAGCCTGAAGGCGAGACCGTTGATCTGCGGGTCGACCGGCGTGCCGAGCGGGAAGGCTGCCGACCAGGTCGACTGGCAGATCGTGCCTGCGTTCGGGTAGTTGCGGCACGCCCGCAGCTGCACCGAGGCATCCTGGCCGTACTGGGCGGCGTCGGCCGTGAGGGCG
>DMKW01000116.1:23404-31039 GCA_003454135.1 Microbacteriaceae bacterium
AGTCGGTAGAAGAACGTGTAGTCACTCGTGAGATCCGTCGAACCGATGGAAGCGCCGGTCAGCACGAAGTCATAGTCATTGCCGTTCTTGGCCGGGCCGGTCGTCGATGCCCCGGTGATGACGTCGGGGCTCGTGTGCGCGGTCACCGCGGCGCTCGCCGTGCATCCCTGGCTGTTGGTCGCGAAGACGACGAGGGAATAGTCCGATTCGCTCGAGAGCCCGGAGAATGTGGTCGACGTCGCCATGCCCATCGACCGCGCCGTCGCGCCGGGGGGGCTCGGTGTCGCGCACGTCGGCGCGGTGCCCGTGTACGCGACGGCCGTGTACCCGCTGACGGGTCGCCCGTTGTCTGAGAACACCCCGGCCCAGTCGAGCGAGATGGAGGTGTTCACGGCAGACGCGGTCGGCGACGCCACGGCGAGGGGCGGCCCGGCCGGCGTCGCGCTCGTTCCGGACGAGTTCCAGGTGGTGAGGGGGCCGTATGCGGAATTGCGCGCGCTCACGGTCACCGGCACGGTCTGGCCGTTCGTGAGTCCGCTCACGTCGACGTTGCAGGTGGGGCCGGAACAGGCCGACGAATCGACGTCGACGGCGCGGGATCCAGCGGTCACGTGATAGCTCGTGACCGGGCTGCCGCCCGAACCGACGGTCACCTTGGTCCACGAGATGCTCAACCCTCCGTCGAGCGGGCCGGCCGAGACCGTCGCCGGCGCGGCCGGCACGATGTCCGACCACACTGTCCCGCCGAGCCCCACGGGATCGGATGAACCGAGCGCGTTCTTGGCCACGACCCGCAACCGCACGGCGTTGTCTGGTCCGTTGCCCGGCGTCGCGATGTCGCAGATGGCGACGTCACAGGACGTCGTCGAGAGGAGGTCGAGCGCCTGGTTGTACTCGAGCACGTCGAAGCCCGTGATCGGCGAGTTGTTCGCGGCCCCGGCGGTCCAGCGCAAGGTGACGACCTTGTCGCCGAACGCGGTCGCCTTCACGGCCGTCACCGGATCCGGTCTGTCCTGCACCGACACCTTGATCGATCCCCACACGTAGCGATCTGGGTCGCCCGTGGCATCGGCGACCTGGTATTGCAGGTTCGTGTCGCCGGGAGCCGCGGCGGACGACACGGAGACCGTGAGCCGGCGGTTGTCGGCGCTCGGCGAGATGGAGAGGCCGTCGGGAAGGGACCCGCCGTCGAGGCCCCTGATCGCGACCACCTTGAGCGGTTTGCCGGGGAACGGGTTGGTCGCTTCGTCGTTCGCGAGAACGTCCACCGTCGTGGTCTGGCCGCGCGGTGCGAGAACCGAGTCGGGTGCCGGCTTGGCGAGCGGTCGGCTCGACGCGACGACATTGAGCTGGATGCGCCCCGACTGCCCGGTCGCGAGGGCGTCCTTCACGCCGAGCAGGATCGCCGTGGTGGAGTTCTTGGCCACGTTTTCGTTTGCCCGGATCGTGAGCGTCTGGCCGACGAGGGTGTAGCTGAAGCCGCTCGGCAACGGGCTCAGCACCGTGTAGGCGAGTTCGCCGACATCCTTCGGGTATGGATAGTTCGTCAGTTTAACGAGGTCGAGCACTTTCGATTCCGCCGGCTCGAAGTCGATCACTCCCCCGACGAACGCCGGGGGCTGGTTGGCTCGTGCGGTCACCTTGATCGAAAGCACAAGCGTCGCCGTGTGGCCGTTCGGATCGTTCGCCGAATCGCCGTCCGTCACGGTGAAGGAGACCGAGGCCGGCCCGAAGTACTTCTCGGCCGAGGTGAATCTCAGGGTGTGGTCGTTGACGACGAGGGCATCGCCGTTCGCGTGCGTCGCCTGCACGCTCGTCGTGTCGGTGAGGCGCACCTTCTTGCCGCCGATCGCGAGCACGTAGTCGTTGAGATCGAAGGTGAGCGTCGACTCGCTCGCGACCGTGAGCGGCGGCGCCTTTCGGTTGAGTTGCGGGAGGGCGTCGTCGAGCCCCGGCACCCAGACGAAGCCGTAGGACACCACCCGGGCGTCGTCGGGGTTGGCGACGGCGAACGGGATGATCTGGCTCTTGTTCTGCACCGACACGCGGACGCGCTTGTTCGCGGTCACGGTCGCCGTCGAGTCATAGCCGGGCAGGAGCGACACCTTGAGAGTGTTGGCGTTTCCATCCGCGAAGAACACGTTCGCGAGCACGTTCACGTCGACACTGTCGCGGCCGAGGATGTCGGTGAGCGTGAGAACGGTGTCGCTGACCACCGGATAGGCGCGCGGTGCGTTGGGATCCACCTTGACCGAGATGAAGTTCGAACTCGTGCCGCCGAAGGCATTCTCGATCGTGTACACGAGACCATACGTTCCCGGCGTCGTCGGCGGGGTCACCTTGACGATGTCGCCGACGATCGACGCGACGATGTCCTTGCTGTTCGGCTCGACCTTGAGGATCG
This sequence comes from Microbacteriaceae bacterium, assembly GCA_003454135.1. Lineage (GTDB taxonomy): Bacteria > Actinomycetota > Actinomycetes > Actinomycetales > Microbacteriaceae > Lacisediminihabitans. The sequence goes on from DMKW01000116.1 coordinate 25,809, forward strand.
ACAGCGCGCCGCCGTCCGGGTCGGAGTCGTTCGCGAGCACCTGCACAGACACGGTCGTTCCCGGCCGGGTCGTCACCACGTCTTCGACCGCCACGGGGTTGCGTGCCCCGTCGAGTTTCGGGCTGATGCCGACCCGCACTGTGCCGGTGGCGCGCGCGCCGAGACCGTCGATGACGCTGTAGGTGAAGGTGTCCGTGCCGGCGGAGTAGCTCCCCGCCTGATAGTCGATGTAGTCGGTGCCGACGTCGACAACCGAACCCTTTTGAGGGTTGGTGGCCTGGCCGAGCAGCTGCACCGAGTCGCCGTCCGGGTCTATGCCGACGAGCGGAACCTTGATGCGCACGGTCTCCCCCGCGAGCACGCGCGAAACGATCGTCTGCGGCACCGGCGGATTGTTCGTCGCCTCGACCGCTTCTCTCACCGCGATCTTCACCTGGGCCTGCGCGACCTGGCCATCCGGGCCCGAGACCTGGTAGATGGCGGTGAAGTCTCCCGTTTTCTGAGGGGCAAGGTAGCGCAGCACGTTACCCGACGCGAAGAGCAGGCCAGAGCTATTGTCGAAGCTCGTCGAGAGCACGGGATTGAGGGTGAGTTCTTCGCCGTCGGGCTGAACATCGTTGGCCAGAACGGGGATGTCGATGGCGTCGCCCACGCGCACGGTAACGCTGTCGTCGTTGGCGACGGGCGGCTGGAGCTGGCTCGGCGGGGGGATCTCGATGACCGTGACGATGCCCTCGGCCTCGGCGAGGCCGTTGCTGATCCGGTAGTTGAAGCTCACCGGTCCCGACTCGAGCGGAGCGACGAGGGTGACGCGGATGGAGCGCTGCTCGATCACCTCTGCGCGGATCCCCGAGTTGCTCGCGACGTTGTACACGCCCGTCACGAGCAGCACGGCACCGCCCGGGTCAATGTCGGTCGACGCGACGTCGATCGTCTGGCTGCTGAGCGTCTTGACGAAGATCGTCTTGGGGATCGTGATGGGTTTGCTGTTCGCGTCCGGCGGCGCGGCGACATCGACGCGGACGATGCCGGTGGCCGTCTGGTCGCCGTCGTTCACGACGAATTCGAGGTAATGGGTGCCCACCTCGGTGCTCGAGAAGCGGAAGGTGCCGGCCTCGAGGCTCGCCGTGATGGTGGCCCCGGTCTTGGCCGGAACGCTCGCGAGGCGCAGCGTGCCCGTGCCGCCGCGCACGTGCTCGAGCGGATTGATCGTGACCTCCTGGCCCGCATAGGCGAGCACGACGAACGGGTCGGCCCTGATGGGCACCTGGCCGGCCGGCTTCACGGTGACCGTGAGGCTGCCGACGCCGGTGGCCCGGCCGTCCGAAACCACGAGACCGACCGACCGAAGGGCGCCCGCGGTGCCGCCCTCGGTGAAGACGACGCTTCCCTCCGGCTTGTAGCTCACGCGGTCGGGGGCCACAGTCGATGCGCTCGACAGGTAGAACGCGTCGCCGTCGGGGTCGACCCAGTCGCCGAGCACGGATGTCGTCACGCGCCCGCCCTGCGCGACGATGGCCTTCGATTGCCGCACCTGCTGGGGCGGCGAGTTCTCGGTCGGCGATCGCACCGTCACGGTCACGGTCGCATTCGCCGAGCCGCCCCTGCCGTCGCTTATCGAGTAGCCGAAGCTGAGGGAGCCGGTCGCAGTCGGGCTCAGCGTCACCTGCAGCTGCTGGCGGTTGTTGATGACGTCGATCCGACCGACGTTCTCGTCGATCGCCGTGACGTCGGAAATCACGAGCACGTCGCCGTTGGCGTCATAGTCGTTGAGGAGCACGGGAAGCACACTCGTGCGCCCCGGCCTGGCCCCGAACGCGTCGTTCACGGCGACCGGCGGAACCTGGGCCTTCTCGTAGTCGGGAGGCGTGTCTTCCTGGTTGTTGTCCACCTGCTGCCGGTTTTCGCGCACGGTGATGAGTTCGGACCAGTTGTCGATGAGCTCACCGCGCTGCTGTACCGCCCACGTTGAACCGCCCCGAGGATCGTTGAGCACCAGGTTGTCGCCGTTCGCGACGAAGGCGAGCCGGCTGGATGCCGACGACACCGACGGGAGGCGCAGGGTCGTCGCATCCTGCGTTCCGCACTTGCGCCACGCACCTCCCCCCGACCATGCGGCGTAAGTGCAGCCGGCGTGCACGATGGGCGCAGCGGCGAAACCGGCCTGCCCGTTCTCGAGCTGCACGGGGCTGCCGCCACCGAACGGAACCCGCACGAGTCCGCTCGAGGAGGCGACGAGCACGCCGTCGCCCGTCGCGGACGCCTGTTGGAGCACGGGATGGTCGGTCACCGCGATGTCGGAGGAGAGGTCGACCTTCGCGCCATCGGTGTAGAGGATGCGGCTCGCCGAATCGAGCACGGCCCAGCGGCCGCCCACCGACGTGATCGAGAACGTGCTCTGGGCGTCGCCCAGGTTCGCCACGCTCGTCTGGTTGACCGAATCGCCGTTGGCGGCATCCACGCGATAGATCTGGTGGGCCGACTGGGAGAACGCGTACAGGATGCCGTCCGGCGACACGCTGGCGACCGAGTTGGCCCCGAGGCTCAGTGTGGGCTGGGACTGGGCGTTGAACGTCGGCAATTGCGAGATCGGCATGATCCACAACTCGCCGGTACCGCCCGACCCGATGATGACGTTGTCCCCCGCGAGGAAGAGCTCGGGGTCTTGCGGCGGGAGCGGCACGCTATCGAGCACCTTCGACGTCGCGGGGTCCACGACGTCGACCTTCGCGTTGCTGCGGTCGAACAACAGCACGGTCGCGCCCGACTGCACCACATCGATGTTCGCGCCGGCGCTCGCGACGACGGTGTTGAGTTCGAGCACCTGAGTGTTGGCTCGACCGATCACCTGGTCGGCGCCGTTGGCGACCCAGACGGAACCGTCGCCGAGATCCAGCCGCTGGGCGGTATACCCGGTCGACACGATCGCCGCCGTCGCGACGAGGGCCGCGATCACCGTGCCGCTCGTCGCCGTGGCAACGAGCGACTTGTGACTGCCGAGCCACCGTCTAAACATGGGAGACCATCACCCGCCGAAGTCCACGCACTTCTCGCCGCTTTCCGGGCCGGTCTTGCCCTCGCGGTTGACGGTCACGGTGATGCACACGTGGTCGCCGGACTTCGCCTCGACGGCGAAGGCCGCCAGTCGTTGGATGCTCGATCGACCGTCGCTCGTCGTGATCTGGTACGAGTCGCCCGCCTTGATTCCCGGGTCGCTCCAGCTGAATTCGATCGAGTTCGCCGTGGATTTCGCCGAGATATCGGTGACTCTCGGGATGTCGCTCGTGTTCGCCTTGATGAGCACGAGGGTCGCCGTGGCGCCGAGCGCGATCACGAGCACGGCGCTCGCCACGAGGCCCCACGCGAGCGCCTGCATTCCCCTGCTCTGGGTGAGCGGCTGGGTCCCGCTGTTGTTCGGGCTTCCCGCCGTCTGCCTCAGAATCGTGCCGACCGGCGAGTACACGCCGGATGAGGTGCGCCGACGCCTGCGCCGCTTGGGCGGTGCTGTCGCGCCGGGGACGGCACGGATGCGGGTGCGGTCTTCGAGGTCGGAGACGGTGGCGAGCGCCCAATCGTCCATCGCGACCTCGATCGGGGTCTGCGGCACGCCGAGCTCCGTCTCGATCGCCTGCAGTTCCCGCACGAGCTCTAGCACCGTGAGCGGGCGCGCCTCCGGCTTGCGGGACATCGCCTTCTGCAGCACTCGTTCCAGGCTCGGCGGCACGTCCGATCGCCCGATCGGCTGCACCTTCGCGCGATTGATGCGGGAGATGAGATCGGCCGACTTGTTGGATTCGCCCGGCACCTCGAACGGCGAGCGGCCGGCCAGGAGCGAATACACCGTCGCCGCGAACGACCACACCTCGGACTCGATCGAGCCCGGCGTCTCGTCCATGAGCACCTCGGGCGCCGACCACGGGATGGAGAGCCCGACAGACTCCTGCGAGTCCGCCCCGCTCAGGGTCGACGCGATCCCAAAGTCGGAGAGCACCGGATGCCCGTAGGCGGTGAGCAGGATGTTGGACGGCTTGATGTCCCGGTGCAGCACGCCCGCCCGATGCGCCGTCTCGATGGCGCTGCCGATCTTGACCGCGATGCGCAGCACCTCGGGCACCGGGAGGCGCTCCCGCCGGTAGCGCTCGCTCAGCGACGACGAGCAGAGCTCCATCACAAGGTACGGCCGGCCGTCGGAGGAGACGCTCGCCTGGTACACCGTGAGGATCGACGGATGCGAGCTCAGCTGGGCCATGAGGTTGGCCTCGGCCTGGAACATCTGCCGCACCTGGTCGTTGACGACCTCGCTCAACATCACCTTGACGGCGACCTGCCGTCGTGGCATGTTCTGCTCGTAGAGGAATACGTCGGCGAAGCCACCCGAGCCGAGAATGTGGATGTGGGAGAACCCGGGCAGCACAGGAGGCTGCGACGGCAATCGACGTGCCATGAGCCACCCCCTCCGCAGCGCTCGCCGGAAGCCTGTCGCTGCAATCGTTGTGACCGCACGGCCCGGTCTCCCATTGTAGGCACCGGCAGATTGCAGTCCGGCGAACGAAACCGCTGGTGAAAGGCATGTTCTTGTCCCCCCTTCGGGGGTAGTCGACCTGTCTTGCCTAGACCCTGGTTGGCCTCGGCACCGTGTGTTCGAGGTCGAAAATTCCGGAACTCTCGACGATATCGACGACGATGGTGGTGATGTTGTCGCGACCTCCGGCCGCGATCGCGGCGTCGACGAGCGCCTGGGCCGTCTCCAACGGCGCGAGAGCCGCCGCAAGGTGCAGCCGGATTCGCTCCGTGTCGAGTTCCTTGGTGAGGCCGTCGGAGCAGAGCAGAAGCCGCAGCCCCGCGCGGATGGGCACGATCCAGTAGTCGGGCAGCGGCTCTGCGTTGAACCCGACCGCCCTCGTGATCACGTTGCTGTCCGGGTGGAATTCGGCGTCTTCGGCCCGAATGAGGCCGGCGTCGACGAGTTCTTGCACGACCGAATGATCTACCGAGACCTGGCTGAGCACGTTGTTCTCGAACATGTACACGCGCGAGTCGCCCACATTGAAGATCGTCCAGCACGGCTCGCCCTCCTCGAGGGTGAGCGCCGCCCCGGTCGCCGTCGTACCGACCCCGAGCTCCTTTTCGTCGGCCGCGAGCGCGATGTCGGCGGTGGCCGCCCGCAACCCCTGCTCGATCGCGCCGATTTCCGTGAACTCCGCGGAGATTTCCTGCTCGAGCCTCGAGAC
>DMKW01000116.1:31193-31729 GCA_003454135.1 Microbacteriaceae bacterium
AGCAGGCTGTCCTCGTTGTGGTGCCGCTTGCGGCCGGTGTCGGTCGCCGCCCCCCACGCGATCACGAGGGAGATGTCTGGTCGTCCGGGCACCGTGACGGTGTGCCTCGCGGCATTACGGCCGAGCTGGGTCACAAGTCACGCCTTTCGCAGGTTGCGATGCCTGTGCATCAGCCGACCGCCGAGATGCGTTCCACCGGCAGGATTTCGACGAGGTTGCCGTCACCAATATCCACCACTGTGCCAGCAGAAACCACCACCGACTCGCCCTGGTGCAGCTTTTGCGCCGAAAACCCCGGGATGGTGACGATCGTCCCGTTCGTGGACCTGAGGTCGGTGACGATCACGGATGCCCCGTGCTGGCGCAGCTCGAGGTGTGTGCTCGACACCTCCAGCAGCGGCGACGGTACTCGAATGAGTCGAGCGGGCCGCCCGCTCGTGATGCGCGGGGCGCTCGGCTTGCGACCGATGATCGCCGGGGCATCGAGGGCGATCGGTTCGTGGTTGTTCACGCGGAATCGGTACACCGGCGGCTGC
>DMKW01000282.1:0-4220 GCA_003454135.1 Microbacteriaceae bacterium
CGGGCACCCGCAATTATTTTCATCGACGAGATCGACTCCATTGGACAGCGGCGGTCTGGAACGAATTCCTTCGTTTCGAACGACGAGCGTGAGCAGACCCTCAACCAGTTGCTCGCGGAGATGGACGGCTTCGAAGCCAACAGCGGCGTTGTAGTTCTGGCCGCGACGAACCGGCCGGACCTGCTCGACGCGGCCCTCTTGCGACCCGGCCGTTTCGACCGTCGAATCGCCGTCCCGCTGCCGATGGTCGCCGAACGACGAGCAATCCTCGCCGTACACTGCCAGGGCAAGCCGATGGAGCCCACCGTCGAGCTGGGCGCGATTGCGCGCGGCACTCCAGGCTTTTCGGGCGCCGACCTGGCAAACCTCGCCAATGAGGCGGCGATCGAGGCCGTGAGAAACGGGCATGAGCGGATCGCGCAAACGGACTTCGACGCCGCGAGGGATCGACTGATGTTGGGGAGCCGAGATAACTCAACGGTGCTGCTTCCCGAGGAGAAGACGGCGATCGCGGTGCACGAATCAGGGCACGCCCTCGTGGCGGCACTGTGCCCGCGTGCAGACCCCGTGGCGAAGATAACCATTCTGCCGGCAGGCGAAAGCCTGGGTTCCACCCATCAACTGCCGTTGGTTGAGAGGCACCTCTACGGGCAGGACTTTCTCGCCGACGATCTCGCCGTGCGGCTCGGTGGCCGCGCAGCCGAGCTTGTCGTCTTCGGCCAGGGGTCGTCGGGCGCAAGCAATGACCTCGCTGGTGCCACGTATCTTGCGACGAGGATGGTGCGCGAATTCGGGTTGTCGCCGCGCATGGGCCCCGTGAGCTACGGGCGCACCGAGAGCGGATCCGGGAGCGGTTCGGTTTTCGAACGACCGTATTCGGATGATACGCAAGCTGCCGTCGACAGCGAGGTGGCGCGACTGCTTCGCGAGGCGGAGTCCCGGGCCGTGCAACTCATCACCGCGCACCGCGACGTTCTCGATGCACTCTCCGCACGCCTCGTCGAAGACGAGACCGTGGACGGCGCCGTCGTTTACGAACTCATCACACGCGAGCATTCGCCCGGCGCTGCGCAAGCTGCTCCCCCAAACAATTCCGAACGTCGGGGCGATTCCGAACGTCAGGGCGCACATCATCACCGATGATCGATCCGACGCGGTCGCCACAGGGCGCTCGTGGAGTGGACTATCTCGGCGCCGCGAAATGCACGAAGAGGGGGGTCGTGTCCGAAACCAGGAGCAGTTCTATTCCGCCGCGATGAAGTAGCGGCACGAGTTGGGTATCACCGTCGTCGATCAACTGTTGCGCATGGCGCAGGAAGATCCCGGCCATCTCGCTCGAGGCGATGAATTCGTGACCACCGTGGTGGACACACACCGGCTCGGCAATCCTGCTTGTGACTCCGCCGTCTTCCGAGGTCTCGCCGATCATGAGGCCGTCGACGCCATTCACCTGTGGGCATCCATCGTTGACTCCATCTGTCTGGGGAAGTTCAAACGTGTGAGGCCGAGCGAATTGCGACGCGCGCCCCCACCGGCGATTCTTCCGCAGGCGCAATCGTCGAATAGGGGCTTAGGTCCTCCGCTTCCGAGATGTGAGGATGATCAGTTTCCCGGCAGCGCCCCACGGTCGGCGCGACACTTCGGCACCCCGCAGAGTTCTGAGGGCTCCGACCAGGGTCAGACCCTCTGCAGCGCGCGGTCCAGATCCGCAATCAGGTCGTCGACGCCCTCGATACCGATCGAGAGTCGGATCAGGCCCGGCGTGATCCCGAGTTGCTCGCGCAGCGCGGCGGTGAACGAGTTGTGCGTGGTCGTGGCCGGATGCAATGCCATGGAGCGAACGTCTCCGATGTTTGTCATCCGACTGATCACGCGCAGGCCATCGAGGAAACGTCGGGCACCGTGCTGCCCATCACGGATCGTCACGGCGAAGACCGACCCCGTGTTGCCTCCGTACAGTCGCTGGGCGAGGTCATACCTGGAGTTTCCGGGCAGGCCGGCGTAGTCGACGCTTTCGACGCGGGGGTGCGCGGACAACCATTCGGCGATCGTGCGGGAATTCTGCAGATGGCGGTCCATTCGAAGCGACAGCGTTTCGATGCCCTGGTGCAGCAGGAACGAGTTGAACGGGGACAGCGCGGGACCGATGTCATTGACGACCGCTTCCCGCGCGAGCCGCGCGTATGCGGTACGTCCGTGTCGTTCGAGCACCGACAACGATCCCGCGGACGCCGGCTCGGTCAGCAGCGGATAGGAACGCTCCGACGACGCCCAGTCGAAGGTGCCGCCGTCGACGATCGCGCCCGACAGGCCTGCGCCGTGTCCGCTGAGGAACTTCGTCGACGAATGGACGACGATCGCCGCACCGAACTCGATGGGACGAATCAGATAGGGCGATGCGATGGTGTTGTCGACGACCAAAGGAATACCGTGTCTCGCGGCTACGCGTGCAAGCTGCTCGATGTCGACGATGTCGTTCTTCGGGTTGGGAATCGTCTCGGTGAAGATTGCCTTCGTGTTGGGCTGGATGACACGATCCCATTCGTCGTCATCCGATTCGTCCCAGACATAGTCCACCGTCACGCCGAAGCGGGCAAAGCTGCGGCCGAAGAGGATTCGGGTTCCGCTGTAGATGCTCGCCGTCGAGACGATGCGCTCGCCGGACTGCGCGAGCGCGAAGAGGGCAGAGGTGATTGCCGCCTGTCCAGACGCTACGACGATCGCCTCCGTCCCTCCCTCGAGAGAAGCGATCCTTCGCTCGGCGACCGCGCCAGACGGATTGCGCTGCCGAGAGTAGATGAGCCCGTCGGCGTCCCCCGCAAACCGATCGCGCGCATCGTCGAACGAGTCGAATCGAAAGCCAGCGGTCATGGCAATCGGGGTGATCCGCGAGCCGTTGTTGAGATCCTCCCGCTCGCCTGCGTGAACCTGCCGAGTCTCGAATGAATACTCGTCCCAGTCGAATTCGGGCTCGACCACGGAATGCTCGTCTGTGCCGTTCTCGGCGGTCACGCTGACGGTCCTCCCCCGGGATTCGATGAAGAATCTGCGAGGTGGTGGCGTCTGGCGCTATCGCGCTCTACCGCCTGCGCCATGGAAACGACCGCGTCTTCGAGTAGAGGCCGGGGCATCGCGAAAACCAGTCGAATGTAGCGATCGAAGCCGCGGCCGCACAGGGCACCGTCGGTGAGAGTGACCCCGGCTTCGGTGCGGAAGAAGTCCGCAACGGAGCCCTCGATTTCGAGAGCCGAACAGTCGAGCCACGCGATGTAGGTGGCATCGGGCAGGGAATAGCGGATCTGCGGCAGGTGCCGCGCGAGGAGTGCCTGGAGTGTGCGGCGATTGCCGTCCAGATAGTCGACGACCTCGTTCAACCACGGACGCCCCTCGGTGTATGCCACGGTTGCGGCAACGACTCCAAGCGAAGAAGCCCCCTGCATCGCGGCGAACCCGAATGCATCGAATAGTTCCTCGTCCGCCTCGTTCGACGTGATCAGCTGTGCGGTCTTGAGCCCGGGGAGATTCCACGCCTTAGAGGCGGATGTCGCGGTGATCGTGTGACCGGCAGCGACATCGGAGACCGACGCGTAGGGAATGTGGCGCTGGCGACCGTAAAACAACGGGGAATGGACTTCGTCGGCAAAGACCCGTCCATGATGGGACTCGACGATGGTGGCGATGGCCTCGAGTTCCTCGCGAGTAAGGGCTGTGCCCGTGGGGTTGTGCGGGTTGCAGAGCACAAGAGTGCGCGCGCCGGCGCGGAATGCCGCGTCGATCGCCGCGAGATCGTGATGCCACCGCCCGTTGTCGATCGCCCCGGGGACTTCGAAGACTTCGCGCCCGAGTGAGGGAACCACGCTGAGGAATGGCATGTAGGCGGGTGTAGGAACGATGACACCGGTGCCGGAGGGAGAGAACTTGGTGACCGCGAGCTCGAAGGCGGTCATCACGTCGGCGACCGGGTGCACTCTCTCCCAGGGCACATCCCATTCGTACTCCCGCCGATTCCATCCGGAGGTGGCGCGCGCCATTTCCTCGACAATCGCGGGAGAGAGATAGCCGAAATGACCATCGTCGACGGCTTGGTGCAGCCGTCGCGTGATCTCGGGGGCTGTGCCGAAGTCCATCTCCGCGACCCAGGCGCCGACCGTCTCGGGGTGCAGGCTCCACTTGCGGCTGCTTGGTCGGTTCAGCTGTTCTCGTGTGATCTCGTCGAATCG
>DMKW01000282.1:4352-5039 GCA_003454135.1 Microbacteriaceae bacterium
GCCGTCTCCTCGCTCTGAAGGAAGCTCCTGCCTCCGAGTCGAGTCTCGGGGATGGGGCGCCGCGGAGCGAATTAATCGTCTCAAGGTGACCAACTATGACGATTGCGCGTTGCGCAGCGCTGAGCTCGCTGAAGTCGCGTCTGCGCGCACGACCCCACTGCTCGTGCGCACTGTGACGGTCATTGCTGCTGTTTCGTCGCTGGACCTTCGGCCTCTCCCTCCCTCGACGCGGGGGCAACGCTCCCCCGCGGAAGGCAGGTGGCAAGGATTTCGCGAAGGGGGACCAAACACGTCGTCACATTTCGCCTCGACCTAGTCCAGCGTGATGGGGGCGAGCTCGCTCCACCGGTCTCCCGGACCGGGGTTTCCCGGCGAAGACTCGCCGCCGAGATGTGCGACCGTTCCCCAGACGGCGTTGAGCGCCGTCGTCACGGCACCTTCCGCCCATCCCGCGGTGAACGAGACGTCATCGCCGGCGAGGAAGATTCCGCGCTGGCGCTCGGGAAGAGCCTCCTGCATGAAATGCCCGAACAGCCGCCGCTGGTAGCGATAGTGGCCCGGCAGGTTGTTCTTGAACGCACCCATGAAGTTCGGGTCGGATTCCCACGAGACGGTGATCGGCTCACCGATGATGTGGGAGGCGATGTCGAGATCGGGGTAGATCTGGCCGAGTGAGTGCAGCATCAG
>DMKW01000282.1:5155-6575 GCA_003454135.1 Microbacteriaceae bacterium
GTCATGCTGAGAACGTGACGGCCCGTCGCCGGGTCGATGTCGTTCCAGAACGGCCGGTCAACCATCACGAAGGTCTTGGACGACTGCATGTAGTGGCTCCGCTCGATGGCCGTCCACATCTCAGGTGCGAAGAGACGCTCCTCCGTGTCGATCCGCGCGGAGAGAAGCCACGACTGGCAGGTGACGATCGCGGCGGCGAAGGTCTTCGTGGCGCCCCACTTTTCCGTGATCTCGATCGAGCCGTCCGGACTTCGCTTGATCGCTGCGACCGCCCCGCGCGGCGCGCCCGAGTGCAGGCTCGAAAGCGACGTGCCCTCCGGCCAGTGGGCCATGTCGGCTGGGGCGTGTGTCCAGAGCGCATCGGGCAGTCGCTGCGCCCCGCCGAGGATTCTGCGGTGACGATCGTCGGCGTCCGTGTACACCACCCTGAGGATTTCGAGCATGGAGTTGGTGAAGTCGGTGTCCCATCCCCCGCTGCCGAAACCCACCTGCCCGAACGCCTCGCGGTGCGTGAAGGATTTCTCCCGGAAGGCGGCACTTCGCGAGATGAATCCGTAAAAGGTCTCCTCGTCCAGCGTCTTGACCAGCCTGTTCCAGATCTCCTTGATACGCGGTACATCCCGGCGTCGCAGCGCGTCCTGCATCTCGTCGAAGGCGGCGCCCTCGCGCAACGCGCGCTTCCACGCGTCGGAGACTTCTCCGAAGAACGCGGGAAGATCATCGGGGGTTTCGGCGTAGAACGACTCTCCGCCGAGTTCGATCACTGTGCTCGGGGTAACGTCGGCGAGCGGATTCGGGAACGCCCGCGTGGCGAGGCCGAGCAGGTCCACATAGTGGTAGAAGGCGCGCCCCGACTCGGGGAACCGCATTCCGCCCAGGTCGGCCACGACATCCGGTGCTGACTCGAAGGAGGCCGTGCGCAGCCGCCCCCCGATCCTGTCGGACTCGAAGACGACCGGCTTCAGCCCGAGCCCCAGCAGTTCGTAGGCCGCGACAAGCCCCGACAGTCCCGCGCCGATGACCGCCACCTCGGTGCCGAGCAGCTGCTCGGGCACCTGCCCGAGACCGGCCGGGTGAGAGAGGTACTCGTCGTAGCTGAAGGGGAAGTCCGGGTTCAGCATGCTGATCGGCGGCTCGTCGGGGTCGCGTGGGCGAGGGAGTGGCGTGGCGACGGTCATGGTGTCTCTTTCGACGGCACGGAGACATCCCAGAGGGGGTAGAGATCGGCGCGCCGATCCCTGAGATAGTCGACTTCCGGTTCGGCGGGTCGAACTTCGCCGTAGATGATCTCGCTTGCTGTGCCCGCCCTCGCCACGATCTCGCCGGCGGGGTCTGCAATGACACTCGAACCGGCGAAGAGAAAGTCGTCTTCGATGCCGCTGTGATTGGCATACGCGACCGTGAGCGAGTTTTCGAGAGC
>DMKW01000146.1:0-4555 GCA_003454135.1 Microbacteriaceae bacterium
AGTAGCGCGGCGCTCGGCACCACGCGCCGCACGTCGATCGAGCCGGCGACGGGCACGAGGGAGTGCTCCGTGACGTCGGCCGCGAGCAGGCTCACCGTGGCGAGCCCGCAATCGTAGGCGAGCTCCGGCAGCGCCGCGGCGAGGTATGCGCCCATCGAAATCCCCACGGAGGTCTCCAGCGCGCTCGACACGACCACCGGCAGGCCAGCCTGGGCGGCGATGGAGAGCGAGCGTCGGATACCGCCGAGGGGTTGCGCTTTGATCACGAGCACGTCGGCGGCCTTGGCTCGCGCAACCTCGAGGGGATCGCTCGACTTGCGCACGCTCTCGTCCGCCGCGATGGGCATCCCCATGTATTTCACGCGCTTGCGGATGTCCGCGAGCTCGTCGACCGTCGCACAGGGCTGCTCGACGTACTCGAGGTCGTATGGCGCGATCGCGTGGATGGCGTGCTCGGCCTCGTCCACGTTCCAGAGGCCGTTCGCGTCAAGGCGGATGCGGCCCTCCGGCCCCAGATACTTGCGAGCGGCCGCGACCCTGGCCACGTCATCCGCGATCGTCTGGCCGGGCTCGGCCACCTTGACCTTGATGGTGCGGCAGCCGGGGAAGCGGTCGAGCACCTCGGCGACGCGGTCGGCGTCGACGGCCGGCAGGGTCGCGTTCACGCGGATGCTGCTGCGGAAGATCGCGGGCGCGGGGTTCCAGCCGAAGTCGATCGCCGCTGCGAGCCAGACGCTCGCCTCCTCGTCGTCGTACTCGAGAAACGGCGAGAACTCGGTCCAGCCCTCGGAGCCCTCGATGAGCACGGCCTCGCGTGTGTCAATCCCACGAAACCGCGAGCGCAGCGGCAGGGAGACGACGCGCGCGGTGGAAAGGATGTCAGACAGCGTCGGCAGCATGTGCCCAGTCTGCACCCCGCGGTGTGTCATAGTCTGGGCGGATGTCGACCGAGTCGTACCAGTGGGCGAGGCGAGGCTGGCCAGGCATCGCCTCCCTCGCGTTCACCGTGGTGCTCGTGATCGTCGAGGCGGTCGCAATTTCGATCGGCGCGGCCGGCCAGTGGACGGCGGCGACGGTGCTCGCCTGGTGCGCCATCTCGCTCACGGTCGTCTCCTTTCTCGGCGGCCTCGCGGCCGTGATCCGCGCGCGCGGTCGCCGGTGGGGCGTCGCGGCGATGGTGTTGAGCGTCCTGGCGAACCCGCTCGTGCTCGTCTGGCTGTTCCGTGCTCTGGGCAACTCGTAGGCTTGCCCCATGCCTGAGGTCTCCGAACTGTTCGATCCGAACGCGTGGAAGCAGGTCGCCGGTTTCGACTCGCTGACCGACATCACCTACCACCACGATGTGGCCGGCCGCGTCGCGCGCATCGCCTTCAACCGGCCGGAGGTACGCAACGCGTTCCGCCCGCGCACGGTCGACGAGCTGTATTCGGCGCTCGACGATGCGCGCCAGAACTCGCGCATCGGCGTCGTGCTGCTCACCGGCAACGGGCCGAGTGCCAAGGACGGCGGCTGGGCCTTCTGCTCGGGGGGCGACCAGCGCATCCGGGGCAGGGACGGCTACCAGTACGCGGGTGACGACGACAGCGGAGCCCCCGTGGCGGCGCACGGGGGGGTGCCCGGCGCCGGCCGCCTGCACATCCTCGAGGTGCAGCGACTGATCCGGTTCATGCCCAAGGTGGTCATCGCCGTGATCCCGGGCTGGGCTGCGGGCGGCGGCCACTCGCTGCACGTCGTGTGCGACCTCTCCATCGCGAGCGCCGAGCACGGCAAGTTCAAGCAGACGGATGCCGACGTCGGGTCGTTCGACGGAGGATACGGCAGCGCATACTTCGCGCGCCAGGTCGGGCAGAAGTTCGCGCGCGAGGTGTTCTTCCTCGCCCGCGAATACGACGCCGACCGGGCACTCGAGATGGGCGCGATCAACGCGGTCGTGCCGCACGCCTCGCTCGAGAGGGTGGCGCTCGAGTGGGCGAACGAGATCCTGGGCAAGTCGCCGACGGCGATCCGCATGCTCAAGTTCGCGTTCAATGCCGTCGACGACGGCATGGTCGGCCAGCAGGTGTTCGCCGGGGAGGCCACCCGGCTCGCCTACGGCACCGACGAGGCCGTCGAGGGCCGGGACGCCTTTCTCGAGAAGCGCGAACCGGACTGGTCGCCGTACCCCTGGCAGTTCTAGTGCTCCAGACACCTCGCGCGGTCGTAAGTCTCTCGCGCGTACGTACGAACACCCGCGCGAGCTACTTTCGACCGCGCGGGCAGCGATGAAGGGGGGACGCGGATGACGCGGCCGCTGCTCGTCGTGCCGGCCGACGACCCGGCCGTGGTGCTCGAGGCCCTGCGCGAAGCTCTCGCGGGCGGACCGGCGGTGCTCCTCGGCGCCCCGAGAACCCCTGTGCCGGCGACCGTGGAGCAGCGGATCGCGCTCGTCGTCGAGACGAGCGGATCCACCGGCGCGCCGAAGCGGGTCGCTCTCACGGCGAACGCGCTCCTCGCGAGCGCGGCCGCGTCCGAGGCGGCCCTCGGCGGCCCCGGACAGTGGGTGCTCGCGCTGCCGGCCCACTACATCGCGGGCATCAACGTGCTCGTGCGCTCCCTCGCCGCGCAGACAGACCCCGTGATGCTCGCCCCCGGCCACTTCGATCCGATCGCGTTCGTGGCGGCGAGCCGTCGGCTCGATGCCGAGCTTCGATTCACGTCGGTCGTTCCGGCCCAACTCGCCCGGCTCATCGAGGCGGCCGAGGACGGGGCCGCCGAGACTGGATCTGCCGAGACCGGGAGCGCCGAGAGCGACGTTGACGTTCTCGACGTGCTGCGCCGCTTCGACCGCATCCTCGTGGGCGGCCAGGCCACCCCGCCGCAGCTCGTGGCGCGCGCGATCGAACTCGGCCTCAACATCTCACGCACCTACGGCTCGAGCGAGACCTCCGGCGGGTGCGTCTACGACGGCGTGCCGATCGGCACGGCGCAAATGAGGATCGAGGACGGCCAGGTCGAGCTCGCCGGCCCGATGCTCGCCGAGGGCTACCTCCGCGACCCGGCGCGCTCCGCCGCGGCCTTCCACGAGGCGGACGGCACGCGCTGGTACCGCACCGGCGACACCGGAGAGATCGTCGACGGCGTGCTCACCGTCACCGGCCGGCTCGACGGCATCCTCATCTCCGGCGGCATCAAAGTGTCCCTCGAGGCGATCGAGCGCGTCGTTCGCGGCGTCGACGGTCTCGCGGATGCGGTGGCCGTGCGCGCCCCGAGCCTCACCTGGGGCGAGGTTCCCGTGGTCTTCTCCACCGGTGTGCTGCCGCTCGACGAGCTTCGTTCGATCGTGTCGGCAGCGCTCGGCCCGGCATCGGCTCCGGCAGCGATCGTGCGTGTCTCCTCGGTTCCCGTGCTGTCGAGCGGCAAGCCCGATCGCGTGGCGCTCGCGGAACTCGCGGCCGTCTCGGCGAGAGCCGACGCGGAGCGTCAGTAGGATTTGTGCGTGGCTAACGCGAGCAGACCTGTCCAGAAGCGCATCGATCCGGCGCGGGTTCCGCCGCGCGCGCAGGGCGGCAAGGGCAGGAGCGGCAAGCCCGGCGGCCAGCCGCCCCGTGTGGTCGCGCGCAAGGCGAGCGCGTCCGATTGGATCGGCGGGGCGCGGCTGCGCACGCTGCCGCTCGCGGTCTCCCCCGTCGCGCTCGGCACGGCATCCGCCTATCTTCTGTCGAATCCCGGATGGCATTGGGTGCGGGGGCTCCTAGCGCTCATCGTGGCCGTGGCGCTGCAAATCGGCGTCAACTACGCCAACGACTACTCCGACGGCATCCGCGGCACCGACCGTTACCGGGTGGGACCGTCGAGGCTCACCGGTTCGGGCGCGGCCAAGCCGCGAACGGTGCTCGCCGTGGCCATCGCCTTCCTCGCGATCGGCGGGATCGCCGGGGTCGTGCTCATCGCGCTCACCGGCTACTGGTGGCTGCTCGCTGTGGGAGCCGCGTGCATCATCGCGGCCTATTTCTACACGGGCGGCAAGCATCCGTACGGCTACTACGGCCTCGGCGAGCTCTTCGTGTTCGTGTTCTTCGGCCTCGTCGCCACCGCTGGCACGACCTACACCCAGGTGGGCACGGTCAACCTCGAGAGCTGGCTCGCAGGGGTCGCTGCCGGCTTGCTCGCGTGCGCCGTTCTCATGGTCAACAACCTTCGCGACCTCGAGCAGGACAAGCTCGCCAAGAAGCGAACTCTCGCCGTGCTCGTCGGAAACCGGGCGGCGCGCATCCTCTACTGCGTGTTCGTGGCGGTGCCGTTCGCGATCCTGATCTTCTTCGCCGTGTTCTACGAGAAGGCGCCCCTCGTTTACTTCACGCTGCTCGGGGCGATCCCGGCGATGATCATCACGCTCACGGGCAAGACGGCGCCGGAGTTCATGGTCGCGTTGCGGCTCACGAGCCTCACGGCGCTCCTGTTCGGGCTAGGCCTTGCGGCCGCCATCGCTTTCTAGGCGGTCGAGCAGATCGTTTTCCAGGTCGTTGTCGACGTCACGGTCTTTGGTCGAGCGGATGTCGACGATGCTCTTGGCGAC
>DMKW01000146.1:4805-16556 GCA_003454135.1 Microbacteriaceae bacterium
TGGCGAGACGATTTCACGCCTTCCAGTTTAGGCACGCAGACTGTAAGGTTTGCGCTCCAGTCATCAGGATCGCGGCTTAGAATCTCGACATGGCCCGGCTCGCACCAATTCTCGTGATCGCCTTCCTGGCGTTCACGATCTTCGCCTTCATTGACTGCATCATGACGAGCGAGACGCGAGTGCGCGCGTTGCCCAAGTTTCTCTGGGGCGCGATCATCCTGCTCATCCCAGTGATCGGCGGGGTGCTCTGGTTCGCCATCGGCAAGGACCGGTCGTCGCACCTTCCGGCCCAGCAGCAGCCGCGCGGGCCCGTCGCTCCCGATGACGATCCGGCATTCCTGCGTCGCCTCGGTGAGGACAAGGAGCGCGAGGAGCGCATCCGCCAGCTCGAAGAGCGCCTCGCGGAGCTCGACGACGACCAGAACAACTCCAAGGACTAGTGACGGTGCCGGCAGGCCCCGACGGCAACCCGGCCACGAGCTTCGCGGTTGCCATCCTCGGCGAGCTGATTCGCCGCGGGGTGCGCGACGTTGTGCTGTGCCCCGGTTCGCGGTCGCAGGCCCTGGCTCTTGCCGCCGCTGCCTACGAGAAGGCCGGCCTCATCCGCTTGCGCGTGCGCATCGACGAGCGCGTCGCGGGATATCTCGCCCTCGGTCTCGCGGTCGAGACGCGCACCCCGGTCGTCGTGATCACGACCTCCGGCACGGCCGTGGCCAACCTCCACCCCGCCGCTCTCGAGGCGCACCACTCCGGGGTGCCGCTCATCCTCTTCACCGCCGATCGCCCGCTCGATCTCCGCGGCATCGGGTCAAACCAGACCACAGAGCAGGTGGGGATCTTCGGATCCGCGGTGCACTGGGTGCGCGACGTCGAGGCGCCGAGCCACACGGGTTTCGACCCCGACTATCCGGGGCAGGTCGCCCACGAGGCGTACTCCGCTGCGGCCGGCCACTCGTCGGCGCCGGGGCCCGTGCAACTGAACCTCGCCTTTCGCGAACCGCTCTCCGGCCCTGTGGGCAGGTTGCCCGACCTTCCCGAGCATCACTGGCCGGAACGCACGCCGCTGCGGGGGTTCGAGGCGGAACACTCCTCGAACACCGTCGTGATCGCGGGGCACGGAGCCGGCCAGGAGGCCGAGGCGCTCGCCCGTTCGCTCGGCGTGCCCCTCATCGCCGAGGTGTCGAGCGGCTCCCGGTTCGGGCCGAACCTCGTCGTGGCGTATCGGGAACTCCTCGCCGACCCCGAGTACGGCGGCCGCATCGAGCGGGCGATCGTCTTCGGCCACCCCACGCNNGGCGACTTTGCCCGCGAGCAGCTTGCGGTCTTCCGCGAGCCTGTCACGAGACGGCTGCTCGTGGAGACGGCGTGGCGTCTCACCTGGCCGCACGACCGCCTCGTGCTGGGGGCGTCGCGGTTGATCCGGGTGGCGGATGAGGCGGTTCAGGGCAAGAAGATCTCCGTGCACGCCAACCGCGGCCTCGCCGGCATCGATGGCACGATCGCGACGGCACTCGGAATCGCCCTCGCGAGCCAGGCTCCGAGCCAGCCGACCGCGGCGACCCTCGGGGTGACGCGCGTGCTTCTCGGGGACTTGGCGACCCTGCACGACGCGGGAGCCCTCCTGTTCGGAGCGGGCGAGTCGAGGCCGAGGATCCAGGTGATCGTCGGCAACGACGGGGGAGGCACCATCTTCGACGGGCTCGAGGTCGCATCGACGGCGCCGAGCGATGCCCTCGACCGCGTGCTCTACACGCCGCAGTCGGTCGACTTCCGGTCGCTCGCCGCCGCCTACGGGTGGGAGTATCGCCTC
The DNA here is from genome assembly GCA_003454135.1 of Microbacteriaceae bacterium. Lineage (GTDB taxonomy): Bacteria > Actinomycetota > Actinomycetes > Actinomycetales > Microbacteriaceae > Lacisediminihabitans. Next base: position 6,616 of record DMKW01000146.1, read on the forward strand.
GCGACGACGCGAGGCGAACTCGACGTGGCGCTCGCGGCATCCGACACCCCCACGCTCGTGGAAGTCCCGCTCTCCCGCTAGCGCCGGGCGCAGGTCGCGCTGCGCGAGTACCATCGGCGCATGGGACACGCCGAATGGACTTCCGACCCCGCCCCGCTGCTCGCCGTCAGGCCCGGTTTCAGCCTCGCCGAGGTGGACACCTCGTCAACGCCGGGCATCACAGGCAACAAGAAGGACGGCGAGGCAATCCTCGAGGAGAACCGCGCGGAGGTGGATGACCTCCAGGAGCGATTGTGGGCGGAGAGCCTGTTCGACGGTCCGCGCTCGGTGCTGCTCGTGCTGCAGGCGATGGACACCGGGGGCAAGGGCGGCATCGTCAAACACGTGATCGGCGGTATCAACCCGCAGGGTGTGCAGGACTACGGCTTCAAGAAGCCGACGGCCGAGGAACTCGCGCACGACTTCCTGTGGCGCATCCGCAAGCGGCTTCCAGCGCCGGGCATGATCGGCGTGTTCGATCGCTCGCACTACGAAGACGTGCTCATCGCCCGAGTGCGCAACCTCGCCGAGCCCTCGATCATCACGCGGCGATACGGTGAGATCAGGGATTTCGAGAAGGAGGTCGCGGCCAGCGGCACGACGATCATCAAGGTCATGCTGCACATCAGCCTGCGCGAGCAGAAGCAGAGGCTGCTCAAGCGCCTCGAGCTGGTAGACAAGAACTGGAAGTTCAACCCCGGCGATGTCGACGAGCGGCAACTGTGGCCGCGCTACCAGGAGGCCTACCAGCTCGCCCTCGAGAAGACGTCGACCGACGAGGCGCCGTGGTACGTGGTGCCGGCCGACCGCAAGTGGTATGCGAGGATCGCCGTCCAGCGGCTGTTGCTCGACGCGCTGCGCGGGCTGCACCCGCAGTGGCCGCTCGCGGATTACGGCATCGACGCCGAGCGGGCGCGGCTTCTGGCCAGCTGAGGGCTTCCCGCGCAACGAGGCGCAGAACCCTCTAGCCGAGCGCTTCGACGATGGGCCGGAACTTCATCCGGGTTTCGAGCAGTTCGCGCTCCGGCACGGACCCGGCGACGATGCCGGCGCCGGCGTAGGCCGTGATCGTGCCGTCCGCGCCGACTTGGGCGCTGCGCAGCGCCACCGCCCACTCGCCGTCACCGTCCGCACCGACCCAGCCCACCGGGCCGGCGAAGCGACCCCGATCGAACGGCTCGAGCTCCTCGATGAGTCGGAGGGCATCCACCGTCGGAGTCCCGGCGACCGCTGCCGTGGGATGCAGCGACGAGATGAGATCGAGCGAGGTGGAGCCGTCGGTGAGTTCGCCCTCCACGTCGCTCGCGAGGTGCCACAGATTGGGGAGCTTGAGGGTGAACGGCATTTCGCTCGCCGTCACGTTCGGGCTGTGCTTGCGCAGCGAGGCGAGCACGTTCTGCACCGCGAACTGGTGCTCGTCCTGGTCCTTCGACGACGTCGCGAGGGCGGTCGCCGCATCCTCGTCCGACCGCTCGTCGCTGCCGCGCGCCGCGCTGCCCGCGAGCACCCGCGCGGACACCGAGCCCTTGTCCACGCTCACGAGCGTTTCCGGGCTCGAGCCGAAGAACCCGTCGACGCTGAACGTCCAGCAGTCGCGATAGCCGAGCGCGAGTGCCTCGATCACGCGACGGAGGTCCGCCTCGGGCGGCAACTGGGCGACGAGGTCGCGGGCGAGCACGACCTTGCTGAGTTCGCGATTGCGGATGCGCCCGACAGCGGTCGCGACGGCGGCGCGGTACTCGTCCGGGCCGAGGGCGCCCGGTCGCGGAGCCACGCTGAATTCGTGCCCGTACGGCTGCATGGGCGGCACGGGAGAGTCGGGAAGGGAGCCGACGCCGATGCGGGTCACCCAGCTCTGGTCGGCGTCCCGCCCGATCACGAGCGATGGCACGATGAGCACGCTCGACTGCTTCGACCGGTCCGAAAAGGCGAAGCTCCCCATCGCGATGAGGCCCGTACCTGTGCGCGGGAGCGGGTCGGTCACGGCGGCGGCGGCGACCACCCGCTGCCACGCGGCGGCAGCGTCCGTCATGCGGTTCGGCCCGGTGAACTCGAGTCGGAGGGCCTCGCCGTGCCCGACGAGCCCGTAGCCGCGACGCGTCCAGAGCAGCGGATGCCCGCGATCGAGAAGGGGGACGAGCGGGCCGAGATCTTCGGTCGCCACGGTTTCCACGACGAGCGACGGTGCAACGCTCGAGGGCTCTGAACCGGACACCCGCCAAGACTATCCCGGCAAATCTGTGAGCCAGCGGCCGCAAGAAACGCTGAACTAGACTGGACCGCGTGGCCAAAGCAGATCTGAGCAAGCAACCCGACGAGGTTGCCGCAATGTTCGACGGGGTCGCGAAGCATTACGACCGAACCAACTCCGTGCTCTCAATGGGCAACTCGCTCATCTGGCGCGTCGCAACCGTGCGCGCGGTCGCACCGCAGGCCGGTGAACGCATTCTCGACATCGCCGCAGGCACCGGCACGAGTTCCGTCGCCCTCGCCAAGAGCGGGGCGGATGTCGTGGCCGCCGACTTCTCGCCGGGCATGATCGAGGTCGGGCGTCAGAAACATCCGGGAATCACCTTCGTCCAGGCGGATGCCATGGAGCTTCCCTTCGGCAACGACGAGTTCGACGCCGTGACGATCTCGTTCGGCCTTCGCAACATCGAGGACCCCAAGAAGGCGCTCGCCGAAATGTACCGCGTGCTCAAGCCCGGCGGTCGAGTCGTCATCTGCGAATTCTCGAAGCCGCCGAGGGCCATCTTCCGCGCCGGATACTCCGCCTACATGAGGTACATCATGCCGGCGGTCGTCGATGCGGCGAGCTCCAACCCGGAGGCATACACCTACCTCGCCGACTCGATCAGGGAATGGCCGGACCAAGTCACCCTGAGCCAGTGGATCCGCGGGGCCGGTTTCACGCGCGTCGCCTACCGCAACCTCACGGTCGGTGTCGTCGCGCTCCACCGCGGTCGCAAGCCGGCGCGCGTCGTCAAGCCGAGGGCGAAGCGCGCCAGCGCCGCCGGCACGACGACGAAGCCGATCGATGCCGGGACCCCGAAGCCCTAGGGTTTCGGTTCGGAACGCGGACGGAGGTGGACAGGGTGAATTCGAGCGTGCCCCACGCACGGCATGGCAACAGTCTCAACTTCGCTCTCGGCCTGGGTGAGAAGCTCTTCTCCTCGGCGAGCGAGCGCAGGTTCGCCGACGCCATCGAGGCGGGACTCGGCGAGGTCGAGGCCGGGCTCCTGAGGGAGATGTCGTTTGCCGACGACCTTGCGGATGTCACGAGCCGTTACCTGCTCGAGGCGGGCGGCAAGCGCGTGCGGCCGACCCTCGCGCTGCTCACCGCGCAACTCGGAACGGGCAACAACACACGTGTGATCGTGGCCGCAGAGGCGCTCGAGATCACCCACCTCGCGTCGCTCTATCACGACGACGTCATGGACGAGGCGAACATGCGCCGCGGAGTGGCGAGTGCGCAAAACGTGTGGGGCAATTCGGTGGCGATCCTCACGGGCGACCTGCTTTTCGCGCGGGCGTCGAAGCTCATGTCCGGGCTCGGCGAACGAGCCATCTCGCTGCAGGCCGACACCTTCGAACGGCTCTGCCTCGGGCAGTTGCACGAGACCATCGGACCGCGCGCCGACGACGACCCGATCGAGCACTACATCCAGGTTCTCGCCGACAAGACCGGCTCCCTCATCGCGGCTGCCGCGCAGATGGGCGTCATCTTCGGCGGCGCCCCCGACGAATACCAGACCCCGGTCATGGTCTTCGGCGAGAAGATCGGCATCGCCTTCCAGCTCATCGACGACGTGATCGACCTGGCGCCCGACACTCACGCGACGGGCAAGACGCCGGGCACCGACCTCCGCGCCGGCGTCTCGACTCTCCCCCTGCTCTACCTGCGCGACCTGGCGAAGACCGACCAGGACGCGGCCGACCTGCTCACGCGAATCGAGCGCCACATCAACGCCGCCGTCCATGCGAACGCCGACGAGTCGGAACTCGCCGTGGCGATCGGCGAATTGCGCGACCATGCTGTGACGAGCAAGACGCTCGCCGAGGCCCACCGCTGGTCGCGCGAGGCGGTGGAGGCGCTCGCGCCGTTGCCCAACGGCCCGGTGAAGAAGGCGCTCACGCGCTTCGCCGAGAGCATTGTCGAACGGTCCAACTGAACGAGTTCCCCACCCCAACCGATGGAGTACTGCACAGCATGACGAAATTGAGGCTCGCCATTGTCGGGGCCGGACCGGCCGGCATTTATGCAGCGGACATCCTGCTCAAGACGGAGCGGGGCTTCGACGTCTCGATCGACCTGTTCGAGCAGCTCCCGGCCCCGTACGGACTCGTTCGTTACGGTGTCGCGCCCGACCATCCGCGCATCAAGGGCATCGTCACAGCCCTCCGCGAGGTGCTCGACACCGGCCGCATCCGGCTCTTCGGCAACGTGCTCTACGGTCGCGACATCACGCTCAACGACCTAAAGAAGCACTACAACGCCGTGATCTTCGCGACCGGCGCCGTGCGTGACGCCGACCTCGACATCCCCGGCATCGATCTCCCGGGGAGCTACGGTGCAGCCGACTTCGTGAGCTGGTACGACGGCCACCCCGATGTGTCGCGCGAATGGCCGCTCACGGCGAAGGAAGTCGCGGTGATCGGAAACGGCAACGTCGCCCTGGATGTGGCGCGCATGCTCGCCAAGCACGCCGACGACCTGCTGCCGACCGAGATCCCGCCGAACGTCTACCAGGCGCTCAAGGGCTCCGCCGTGACCGATGTGCACGTGTTCGGCCGTCGCGGACCGATGCAGGTAAAGTTCACGCCGCTCGAGCTTCGCGAGCTGGGGGAGCTTCCGGATGTCGACATCGTCGTATACGAGGAGGACTTCGACTACGACGAGGCCTCGAGGGACGCGATCGCGAGCAACAAGCAGGTCTTGGTGATCGACAAAGTCTTCACCAAGTGGCGCGCGAGGGGGACAGGCACCGCGTCGCGTCGGCTGCACTTGCATTTCTATTCGAAGCCGGTCGAGGTTCTCGGGGAAGAGGCCGTCAGCGGGTTCCGGTACGAGCGCACCGCGCCGGATGCCGAGGGCGGAGTTCGCGGCACCGGCGAGATTCGCGAGGTGGCCGTGCAGGCCGTCTACCGCGCGGTCGGCTACTTCGGGTCGACACTCGACGGAATCCCGTTCGACGAGAAGCGCGGGGTGATCCCCAATCGCGAGGGGCAGGTGCTCGACGACAAGCACGAACGCGTGCACGGCGTGTACGCCACCGGCTGGATCAAGCGCGGACCCGTCGGGCTCATCGGCCACACCAAGAGCGACGCGATGGAGACCATCCGGCACGTGGTCAACGACCAGGCCGACTGGTGGTCGCCGGCCCACCCCGACGAGGCGTCGATCGTCGAACTCCTCGAGAGCCGCGGAATCGAGTTCACCAATCTCGGGGGTTGGCGTTCGCTCGACGAGTTCGAGAAGGCCCTCGGCGAGCCCGAGGGCCGGGCGCGCATCAAGGTCGTGCCGCGGGATGAGATGGTCGCGATCTCGCGCCGCACGAACGAGAGCCCGTGATGTGCGTCTACTGCACGGCGGCGGTGAGCCTCGCCGTGTTGTCGAGCACCTTGGAGCGCAGTGATCGCTCGAGCCACTCATCGAGCAGCAGTTCGCGGCTGTTCTCTCGGTAATCCTGCTCCACGGCGCGAAGCCGCTGCACGAATCCGCGACCGTGCACCATCACCGAGATCTCGAAGTTGAGGCTGAACGAGCGCATATCCATGTTGCTCGACCCGATCACCGCGACCTCGTCGTCGATCGTGAAGTGCTTGGCGTGCAGCACCGTCGGGGTCTTGTAGAGCCAGATGCGCACGCCGGCGCGCAGCAGGGCCTCGTAGTAGCTGCGCTGGGCGTGGAACACCACCGGCTGGTCGCCCACCTCCGAGACGAAGAGCTGCACGTCGAGGCCGCGGTAGGCGGCGCCCGTGATCGCGTAGAGCATTGAGTCGTCTGGCACGAAGTAGGGGCTCGTGATGATCACGCGCTCCTGGGCGCTGTACAGCAGGGAGTCGAACAGGCGCAGGTTGTTCTCGAGCTCGAATCCCGGACCGCTCGGCACCACCTGCGCGTCGAGATAGGTGTCCGGTTTCGGGTCTGGCAGATCTTCGGCTTCGGTCACGAGGAGCTCGTCCGTCTCGCTGTACCAGTCGGTGACGAAGAGGGCGTTGACGCCCGCGACGATGGGACCCTCGAACCGCACCATGAGGTCCTTCCATTTGAGCCCGCGCCGAAGGTTCGAGCGTTTGTTGTAGCTGCGGTCGACCATGTTCTGCGACCCGGTGAACGCCGTCACGCCGTCGATCACGAGGATCTTGCGGTGGTTGCGGAGGTCCGGTCGCTGGTAGTGACCGAGCAGCGGCTGCACGGGCAGCATGAGGTGCCACGAGACGCCGATGCGTCTGAGCTCGCGGATCGTGCGGCGGTAACCGGGCGACCGGGAGGACGCGATGTGGTCGAGCAGCACCCGAACGGTCACACCGCGCGTCACCGCCTCCTCGAGCGCCGCGAAGAAGGGCCGCGTCGTCGCGTCGAGGGAGAGGATGTAGAACTCCGCGTGCACGAATTTCCGCGCCTTGCCGACGGCCGTCGTCATCACCTCGATCGACTCGTTGTAGTCGGTGAAGAGTGCAGCGGTGTTGCCGCCGACGAGGGGCATCGAGCCCAGGCTGTGATTGAGCTCGACGATGGGATCGAGCCAGTCGGGAAATCCGGCGTCCTTGCTCACCCGGTCGATGCCCTCGGTGACCCCGAGAATGTAGTCGTTGATCTCCTGCTGCTTCTCACGTCGTCGCCGCGGCAGGCGCGTGCTGCCGATGAGAAGGAACAGGATGATGCCGAAGTACGGCAGCAGGAAGATGGCCAGCAGCCAGGCCATCGCCGTCTGTGGCTTGCGATTCTGCGGGATCACCGTGAGAGCGATCACGCGCACCCCGAGGTCGATGATGATCGCGAGGATCACGACGATGAGGCCTAACGTGCCGCCGTCAGTCAAGGGGCGTCGCCGTCGGGCGGGCGCTCACGGGGTCGGCTACCTGAAGTTGACGAATTGCAGGTCGATGTCGAGGTCAGCGCCCTTGAGCATGGCCATCGTCGCCTGAAGGTCGTCACGGCTCTTCGACGTGACGCGCAGCTCGTCGCCCTGGATCTGGGCCTTGACGCTCTTGGGCCCCTCGTCGCGGATGAGCTTCGACACCTTCTTGGCGTCCTCGGACGAGATGCCGTTCTTGAGCGACACGTCGATGCGGTATTCCTTGCCCGAGGCGTACGGCTCGCCCGTGTCGAGGCTGCGCAGGCTGATGCCGCGCTTGATGAACTTCGCCTCGAGCACCTCGAGAACGGCCTTCACGCGATCCTCGGACGATGCCTTGAGCAGGAGCTTCTCGCCGCTCCAGTCGACCTCGGCTCCAACGTTCTTGAAGTCGTAGCGCTGCGCGATCTCCTTTTGCGCCTGGTGGAGGGCGTTGTCGGCCTCCATCTTGTCGACCTTGCTCACGATGTCAAACGTTGGATCTGCCATGCCAGCAGTTTAACGGGCGCTCGGCGGCATGATGGGAGCATCATGCGAATTCTGTGGCGGGTGCTGGTCGCCGTCGGTGCGACCGTCGTCGGTGTCGCGGTTATTGTCGGCATCGTGATCCTGGCCGCGCCTCAGCAGCGGCACGACTCGAGCGTCTCCAGCGAGCCGCGAGCGAGCTGGGCGCCGGCGGCCCCGGTGGAGCGTGCAGCCACGAACTCCACCCCCGGTGTTGCCGGGCTCGCCGCCGCCGACTGGATCACGAAAGTCTCTGCGGCCACCGGCATCCCCGCGCGGGCCCTCGAGGCATACGCCGGTGTCGCAATCCAGGTGCAGGACGCGAACCCGGCGTGCGGAATCGGTTGGGACACCCTCGCCGGCATCGGCGAGGTCGAGTCGCGCCACGGCACGATCTTCGGCGGAAAGATCGACCGGGCCGGCCTCGCCACCCCGCCCATCTTCGGCGTTCCGCTCGACGGCACATCCTTCGCGAACGTGCCGGACTCCGACAAGGGCGCGATCGACGGTGACGCGACGATCGATCGCGCGGTCGGACCGATGCAGCTCATCCCGAACTCGTGGCGCAACTGGCACACCGACGGCAACGGCGACGGCGTCGAAGACCCGCAGAACATCGACGACGCGACGATGGCCGCCGCCCACTACCTCTGCCGCGCCGGCAAGGCCCTGGGCGCGGAGGATGGATGGCGCACGGCAGTGCGCGCGTACAACGGGTCCGACCAGTACATCGCCGACGTCGCGGGCTATGCGACGTCGTACGCGAGCGCCGCGGCGAAGGCGATGCCGGGCAAATAAGGGGATCTCAGTGCCCGCGGGAGGGCCTGGCCGTCGTCGAGCGCACCATGAGCTCGTACGGCAGGGACGTGTTGAGCGTGCCGTGGTTGTGCAGGCTGGGGTGGAGCTGCTCCATGAGGATCTCCACCGCCTTTCCGCCCTGGAGCCGCGGAAACTGGGCGACGGTCGTGAGGCCGAAGAAGGCGCTCAACTCGTGGTCGTCGATGCCGATCACCGAGACGTCGTCCGGCACGCTCAGACCGAGGTCGCGCGCCGCGAGGATCGTGCCGATCGCCATCTCGTCCGATGCGGCGAAGACCGCGCTCGGCCGCTTGCGCGGGTTTCCGAGCAGTTGCTTGGCCGCCGCGTATCCGCCGGGGATCGTGAAGTCGGCCGGCTGGAAGAGTTCGGGGTCTGGCGAGATGCCCGCCGCTGCGAGCGCACCCTCGTAGCCGACCCTCCGGTTCGTGGGCAGGTGGAAGTCGCGTTCCGTCTGCTCGTTGCCGCCGATGTGCCCGATCGAGGTGTGGCCGAGCGAGAGCAGGTGCTCGGTGGCGAGACGCGCGACCGACACGTCATCGATGCTCAGGGTGCGCACCCCGGTGAGCGGCCCGCCCACACCGACGATCGGCTTGTCGATGTTGAGCAGGCCGGTGAGTTCCGCCGGAGTGAGCTCGAGCGAAATCGCGATGACGGCGTCCACGCGCTTGCGCAGCAGGAAGTGCTCGAAGACGCTGCGGCGCTCGTCTCCGCCGCCGCCCAGGTTGTAGAGGGTGAGGTCGTAGCCGTTGGCGAGCAGCGCGCTCTCGGCGCCCTCGATCACCGAGCTGAAGAACCACTTGTTGAGAAACGGGATGACGACGCCGACATTGCGGGTGCGACCGGTCGCGAGACTCGAGGCGTTGGAGCTCACGACGTAGCCGAGGGTCTCGGCGGCCTTGGCCACGCGCTCCCGGGTGGCGAGCGATACGTGGCCGTTCCCGCTCAGCGCGCGCGACACCGTGGCGGTCGAGACTCCGGCGAGCTCGGCGACCTCCTGGATGCCGGCCATCGAAGCTCCCTCGGTCTCGTGCGCGCAACAGCCTGAATCCTACTGGCTGGCCGCAGGCGGTCGCGATTTTTCTCTGGGCCCGGAGCCTGTATCCTTGGGATGCGTGTTCGAGGTGAATCCCCGCGATTTGCCGGACGCACGTGGCAAGTTACCCAAGTGGCCAAAGGGATCTGACTGTAAATCAGCCGTCGTAGACTTCGGGGGTTCGAATCCCTCACTTGCCACTCAAAACAGCCCCGTAGATCCGGTATTTACGGGGTTTTTTGGGCCCTAGTAGCCGCAAGCCCCCACACATCCCCCGCAACTGGCTCCGCGCGTACCGCGTTCAGCCGCTTGCGAAACGGCGTCCAGATCGTTTTCGAATGGGTCCTGCGTAGGTGTCGAGAGTCATCGCCGCCGAGGCACGTCCGAGCATCCGTTGACCGCTTTCGGACACGTTGCGGCGGATATTGCCGTCGCGCCGGAAGCCGGGTTGCTCGATCAATGTT
>DMKW01000101.1:0-248 GCA_003454135.1 Microbacteriaceae bacterium
CGGTGCTCGTAGGTGAGGCCGGCGGCCTCGAAGCGCGGCCGGAACTCGGCCTCGAAGATCTCCTCGAAGATGTCTTTGAAGCGACCGTCGTAGGCCTTGAGGATCGTGTTCTTGGTCGACAGGTACACCGGGTAGTTGCGCGTGAGGCCGTAATTGAGGCTCGCACGGGCGAAGTCGCGGATGGACTCGTCGAGGTTGTACTGCACCTGCGCGACGCCGTCGCCCGGGGAATGGTAGACCTCGAACTG
>DMKW01000101.1:496-2535 GCA_003454135.1 Microbacteriaceae bacterium
ACCAGTCGAGGAATGTTGGAGATGATGATCGGCTCGCGGAAGATCACGCCGCCGAGGATGTTACGGATCGTGCCGTTCGGCGACTTCCACATCTTCTTGAGGCCGAACTCTTCGACGCGCGCCTCGTCGGGCGTGATCGTCGCACACTTCACGCCGACCCCGTGTTTCTGGATGGCGTGGGCCGCGTCGATCGTGACCTGGTCGTCGGTCGCGTCGCGGTGCTCGATACCGAGGTCGTAGTACTCGAGATCGATGTCGAGATAGGGGTGGATCAGGGTGTCCTTGATCTTCTGCCAGATGATGCGCGTCATTTCATCACCATCGAGCTCGACAACGGTGCCTTCTACCTTGATCTTGGACACGTAAATCTCCTAACACGGGGCCTTCTGCCCACCGCCGATAGCTTACTAGTTCTGAGAAGTATCTCGACATCAAGATACTTATTCGATTGGCGGCAATGCGAACTACCCGGTATCGGCGGCGCAGGTTAGCCTGTGTTCATGGGTGAGTTGAGACTGGAAGAGCTGTCGGCGAAAACGATTGTCGCCGCGAACAGCCTCACGCTGCGGCGAGGGCAGGAGCACTACGTCACGCCGCCCACCTACGCCATCGCCGACGCCTACATCAATCCGGCGACGACCTGGCCGCGCGTCGTGCTCGACGGCGACACCGTTGTGGGCTTTATCCGCGGCAATTTCGACCCGGACGCCGAGCAGGAAGAGCTGCGCAGTTGCGTCTGGCGCGTCAATGTGGCCGCGGATGCCCAGGGCACTGGCATCGGCCGTTTCGCAGTCTGGGCCCTCGCCGAGGAGGCACGTTCGCGCGGATTCACCCGGCTCACGGCCATCTGGGAGCCGGGCGAAGAGGGGCCGGAGCAGTTCTTCCTGCGCACGGGTTTCACGGTGGTCGGGGAAACCCAGTACGGCGAGAAAATCGGCGCGCTCGAGCTCTAGGTGGCCGCCCAACCCGACCAGGATTTCGTCTCCCGCGTGCTCGCGGTCGTCGAAGCCATTCCGCCGGCGCACGTCATGACGTACGGCGATGTCGCCGCCGCGATCGGCTCGAGGGCGGCACGCGCGGTCGGCCAGGTGATGGCGTACTACGGCTCGGATGTGCCCTGGTGGCGCGTGATTCGCGCGAGCGGGCACCCGCCCATCGACCACGAGACGCAAGCGCTCGAGCACTACCGCGGCGAATCGATGCCGCTCGTCTGGCCGGCGACCGGCGCCTATCGCGTCGACCTGCGTCTCGCGCGCTGGCGGTCCTAGCCTTACGGATCGATCGCCGCCCGCCCGTGAATGCTGTCGGTCCGGCGGGCACCTCTCGCTGCCCACAATGCCGGCTCCGCGGTTCGATAATCTGCGAGCGAGTCGATGGCTCTCCCCCAGCCAGCCCGGCTCCTGTGCCCTCAGCACTCGACAATGTTGACCGCGAGACCGGCGCGAGAGGTCTCCTTGTAGTTCGTCGACATGTCGCGACCGGTCTGCCTCATCGTCTCGATGACCGTATCGAGTGAGACGAGGTGTGTTCCGTCGCCCATCATTGCAAGGCGCGCTGCCGAGAGAGCGGTACCGGCTGCGATCGCGTTCCTCTCGATGCATGGCACCTGCACGAAGCCGCCGATCGGATCGCAAGTGAGCCCGAGGTGGTGCTCCATCGCCACCTCGGCAGCGTTTTCCACCTGTTCCGGGGTTCCACCGAGAATTGCAGCGAGACCGGATGCGGCCATCGAGCACGCCGATCCGACCTCCCCTTGGCATCCGGCTTCCGCCCCGGAGATTGAGGCGTTCATCTTACACAGCGCGCCGATCGCGCCCGCGGTAAGCAGATAGCGGCGCCACTGCGCTGGTTCGGTCATGGCCCGGAACGTCATGGCGTAGTACCCCACGGCGGGGATGATGCCAGCGGCACCGTTCGTCGGCGCGGTGACGACCCGCGCTCCGGCAGCGTTTTGCTCGTTGACAGCGATCGCGTAACACCTGTCTCTTATACACATCTCCGAGCCCACGAGACTCCTGAGCATCTCGTATGCCGTCTTC
>DMKW01000089.1:0-8174 GCA_003454135.1 Microbacteriaceae bacterium
GCTCAAAGCCTCAAATACTCAGCAATGACCTGCAAGTCATCAAACGCCACATTTTGGTCATGTTCGGCGAGTGCTAGAAGATCCACGGTCGTGGTGGCGGAAGCGGCTAACTGGCCGACAGTTATGTGGCGATTCACGAGCATGCTGCGAAATCGCCTCGCACTCACGCTCACCTCGGCCATGGGATGACTCTATGAGCAGGGCCGGCATTAGTCTTCTGTCTCACCGGTGCGGCGTGAAGCGCTCGCTTCGGGACTTGATTCACGCGAAGTCATGCAGCGAACGCCAGGAACGGGCATTTCTGGCTGACAGACTGTGGATGACGGAAGAGACAATGTGGACCGCTTCAGAATTGATCCTGAGATTTCTATGCCTTGGGTGGAGGTCGCTCAGTCCTCACGGATCCTCAGAGATGTACTTTCTCAAATCGGTGACCCGTTGCAGGACTCTGCTTTCGCGCACATCAATTCGATGTACCCGACCGAGCTTGCTTCGGGCTGGATCCGTGACTACCTCAGCGCGGCAATCGAGCACTTAGAACTTTGGGCAGACGTTGCGGCGCCACTCCGTTTCCACGAAGAGGCCGTCGTGGTTCACAAGCTTCGGCCGGTGCAGGCCCTCGCTCGCGCCTGCGTCGAGTCCGCGGCGCAAGCGGTATGGATGATGGACGCAGGGAACGCCCGCGACTGCACTCTTCGTCACCTCTGCCTCGTGCTCGACGACATCGACGAGGAACGCAAGGTCACGCCACTTGGCGAGAAACACCGGTTTGTCGAAGCACGACAAGCGCTGCTCGACAGCGTCGCTGCTAACGCAACCGAGGAGCAGATAGGCAGATTCCCTGGGTACATGGCCATCGTGAAGATGGCGTCGGCGGCCGTAGCCGAAAAGGGGTCCAAGGAGGGCGCAATTCGCGACCCGATTGAGGTCGAGCGGCTGTGGCGCTCGGCGGCCGGGTCATCTCACGGAAAACGCTGGCCGTCTGTGGCGCTGCAGATCTCGATACCCGCGGAAGAACTCACATCCGGTAGGTTGATGACCGGCACGATGCCTGACCCGCTGGCAATTACGCAGATCCTCAAGCTCGCGGATGCGGTTGTCACCTACGGTGTCGTGAGGTTCGCCGTTTATGCCGGCTACGAACCTCAGCTCGCGAAGATGATGAGCGACGCGGCTGCGCGGTTGTCCGCTGTGTTGCCGCGCAAGGACGAAGAGTAAGACTCGCGAAGTGGAACCGTGCGACAGAAGAGCTCACAGCTTGGTTCAGAGCGGTTGAGTTGCTCCAGCGGGCAAACGATCCGGGTCATTGGCCAGTCGGGGCGTTCTACTCCGCTCCGACGAGGTCATTCACGGCGGAATCGCGGAGCTTCTCGTACAGCCCCGCTCGCAGCAGGATATTCGCGAGTGGTTGCAGGTTGTCGAGTTGCAGCAGCGCTGTGATGGCCTTCTGGTGGCCGAGGCCTGCGATGTAGGGGATCTCGTCGAGTTCGGCCTGAATCGATGGAGAGGACGCGAAGTCTGCGACCGTGTTCGCGATTGCCTCAGCCTGCAGGCGCGGGTTCTCGACAGCATGCCGCAGGATTGATTCGACGGCGCTCACCTGGTCGACCTCGCTGACACCGGTGCCGGCGAACAGCTCGTTGATCTGCTCGATGACAGCCTGAAGCAGCCCGTACTTTGCCTCGCGTGGCTGCCCGGAACCGGCAGCGGTGACGCCGATGAGTCCGCCGGACTCGCCGTGCGCCAATTTGAGTGCTTGCTGGTCGAGACGCCGCAATCGGTAGTGGGTGAGCACGATGTCGTCGGTGTTGATGATCGGGATGTCGTCCGTGTCTCGTTCAATGACCCGGCGGTAGACACGGAGGAAGATTGCCCACTTTTCGACGCGAGTGTCGCCGTAGTTGATGATCTGCGAGAGGAAGTCGTAGGCGCGCACGAACGCGGAGACGGTGCCGCGGAACTCTTCGAGGCGGCCCTTCTCGAGGTCGTCCTCGGCGTCGATGGCGGTGCGCCACCGGTCCCAGAACACGTCACGCGATACCTTGATGTGGCTATAGAGCTGATTGTGGCTGGTGCCGCTCAGCCAGGCCGTCACGACTTTCTCGACGTCGTGCTCGTCGATGATGCTCATCGCCTGCAGCTTGCCGAGCATGTCGTGGATGATGTCCGGGTCAGATGCGGTCTGTAGTTCGGCATCCTCGTAGTACGTCTGGAACGCCGCGAGGATCTCGGTTGGGTCGTTGACGAAGTCAAGAACGTAAGTGTTCTCCTTGCCGGGGATGACCCGGTTCAGCCGGGAAAGGGTTTGCACGGCTGTGATGCCAGTGAGTTTCTTGTCGACGTACATGCCCACGAGCAGCGGCTGGTCGAACCCAGTCTGGAACTTGTTCGCGACGATCATCACCTGGTAGTCGTCACCATCGAATGCCTGCTCCAGGGCGCGGCCTTTCAGGCCCGGGTTCATGGATGTCTCGGTGAAGTCGTCCGGCCCGGACTCGGCATCCGTCACCGAACCGGAGAACGCGACGAGTGCAGCCAGTTCCCCGTCGAGGTTCTGCTCACGCAGATAGGCGTCGACGGCGCGCTTATATCGGACGGCTTCCTTGCGGGATCCGGTCACGATCATGGCCTTGCCGCGCCCGCCGAGCTCAGTCTGCACGTTCGCGCGGAAATGCTCGACGATCACCTGGACCTTTTGGGCGATATTGTGCGGGTGCAACCGCACCCACCGCATCAGCTCGCTGTTGGCCTTGTTCGTGTCTACTTCCACGTCAACGGATGCGTCGTGCGCGTGGGCAATCTTGAACGCGAGGTCGTAGGTGACGTAGTTCTTCAGCACGTCGAGGATGAAGTGCTCCTCGATGGCCTGCTTCATCGGGTAGAGATCAAACGCACTCGGAACACCCGTCACAGGGTCGGGGCGCCCGAATAGTTCGACCGTTTTGCCCTTCGGCGTGGCGGTGAATGCGAGGAAAGTGAGCGTGCCGACACCGACCTTTCTCTCCATCAGGTCAGCGAGTACGTTCTCCGCATCGACCTCAACCTCGCCTTCCGCGTCTGTGTCAGCGTTCGCGTCGAGGGCTGCTCCGGCCGTGAGCACCTGCTTGAGTGAGGCGGCGGCCTCGCCGGTCTGGGATGAGTGCGCCTCATCGGCGATCACCGCGTAGCAGCGGCCGCGTAGCCCGGCATGCTCTTCAATCGCAGCCAGGGCGTGTGGAAACGTCTGCAGCGTGACGCCGATGATCTGCTTGCCGGCGAGCAGCGCCTCGGCAAGTCGCTTGGACTTGGATGCCTCGCCGCCCCGTGTGATCGGCTGAAACACCCCCGCGGTGGATTCCAGTTGCTCGATTGCGCGCTGCAACTGTCCATCGAGTACGGTGCGGTCGGAGACGACGATGACGCCGTCGAACACCTTTGTTCCGTCGTCGCGGTGGAGCGAGGCTAAACGGTGCGCGGCCCAGGCGATGGAGTCGGTCTTGCCCGAGCCGGCAGAATGCTGGATCAGGTAGTTGTGGCCGGGGCCCTCCTCGCGGGCGGCAGCCTCGAGTCGGGTGACGGCACGCCACTGGTGGTACCGGGGGAACCGCAGCGACTTCGCGTAGCTCTTTTTGCCAGTGATCGCATCCTGCTTCTCCTCGAAGCGGTAGTGCAGGAATCGTCCCACCAAGTCGAGCCAGGTGTCGCGCTCGAGGGTCTCCTGCCAGAAGTAAGCGGACGGGCTCGTGCCCCCGATTGGCGGGTTCCCCGCCCCGTGGTCTCGGCCCCGGTTGAATGGCAGGAAGCGCGTGTTCACCCCGTTGAGGCGGGTGGTCATGTGCACTTCCTCGTTCGAGACGACGAAGTGCACCAGGGCGCCACGCCCGAACTCCAGGAGTGGCTCGCCCGTCGGTGGACGGTCCTGTGCGTACTGCTTCAGGGCTGCCGCCGCCGATTGGGTGAGGTCGGTCTTCAGTTCCACCGTCGCCACTGGCACGCCATTGATGAAGAACACCAGGTCGAGCTCGTTCTGGTTTTTCGTTGAGTAGCGCACCTGGCGCATCACCCGCAACCGGTTCAGCGCATACCGCTCGGACACGACTGCGTTCAGCCCTGTGGCCGGCCGCACCTGGAACAACGAGAAGCGCGCCGGGGTCACGTCGACTGGCTTCTTCAGCACATGAAGTGTGCCCCCGCCATTCATCGGGTCGGTCGACTGTGCCTTTGCAATTCGATCCAGAATGCGTGCAGATGCTTGGACGCGTGCGCTCTCGGAAGCCTCGGGCTTCAGGACCTTCGCGAGCTCATCCTGCTGGGTAGTGCCCAGCCAGGCAAACACGTCCTCGGGAAATAGGGCACGCTCATGGTCGTAACCGTCATCGTTCGGCGAGTACTCCCAGCCGTGCGCCCCCAGGAACTCACAGATCTCTGTCTCGAACTCGATCTCGTGTTGAAGTCCCACTACGCAGTCCCCCCGACTACTCCTCGTACGTCGATCTTGCCCGTTACCGCCGCTGAAATCAGAGCGGCCCGCCGTTCCTTCGAGAGCGCGATTGCCTCGCGGGCGTCCGCGGTTGCCGCGTCGATCTCACTAGTCGCGCGGTCGAGGTGGTTCGAAATTGCTGCCCGTTCAGATGCGGGGGGCCACGGGAACTCGAAATTGTCCAAGGTTCCTTTGGTGAGTTGGTTTACGGTCGACGTCGAGAAGAGTCCCATTTGCGAAGCGAAGAGGGATGAGTTCAGCACCCATCGAAAGTACTGATTGTGCTCTGAACGTACGATGCTCATAAAAGCCCCGAAAGTCTGTCCAGCACCGGCTTCGCCAATGAACGCGTTCTTTCCGACCAACGCGCGGCTGCCATTTCGCGCGCACACCAAGAGGTCGGCCGGTTGGGTGACGAGTTCCGGAGGGATCGCCATTTTCACTCTGACAACGTCGGTGTCGAGCTGGAGTTGTCCGTGCTGAATGTTGCCAGAACGCAGAACCATATGCGATCCCGGCTCATCCGCGTCTGCCAAATCGTTCGGTGAATATGTGAGGCCAATGAGTGAACGGCCGACATGTTTGAGGCGAGTTGTTGTCCACGCGGCTGGCACCTCACCCAGCCACTCGACGCCACTGTTTTGCATGCGGACCATTGGGTCGAGGCCTTTGGTGACAGCGTGACTGATCGTTGCTTCTCGCCGTTCGGCGAGTAGCGTGACGAGCTCTTCCTGATTAACAACGAACGCATCGATCTCCGCCGTCTCGCGATCCAGAAAGCGAGCAATGGATTTCTGCTCTTCCGCAGGAAGGAACGGAAGTTCAATGCCACCGAGCTTCTCTGCGGAAACGTTGGGGATGGTCGCATACGAACCGAGGGACTCGAAGTGACCTCTTGCGCGCAGGAACTTGATGAAGAAATCGAGGTAGCGTCCCCGGTGATCGCCCAACGCCCGCGCCCGAATCACATGGTTCTGGAAGGACCATTCAATGAGATCCTCCTTGAGATAGTCGGAGCGTCCAAACCCGGCCCCGCCCTCCACGATCACGACGTCACCAGCTCGAAGGTCGAGTGACAAGGCTTCCGCGGCTGTGACCGGCATTTCCTTCACCTCGGCAAGGTCTACTCCGTAGTCCTGCACGTTCCCCGCTCGAAGATACGGCCTAGGTTCCCCAACACCACTCGTCGAGTTCACCATCTTGCCCAGCGTCAATGAGTATGCGTATGCGATCCGACCCAGCCTCCAATGAGCTGGCACAGCTCCGAGCCACGCGGCCCCGCTGTCCTTGTACTCCGGGTATGGCTTCAGCTGTGTCACGCCTTCACCTGCTCGAGACGGGCACGAATGCGCCCGAGCACGGCATCGAGATCGGCGTCAATCTCCTTGAGCGAGCGGGGAGGAACGAATTGGTAGAAGTGCCGGGTGAAGG
Organism: Microbacteriaceae bacterium; assembly: GCA_003454135.1. Lineage (GTDB taxonomy): Bacteria > Actinomycetota > Actinomycetes > Actinomycetales > Microbacteriaceae > Lacisediminihabitans. Next base: position 5,891 of record DMKW01000089.1, read on the forward strand.
GGATTTCGCACCCTTCCTTTGTTTTGGACTCGTCGACCCAGGCGTCCGGAGCGAACGGGAGAACCTCGTTTGCGAAGTACTCATTGATGTCTTCGTTCCAGGGGACGTTCTCGGTGTCGCGGAGGTCGGCATCCGATTCGGGCTTCCCCTTGGCGTCTGTGACGACTGGGGCGGTCTCGTCGCGTTCGGAGAGGCCCGACAGGAATGACTTGAGCTGCGGTGTTGTGAGGGTGATTCCAGCAACCGTCAGCCGTTGTATGAGTTGTTTGGTGAAGGCTGCCTGGTCGGGCGTGGTGTCGATCGGGTTAGCGACGACCGCTGAGGTGAATTCGTGCCAGTCGAGGTCGAGCTTGGCGATCGGCTTCTGCTCAACACTGGCGTTGAGTCGTTCGAAGTTGAGAGCCCAGTTCAGGCGCAGGGGACGCTCCACGGTGATGGTGCGGTAGAAGAAGTCTTCGTTGGCGAAGGATTTCGAGTTGCCGGCATCCGTGAAGTCCCCATAGAGGCGCACGATCTCGGAGATGTCGGTCTGGCCGAGTTCGTTGCGCTTGGAACCGAGACCCTTGCGCATCTTGCGGAATAGTTTCGAGCCGTCGATGAGCTGGACCTTGCACTTGCGTCCCGGAGCCTTGTCGGTGGAGAGCACCCAGATGTAGGTGGCGATGCCGGTGTTGTAGAACATATCGTTCGGGAGGGCGATGATCGCTTCGAGCAGGTCCCGTTCGAGGAGGAACTGACGGATGTTGGACTCGCCAGAGCCGGCTCCGCCCGTGAAGAGCGGGCTTCCGTTGAGGACGATCGCGGCCCGGCCGCCTTGGCTGTCGGCGCTCTTCGGGCGCATTTTCGAGACCAGGTGCAGGAGGAAGAGCATAGAGCCGTCGGAAACGCGGGGCAGGCCGGGGCCGAAGCGGCCGGCGTAGCCGCGGAGCGAGTGTTCCTCGGTGACCTTCTTCTGCTGCCTCTTCCAGTCGACGCCGAACGGCGGGTTCGAAAGGCAATAGTTGAAGGTGCTGCCGGCGTGGCCATCATCGAGGAGGGTGTCGCCAAAAACGATGGCGTCGACGGACTGGCCCTTGACTGTCATGTCGGCCTTGCAGATCGCGTAGGACTGCGGGTTGATTTCCTGCCCGGCGAGCGTGAGTGTCGCAGTCGGGTTCATCTCCCGGATGTGGTCTTCCGCGACTGAGAGCATTCCGCCGGTGCCGGCGGTCGGGTCGTAAATCGAGCGTACGACGTTGGGCTTAGTGAGGGTCTCGGAGTCGGGGGTGAGGAGCAGGTCGACCATGAGCTCGATCACGTCGCGCGGGGTGAAGTGCTCACCGGCGGTTTCGTTGGATGCTTCCGCGAACTTGCGGATCAACTCCTCGAAGATGTGACCCATCTCCTCGTTCGGCACCTTCTCCGGGGAGAGGTCGACCTCGGCGAAACGCTCGGTGACGTGGAAGAGGAGGTTGTGTTCGGCTAGTTCTTCGATGCGGTCGTCGATCTTGTACTTGACGAAGATGTCGCGCACGTTCTCGCTGAAGCCGTTGACGTACTCGCGGAGGTTTTCGGCCAGGTTATCCGCGTCGCCAAGGGTCTTCTGCAGGTCGAAGCGGCTCGTGTTGTAGAACGTGTACTCGTGCCCGGCCCGGTTCTTCAGAAGTGCCGGGCGCACGGGAAGTCCTTCCGTGTTCGCCTCAGCGATGGCGTCGAGCACCTTTCGCTTAGTCGGCGCGAGCACGGCGTCCAGGCGGCGCAGCACCGTGAACGGGAGGATCATGTCGCCGTACTGGTGTGCCTTGAAGCTGCCGCGCAGCAGATCCGCGATTGACCAGATGAACGTAGCGTGGTTGTTGCTCAAAGCGAGTGCCTCTTCTCAGGTGCGGTGCCGCACTGCACCAACGATACAAGTCTGCTGAGTGCCACCGACGTTGGTCCGGTACCACTCATGCGGTCAGGCTCTGAGCTACCTGACGCCCCAGATTCTTTCGGGATGACAGGCGCATTCAATTGCCTGTGCGTCACGTTCAACTTGTTAGAAGTGGACAATGATCCACTTTGAGAAATGTGGACAATCATCCACAATGGCTAATGTGGGTAATTTCCCACAGCTAACGGAGGCGCATGAACGTCTATAACGCTCGGGACCTCGGCGCTGCTGCGCGCCAAAAGCGGGAAACCCTCGGCCTGACCCAGCAGGCCTTGGCGAATGCCGCTGGTGTGTCCCGTGAGTGGCTGCTCAGCTTCGAGTCTGGCAAACCCGGCGTGTCGCTGTCCCGCGTCTTCAACGTCCTCAACACCT
>DMKW01000089.1:8246-51472 GCA_003454135.1 Microbacteriaceae bacterium
ATCTTCAACGTCCTCAACACCCTGCACTTGACCCTTGATCTCTCGGACGCGGTGGCAGGCGACGAGGACACAGCTCTCGACGACGTGTTTGCGGACCTGGACCGGCCATGACCCGTGAACTGAGCGTCTACCTCGACGGCACTCATGCGGTGAGGACTGCGATGTTGACCGTCCGTCGTGTCTCCATCTTGCGATCGGAAGAGCGCGAGTCATCTCCGTTACCCGGCGTCGACTGAAGCACGTTTCAACGCGGAACCGGACTGCAAGGACCGCTACTACCGTGTTCGAGGAGCTCCTCAACGGAACCCTCGAAGCGTGAGGGATCATCCACAGTCGGGCGGCCGTGGAGACCCGCAACGCCTCAGCATCGGAACGAGGTAGTCTGCGCTTCAAATCCTTGATTTGCTCGGCCGCATCGTCGCGGTGGGTGTGGATCGTCGATTCGTCGTCGCCACCGGAGATTGTGGAGGGATGAGCATGGATAAAGGGGCTGCGGTCGTTGGGCCAGACGTGCTGGCCCCGCGCGAGGAGCTGCAGCAGTTCCTCACCGCTGATCAACGTCGCATCGGCGATGTGTATCGGCTCACTCGCGCAGGATTGGGTGCTGAGGAGATCGCCGAGCGTCTCAACGTGGCATCGCCGGGCTTCGTGTATGGCTATCGGTATCAGATCGACGCGGCCTTGGATGGGAGAGTGTCGTCGTCTCGGACGATTCAGCGCTCGGTCCGGTCTGCCCTGCGCTCTCTGCTGAGCCGCGGGCGAGATACTCTCAGCCCGGAGGCACTGCACCTGCTTCAGGGGAACCTGGCCGCTGTCGAGCGCGCCGGCGAATTGGTGGACCCGGCGTGCGAAGCGGAGGCGGAGGTGGAGGAAGAGCGCTCCACGACTGGGGTGCTAGAGCGGCTGACCGGCGTGTCTGGGATTTACGCGTTCTCATACGGGTGGTACCTGGAGAGCCGTCTCGACCCGGCGGGCGAAAACACGCTGATCAAAGTGGGGCGGGTCGGTGATGTCGCAGCGCGCATCCGTCAGTACGCGTCAGGGGTGCGCACGCACATGCCTGAACCGCTGGCGCTGATCCGGGTGTATTCGGCCGCTGATCGCGATCTGGCCGAGGTCGAGCGAAGTTTCCACCTGCTTCTGTCCACAGCGGGACACGCCAACCCGAGGCGGATGCCGGTTTTGCGCAGCGAGGTTGGCAAGGAGTGGTTCTGGCGCGGCCTGCGACAAGCGGACATGAACACCCTTATCGGATCAGTCCAACGCGATGCGCAATGCGACTCGACGACCCATATTGCGGCGAAAGGAGACAGGAAAACGGACGTGTTTTGTTCCCTGTCGGCACTGCACCTTGTGAAGTACAGTGTGAAGTATGGATGACTGGATAGATGTCGAGCCCTTCGGTACCGAGCCAATCGCGAGTATTCCGCTTTCCCGCGCCCCCCTAATCAGAGTTCTGGCGCAAGCGAGATGGCAAGATCTCGTTCAAATGCAGGTGGATTTTGAATCCATCGTTCAACGCTTGGGCATGGCTCTCGCGCCTCAGTATCCCTTGGCGGCGCAAAACCAAGAGGTCGAAGTCACGTTTGGACCTGAGGGAGTCAAGACTGTTCCAGGTGGCATAGTTCACCAGTTCATCTCAGCTGATGAGAACTGGCGCGTGTATTTCGCGGCGAACTTCGTCACCTTTGAGACGAAGTTCTACACGTCAAGTGACGACTTCCTCTCGAGATTTGAGCACGTGCTTGAGAAGGTGGGTGAAGTCATTGACATACCTCAGGTGACTCGCGTCGGCTTCCGTTATGTGAACCGAGTCGACCAAGCTTCCGACTTCACAGAACTCGCCGACCTCGTTCGCCCCTCAATGGTGGGCGCTCCCACCGGACTGACACAGCCTCAGGCGACCGTTCTCCAGAGCACTAACCAAGTCGTATTCGAGACCCAGGGCGGCCACTTGCTTGCCAAGTGGGCACTGCTGCCTGCCGGCGGAACCCATGACCCCTCGTTGGAGCCGTCAGAGCACCCAAGCTGGACATTAGATCTTGACTCGTTCAGTGATGGGAGAGTGCACTTCGACCCTCGGATGCTGGCGCAGGAAGCCGGACGATTGTCGGAGATGGCCTATCGGTTCTTCCGATGGACCGTAACAAAGAAGTTCATAGAACGATTCGGAGCCTGAGCGTGTTCTTGGAATCAACCTCAACGGGCGTACTCGCGAAGAAAGCAAACAACGGATCCTCGCCTCGCCCAATCACGATGGGCGTCACATTGGGGATCATTTTTGCCACGTCCACTGGCATGTGTGTGGCTACGGCAGATCAAGTGGCCGGGTACGACGCTGCCACTGGCCATCCCGCCCACGCCTCTTCAGGGCAACGCAACCTTCCGTCGATAGTTGTGGAACGAGAGGCAGAAAAAGAAACACCTGCGAGTCTCGTACTTGCCCTGCACCAGGAAAGTGGTCTCACCTGGGAGCAGATCGCCAGGCTTCTTGGCGTTTCTCGACGAGCAGTGCATATGTGGGGATCGGGCGGGAACCTGAACGCTCAGAACTATGAGTCACTCGCCAAGCTCGTGGCCCTGATCCGCACTCTTCCTGGTGACTCCCCGAGCGAGAAGAGGACAGCACTGCTGGTGCCGCGTGAGAACTCATTGAGCTATTTCGATGCCCTGCGTCGCGCCAACGCTGCGGGTGACACTGGGGTGAACTCGATACCGGTCTCACTGCGGGCGTTGCTCGGCTAACGGACGTACGCAATTGATGAACGAGGAATCGGAAGTCGGGTCAGTCTGCTTGAGATTGCGGCAGGGAGACATGTTCTCCCTCGACAGAATCCCGGTCACCGGAGCCAGCTTCGAAGAATGTCCTGAGGGCGTCGCGATAATCTCGCAGACTTGTGACATCGTGCTGTCCAATAGGCCCAATGTAATCGTCGCCAAGGTCGTACAACTGCCCGTAACCGAAGCAAAGCAAGCGACCGAAGGATACCGCCCCCGGTACGTCGGGCTGCCTGATGGGGGCGATCGCCTATTCGTCGACCTGGAACACATCCATGCAGTTTCCAAGAAGGCGCTCGTTGACAAGACATTCGTCCATGCGATCAAGCATGGTGATGCCGCGGGAGTGCGACGGTTTTCCTTCCTTGTCGGAAGAAGGTTCAGCCGCTTTGCATTTCCCGATGCCATCACATACTGGTTCGATCCCCTCCGCCAGACGATAGAGGACAAGTATTCGAACCCCTCATCTCCTCTGGGACGCGTGCTGAGCCACGTCGTCGAGTTGCGTGTTCAAGCGGATGATTGGAACGCGCCACAGGCGAGTGTCACGCTTCACATCATCGTGAGTTCCGGCGGCCTCCCTGAAGTGGGTGACGAGCACGTCCTCCCTGAAACGGGACTGGCCAGGTGGTTGAGGCCCAATGGCACATTGAGCAAGAACAGTAGCGCTATCGCGGAACGGTTGTCTCCAAGAGATGGAACGAAGCCGAGCAATTGGGATGCGTATCACTTGTGGAATGCGCTCGGCGAGGCACTCGCAGAGGAGTGCACTCCTAAAGCGAAGTTCATGAGTAAGCCTGGCGTAAGGGGGGCAATCTCGACCATCTCCGGGCAGGTCTGGAGCGAGGACGTTTTCTCCCTGTCACTTTACCGTGACACCGAATTGCTCGATCTCGACCACCTTTCGGTTCCTCTGGCATCTCCGGAACTCTCGAAGGGTTGAGGACTGTAGTCCCGAAAGTAAGTCCCTATTCGCACTCCTGAGAGTGACCACTCCGCTTGGGGTCCCTGCGGCTGGATTCGAATGCTCCGGATCCGATCTACTCGTTCAAACTAATCACCAGGGTCATAGACGCGATTTCCTCAGCCGCAAGGATCGTGCCGGCATAAGCACTGGAGGGTGTGCTCGAGTTCTTGCCTGAGTCAATTCCGCCAACAATCTTTCTGGTTTCGCGGCCCACGTCTGTCAATGGCCAATAGGAACTGCCCGTAGGCGGCCAGCAGAATTGCCCGCTGGTGGCCACGGAAACTGCCCACTCATGGCCAACAGATCTGCCCACCGGGGTGTTGGTGGCGTTGGCCATGCGCGGTCGTCGTCGGTCTAACTCATCTTCGTGACACCCTTCCCGGCGAGGGCCTGGGTGAGGCGGATCGAGTCGCCCGAGGTCTGGCAGACGTGGGCGTGGTGCAGGAGCCGGTCAACGGTCGCCGTCGCGAGGGTCTTGGGCATGAGCTCGTCAAAGCCCGCGGGATGCAGGTTCGAGGAGATCGCGATGGAGCGCTTTTCGTAGGCGGCATCGACGAGTCGATAGAGGCCCTCAGCCGCGTCGGCGCCAACTTCAAGCAGCCCGATGTCATCGATCACGATCAAATCCGAGCGGAGGATCCGGGCCACGACCCGGCCGACGGAGTCGTCTGCTCGGTGCGCCCGGACCAGGGCGCCGAGGTCTTCGAGGCGGAACCAGGCGACCCGCATCCCGGCCTCGACGACTTGCTGGCCCAGCGCCTCGAGGAAGAACGTCTTCCCGGTCCCTGACGGCCCGCAAACGACGACGTTCTCCTTCCGCCCGATCCATTCCAACGTCCGCAGCGCCTGCTGCGTCGGCGCCGGGATCGAGGACGCCGACTCGTCCCAAGTATCGAACGTTTTCCCGGTCGGGAACCCTGCCGCCCGCCGTCTGGTCGCGAGCATTGACCGGGACCGGCCGGTGACTTCCTCCACGAACAAGGCCTTGATGATCTCGGTGGGTTCCCATCGTTGCGCCCGCGCGGTCGCGATGAGCTCCGGCGCCAGGGCGCGGGCATAGGGCATCTTCAGCTGCCGCATCAACGCCTCCAGCTCCGCCGGCAGCGCGGGCGGAGCGGTCGCAGTGACGCTCATGCGCTCTGCTCCATCTCGTCCTCGGTGGCCTGCCCGATCGCAGCCCACCCGGCAGTGCCCTGCGCCAGCGAACTGGACTCGTTCGCGATGCGTGCCGGCGGGCGGGTGCCGCCGGCGCTGAGCAGGGAGGCGAGGTCACCGGTCGCGAAGCGACCGTAGGTGGCCGCTTGGCCGAGGGCCTCGTCGACTCGGGCGGCGCCGCTGATCTTGGCCAGTGCAACGGCCTCGGCCATCTTGATGTTCATCCTCGCGGTGCCGGCCGCGGCGGCTTCGAGCAGCCAGGCGTGCGCGCCGGCGCCGATGGCCAGGAACTCGGTCTCCGCGGTGCTGCGCGGCATGATCGTGTAGTCGCCTGGGACCTTCTCCCGGTGGTCGGGGAAGTGGGCGTCGTCGATGCGTGGGCTGCCGGGCCGGGCGCGTTGGTGCCGGGCGACCTCGACGGGGCCGTCGCTGCCGACGTGGACGATGACGACCTGCTCGTCGACCCCAACGCCGTGGCTGCGGACGAACACACGCGCGCCGAGCAGGTGCGCCGGGACGGAGTACTGGCCGTTCTCGAACGTGACCATCGGCGTGTTCTCCGGGACCGCGCGGGTCAGGCCGAGCGCGACGGTGTGGGCGGTGTCGGGGACCCGGTGCAGCCGGGGTCGTTCCTCCTCGAGCATCACGGAGGGCTTGCGCCTGGTGGCGCGGTGCTCCCGGTTGTTGACCTCGACCATGAACGCTTCGCAGGCCGCTTCAACCTCGGCGAACGAGCTGTATTCCGGCCGGAGGTTGGTGTCTTTGGGCACGATGTCCGCCTTGGCGAGCTTCACCGACGACTCCACCCCGCCCTTCGAGGCCGGGTCCGCGGGTTGGCAGGTCAGCACCGTCACGCCGTAGTGGCGGGCGAACTCCACCGTCTGTGGGTTGCGCACCGGAACCCCGGCAACATGCGCGACGGTCACCGTTTTCTCGTTGTCGGTCAACACGTAGGTCGGCGCGCCGCCCAGGATCCGAAACGAGCGATCCAACGCCGCGAACACGCTCGGCGCCGTGCGGTCGCGTAGCGCGATCACGATCCGGAAGCGCGCCCAGGCCAGCCAGGCGACGAACAACACCGTCTTTTTCCCGTCGATGACGGGGCCGTCGCCGAAGTCGTATTGCAACCACATGCCCGGCTCGGTGATCCAGGGCCGGTGCACCCGAACCTGGCCCAGGCGAAACGCGGCGCGGACCTGCGCGACCGCCCGTCTGGTCGAGCGCTCGGACCCGTCATAGCCCAGCGCGAGGAGTTTCTCGTGAGCTTTGTCGGCGCGGATCTTGCCCTTGGACTTCTCGACCCATTCCTCGATCTTGGGCAGGAACGGGTCCGTGACCCGGCCCCGGAACGCGGGTTCCGCGATCGGCCGGCCCGCGTCGCGGGCCGCGACGTGTCTGGCGACGGTGTGGTGCGAGCAGCCGGTGAGCTCGGCCGTGGCGCGCAACGACCCAGTCAGGTCGTAGGCAGCGAGTATTTCCATGATTTCTCCGTCAAACTTCATTCAGGGCCTCTTCCCGGGCAACTCTTGATGCGACTAGACACCGTCATCAAAACCCAGGAAGGGGCTCCCGCCGTGTAACCGGGCGGGGGTTCAGAAATAGAAGTGGGCAGATCTCATGGCCACCAGCGGGCAGTTCTACTGGCCGTCAGTGGGCAGTTCCGTGGCCGCCTATGGGCAGTTTCCCATGGCCGCTAACAGACAATCTCGGCGACGGTGCCGGCCCGTCCCTGCCGCCCCACGACCGCTGTGTTCCGAGCCGGCGAGCGGGGGAGCCGGAGAGGTGGCTAGGCGCGGTGGGCGAGCATGGACTTCATGACGTCGATCTCGGAGGTCTGGCTGGTGATCACGGCGTTGGCAAAACCCCGCACGGCGGAGTTCGAGCTGCGGTCGAGGGCCGCCTCGGCCATCTCGAGGGCACCCTGGTGGTGCGCGATCATCAGGGTGAGGAAGATCCGCTCGGCGTCGACGCCGGATGCCGCGGTCAACGCAGCGATCTGGGCCGGTGTCGCAAGCCCCGGCATCCGCTCGCCCGGCGTAAGGGCGGCGTCGTGAGTGTGCCCGGTGGCGGTGCCGGCGAGGCCGGGCCGCGTCATCCAGGTCATCGACGGCTCGGGTGCGGCCTGCGACAGACCCCACTGGGTGAGCCAGCCGTAGAGCTGGCCGGACTGCTGCTTCTGGGTCAGCGCGATGTCGTAGGCAAGGAGGCGCACCTCGGGGTCATCCGTGCGGTCGCGCACGATCATCGCGAGCTCGACGCCCTGGTCGTGGTGCACCTGCATGTCTCGCGCGAATCCGGCCTCGGCGCTGGTGTCGGCCGGACTGGCATCGCCAAGGGTGCTGAGCCGGCCGGCCGAAAAGGCGACGACGCCAACGACCACGGCCGTGACGAGCGCCGTGACGATCAGCGCAACGCGGCCCGTTCCGGCGCCGACGCGATTGCTAGGAGACTTTGCCGGGTGCATCGAGCGCTCCCGTGCACGGTGAGCCAATTTCCGGGGCGCTGCCGCCCTGCCAGTACTTCTTGAAGAACTTCGGGATCCGCTTGTCGGTGGCGGACTCGAGCTGAAGCTGAACGTTCCAGCCGCTCAGCACGATCGGCGACGGCAGCCCCTTGTACGGCGACAGGATCGCGTAGGTCGACGGCAGCAGGGCGCGCAGGGCGTCGACGTCGGCCTTCGGCAGCGACGGGTCGTAGGTCACCCAGATGGCACCGTGCTCGAGCGAGTGCACCGCATTCTCGTTCGGAACCGGCTGGGAGTACACGCCGCAGTTCAGCCACACCGCGTTGTGCTCGCCGCCGGCGGGCGGGGTCTGTGGGTAGGTGACCTTCGTCGTGACGTGCAGGGCCTTGTTCGCGAATGTCTCCACGCCCGCGATCGAGCCGACGGCGCCTTTCGCCGAGTAGTCCGGCTTCTGGGGGGCCAGGACCACGGAGGTGACGACCACCGCGACGACGGCGATGATGGCCGCGCCGCCCGCGATGAAACCGATCCGACGGTTGCGAGCGCTCCGCTTTTGCTGCCGGTGGTACTCCTCGAGCTTCTTCGCGCGCTGCGCCGCGCGCTGCTGCTTGACGCTGAGGGTGTCGTTCTGTGCTGATGTGCCGGACTGCGGGACAGGGGTCACGATGGCCTCTCTCGAATGGTTCCGTTACTATCCGAACGCATGAAGTCCCCCTGGGGCCGCGCGGCGGATGCTCTCACAGTGCTTTCACAGGCTGGTGGCTCCCCGCGGGCGGCCCGTAGACTGGTCCTGTGTTCATTGTGACGTCGTGTCTGTGCTCCCTGCTGTAGCCCGCCGACCCTGTAGAACCCCACACCGACCGGTCGCTGTTCCGTCTGACGCGCGCGACCAGAGCCACCCAGGCGTGGCCGACGCCGGCGTGACACCCACGACGAAGGATGCTCCATGAAAATCGCAAACACCGTCCTTGACCTCATCGGCGACACCCCGTTGGTGCGGCTCCACAAGGTGACGGGCGGCGTGGCCGCCACGGTGCTCGTCAAGCTCGAATACCTCAACCCCGGGGGGTCGTCGAAGGACCGCATCGCGACGCGGATCATCGATGCCGCCGAGCGGGACGGGCTCCTCAAGCCAGGCGGAACCATCGTCGAGCCGACCTCCGGCAACACGGGCGTCGGCCTCGCGCTCGTCGCCCAACAGCGCGGCTACAAGTGCGTCTTCGTGCTGCCGGACAAGGTCGGCGAAGACAAGCGCAGCGTGCTCACGGCGTACGGCGCAGAGATCGTCGTGACCCCGACATCCGTCGCCCCCGACCACCCCGACTCCTACTACAGCGTCTCCGACCGGCTCGCGCGTGAGATTCCCGGGGCGTTCAAGCCCAACCAGTACGCCAACCCGAACGGCCCGCTCAGCCACTACGAGACCACCGGCCCGGAGATCTGGCGCGACACCGACGGGACCGTCACCCACTTCGTGGCCGGCGTCGGCACCGGCGGCACCATCACGGGCACCGGGCGCTACCTGCGCGAGGTGTCGGGTGACACGGTGCGCATCATCGGGGCCGACCCGGAGGGTTCCGTCTACTCCGGCGGCACCGGCCGCCCATACCTCGTCGAGGGCGTCGGCGAAGACTTCTGGCCCGGCGCCTATGACCCGGCCGTCGTGCACGAAGTCATCGCCGTCTCCGACGCCGACTCCTTCGCGATGACCCGCCGGCTGGCCCTCGAGGAGGGAATCCTCGTTGGCGGCTCGAGCGGCATGGCGGTTGTCGCCGCCCTGCGCGCGGCCGAATCCCTCACCGCTGACGACACCGTTGTCGTGCTGCTGCCCGATGGCGGCCGCGGCTACCTCGGCAAGATCTTCAACGACAGCTGGATGCGCAGCTACGGCTTCACCAACGCGCCCGCCGGCCACACCGTCGGCGACCTGCTCGAATCGAAGACCGGCACGATGCCGGCATTCGTCTACGTGCACCCGAGCGACACAGTCCACGACGCCATCGGAACGATGACCTCCGCCAGCGTCTCCCAGTTGCTCGTGCTCTCCGCCAAGCCGCCGGTCGTCATGGGCGAGGTTGTCGGCGCGCTCGACGAGCGCCACCTGATGGAGCTGGTCTTCTCCGGCGAGGCGAAGCTCACCGACAACGTGAGCCAGTTCGTCGGCGAACCACTGCCGCTCATCGGCGTGAACGAACCGGTCGCCGCCGCGCGGGCCGCATTCAAAACCAGCGACGCGCTGCTCGTCACCGACGGCGGAAAACCGCTCGGCGTGATCACCCGCCACGACCTGCTCACCTACCTGAGCGCATAACGGCTTCACAACGAGATTAGGGATGTCCATGGCCAGGAAGCAGAAGTTCGACACCGTCGCGATTCACGCCGGGCAGGAGTTCGACCCGACGACGGGCGCGGTTATCCCGCCGATCTACCAGACCTCGACGTTCGTGCAGGAGAGCATCGGCGTGCTGCGCGGCGGGTACGAGTACAGCCGCGGCGGCAACCCGACGCGCACCGCACTGGAAACCCTCCTCGCCGCCCTCGAGGGCGGCAAGCACGGGCTCTCCTTCGCCAGCGGCCTCGCCGCGGAAGACACGCTCCTCCGCGCGCTGCTCTCGCCCGGCGACCACATCGTGCTCGGCGACGACGTCTACGGCGGAACCCACCGGCTGATCGAGCGCGTGCACGGCCCGTGGGGCGTGAGCAACACGACCGTCGATATGTCGGACCTGCGCGCCGTCGAGCAGGCCATCATCCCGGGGAAGACGAAGATCCTCTGGGTGGAAACGCCCAGCAACCCGCTGATGAAGATCAGCGACATCGGCGAGCTGGCAGACATCGGGCACCGCGCCGGCGTGATCGTCGTCGTCGACAACACGTTCGCCTCACCCGCGCTGCAGCATCCGCTCGCCCACGGCGCCGACGTCGTCGTGCACTCCACAACCAAGTACCTGGGCGGCCACTCCGACGTGCTCGGCGGCGCCCTCATCATCAACGACGACGACCTCGCCCACAAGGCCAGGTTCCTCCAGTTCGCGGCCGGCCCGGTCTCCGCGCCGCTTGACGCCTGGCTCACCATCCGCGGGATTAAGACCCTGTCGGTGCGCATGGACCGCCACTGCAGCAACGCGCAGGCGATCGCCGAGCACCTGCAGGGACATCCCGCCATCGAGGCCGTCTACTACCCGGGCCTGCCCGGCCACCCGGGCCACGAGCTGGCCAAGCAGCAGATGAGCGGTTTCGGCGGGATGCTGACGATCGCGTTCAAGGGCGGCGCGAAGGCCGCGCGCAAATTCGCCGAGTCGATGCACCTGTTCCAGCTGGCCGAGTCGCTCGGTGGCGTCGAGTCACTGGTGAACTACCCGGCGGAGATGACCCACGCCTCGGTGCGCGGGACCGCCCTCGAGGTGCCGGACAACATCGTGCGCCTCTCGGTGGGCATCGAAGACATCGGCGACCTCATCGACGACCTGGACCGCGCCCTGCCAAAAAAGTAACGTGGCAGTTTTTCGACGGAGTATGTCTTTTCTGCCATTTCGGTTCAGACCGTAACCCGGCAGGATGATGACATGACGATCTCGAAGACCCTGCCGCCGGCGCCGGGGAGCGGCACAACGACGGACGCGGCCCCCGCGCACGTGGGCAGCCTCGGCCTGGTCCAGGGCACGGCCCTGTACATCGCGGCGGTGCTCGGCACCGGCATCCTCGTGCTGCCGGGCCTGGCCGCTACCGCGGCCGGGCCGGCGTCGATCCTCTCCGTGCTCGCGGTGTTCCTCCTCTCCATTCCCCTCGCGGGAACGTTCGCGGCGCTCGCCAGCCGCTACCCGGATCCCGGCGGCGTAGCCAGCTACGTGCGCCGCGCCCTTGGCCGGACCTGGGCGCGGATGGCCGGGTACTGGTTCTTCTTCGGCGTGGCCGTCGGTGCGCCCGTGGTCGCGATGCTCGGCGCCCAGTACGTCGTCGCCATTGTCGGCGCGAGCCAGTCGGCCGTGGTCTGGGTTGCCCTCGCGATTTTCGTCCCGCCGTTCGTCTCGAACTACTTCGGCCTGCGCGTGTCCGGCGCCGTACAGTTGGTGCTCACCGGCGCGCTGCTCTTCGTCGTGATCGGCGTCGTGGCGGTCGCGCTCCCCGCTGCCTCCCCGGCGCGGTTCGAGCCATTCATGCCGCACGGCTGGGGCGGCGTCGGAACGGCGATCAGCCTGTTCGTCTGGGCGTTCGCCGGCTGGGAGGTCGGCACCCACGTCGCGGGCGAGTTCAAGAACCCGCGCCGCGTCATCCCGCTCGCCACGGCGATCGCGCTCGTGGTCGTCGGTGCCGCGTATTTCGCCCTGCAGTACGTGACCGTCGCCGTGCTCGGCGAGGCGGCCGGGAGCGGTTCGGTGCCGCTGCTCGACCTGGTTGCGACGTCGACCCTCGGGGTCGGCCCGATGTTCGTCGCGGTGATCGCCGCGATCGTCGCCCTGGGCGTGCTCGACGTGTACCTCGGCGCGTTCGCGAAGCTCGGCGCATCACTCGGACGCGACGGCGACCTGCCGCTCTGGATGGCGCCCGGGGTGGAATCCGGCGGGGTGCCCCGGCGGAGCCTCGCGGTAGTCGCCGTGCTCACCGGGATCTACTTCGCGCTCATGGTGAGCCAGGACCTCAACCTGGCGCCGTTCATCCTGATCCACACGAGTTCGATGGTGTCGATCTACGCGCTCGGCATGATCGCGGCGGTTCGCCTGCTCGACCGGTGGTCGCCCGGCTGGTGGATGGCCGTGGTGTCGGTCGGGCTAACCCTGGGGCTGCTGGCGCTGGCCGGACCGCACCTGCTCGTGCCCGGATTGCTGGCGGGTGCTGCGGTCATCGTGGGCCTCGTTGGCAATGTGCGCGCCGTCGTGAAGGTCGCGGCGTAGACAAAATCCGCGCGGTGGAAGGTATGTGACAGTCACATTCGGACGTTGGGGCGTGCATAATTGACCTGCGCTCACAGTTGTGACCGTGCACATGCGAGCAAGGTTCTCCCGTGACAGTCGAATTGCCCAAGGGTCGCGCCCCCAGCATTCGGGATGTCGCGCGCCTCGCGGGCGTCTCGCACCAGACCGTTTCCCGGGTGCTCAACGACCACCCGAGCATCCGTGACACTACCAGGGCGCGCGTCCTGCAGGTGATGGAAGAACTGCAGTACCGCCCCAACCGCGCCGCACGGGCGCTGTCGAAGGGGCGCTCCCGCACCATCGGTGTTTTGTCGGCGTCGAGTGCGCAATACGGGCCGGCCAGCAGCATCGCCGCGATCCAGAACGCCGCCCGGGATGCCGGGTACTACGTCAACACCGCCAATCTGGCGTCGAGCGACCGGGAGTCGATCGAGGCGGCGCTGGACCACCTGATGCGCCAGTCGGTCGAGGGAATCGTCGTCATCGCGCCGCAGGTGAGGGTCTTCGATGCGCTCGAGGAGCTCTCGATCGACGTACCGTACGTGACGCTCCAATCCACGGGGCGCCTCAACGACCACGCCCTGTCGGTCGACCAGATTGCCGGCGCCCGCCTCGCCACCCGCCACCTGATCGACCTCGGCCACCGCAGCATCTACCACCTCGCCGGACCGCAAGACTGGATCGAAGCGGAGGCGCGCATGCGCGGCTTCCTCGACGAGATGGGGGCGATGGATGTGCCGACCACCGCTCCGATCCTCGGCGACTGGACGGCAGACTTCGGCTACCACGCCGGACGCGAGTTGCTGCGGGTGCGCGACTTCACAGCGGTTTTCTCCTCGAACGACCAGATGGCACTGGGCCTCATCCATGCCGTTCGGGAGGCGGGCCTGGACGTGCCGCGGGACGTGAGCATCGTGGGCTTCGACGACATTCCGGAGGCGGCACACTTCTGGCCACCGCTGACCACCGTGCGACAAGACTTCGCGGAACTCGGCCGCCGCTGCATCGCGCTGCTGCTGAGCAACCTCGGCGGCGACTCGGCGGGATACCCAGGCACGATCATGCCCGAGCTCATCGTGCGCGGCTCGACCGCGCCGCCCTCTTTCTAGCCTCGAGCCACCCCGCGGCAGGGGCGGAGGGGGCGTTACCGAAACGAGACCTTGCGAACTTGACACGCAAATCACGTTTTCGGCTAACATGAGCAGATCGATGTGACCGATCACATTCGGACGGCACATTGCAGCATCAGCACCATCTCAGACAAGGGAGTCGATTCGTGAGCACGACCGCCGCGCAGCCAGACGCAGTTTCGTCAGCCACCAGCGAGTCGTACGTCATCGGAATCGATTACGGAACCCTGTCCGGTCGCGCGGTCGTCGTGCGGGTCTCGGACGGCGTCGAACTCGGCTCCGCCGTGCTCGACTACCCGCACGCGGTCATGGACACCACCCTCGCCGCGACCGGTGCGGCCCTCCCGCCGGAGTGGGCGCTGCAGGTGCCGCAGGACTACGTGGATGTACTGAAGAGCGCGGTGCCGGCCGCGGTCGCCAACGCCGGCATCGATCCGGCCCGCGTCATCGGCGTCGGCACCGACTTCACCGCCTGCACCATGGTGCCCGTGCTCGCCGACGGCACCCCGCTCTGCGAGCTGCCGGAGTACTTCGGTCGCCCGCACGCCTACGTCAAGCTTTGGAAGCACCACTCGGCGCAGCGCCAGGCCGACCGGATCAACGAACTCGCGACAGCACGCGGCGAGAGCTGGCTGCCGCGCTACGGCGGCCTGATTTCCAGCGAGTGGGAGTTCGCCAAGGGCCTCCAGCTGCTCGAGGAAGACCCCGAGCTGTACAACCGGATGGACCACTGGGTCGAGGCGGCCGACTGGATCGTCTGGCAGTTGACCGGGCAGTACGTGCGCAACGCGTGCACCGCCGGGTACAAGGGCATCCTGCAGGACGGCGAGTACCCGAGCGAAGACTTCCTCGCCGCGCTCAACCCCGAGTTCGCCGAGTTCGCGAACGAGAAGGTCATGCACCCGATCGGCCAGCTGGGGGATGCCGCCGGCACTCTCTCTGCGCAGGCCGCGGCCTGGACCGGACTGCCGGAAGGCATCGCCGTCGCAGTCGGCAACGTCGACGCGCATGTCACCGGCCCCGCCGCGCAGGCGGTCGAGCCCGGCCAGATGGTCGCGATCATGGGCACATCAACCTGCCACGTCATGAATTCGGACCACCTCGCCGAGGTTCCGGGCATGTGCGGCGTCGTCGACGGCGGTATCGTCTCCGGCCTGTACGGCTACGAGGCCGGCCAGTCCGGAGTTGGCGACATCTTCGCCTGGTACGTGGGCAACCAGGTCCCCGCCCGGTACTTCGCCGAGGCGGAGACCGCGGGCCTGAGCGTGCACCAGTACCTCACCGAACTGATCAAGGACCAGCCCATCGGCGGCCACGGCCTGGTCGCCCTCGACTGGCACAGCGGCAACCGTTCGGTGCTCGTCGACCACGAACTCTCCGGCCTCGTGCTCGGCACGACGCTGACCACCCGCCCGGAGGAAATCTACCGGGCGCTGCTCGAGGCCACCGCGTTCGGCACCCGCACGATCGTCGAGACCTTCAACGCGAGCGGAGTGCCGGTGACCGAGTTCATCGTCGCGGGCGGCCTGCTCAAGAACGCGTTCCTCATGCAGACCTACAGCGACATCCTGCGCTTGCCGATCTCGACCATCGCCAGCGACCAGGGCCCCGCGCTCGGCTCGGCCATCCACGCCGCCGCCGCGGCCGGTGCGTACCCGGATGTCCGCGCGGCCGGCAAGGCGATGGGCAAGCTCAACAAGAACGTGTACACCCCCAACGACGAAGCGGCCACGGCGTATGACGCCCTGTTCGCCGAATACTCCCTGCTGCACGACTACTTCGGTCGCGGCACGAACGACGTTATGCACCGGCTGAAGGCGCTCAAGCGCGACGCGGCCGCCGGCGGAAAGGCACAAGCATGAGCACCTACGGCCCGCAGATCGAGGTGGCCATCGCCCGCGTGCGCGCGGACGTGGCCCGTCTGCACTCCGAACTCACCCGCTACGGCCTGGTCATCTCGACCGGCGGCAACGTCTCCGGCCGGGTGCCCGGGGCCGACCTGTTTGTGATCAAGCCCAGCGGCGTCGACTACGCCGACCTGGCGCCCGAGAACATGATCCTCTGCGACTTCGATGGCGCCGTCATCCCCGGCACCCCCGGAGCCGAACGATCCCCGTCAAGCGACACCGCCGCGCATGCATACGTCTACCGGAATATGTCGGATGTCGGTGGCGTCGTGCACACGCACTCCACCTACGCGACCGCCTGGGCCGCACGCGGCGAGTCGATCCCCTGCGTGATCACGGCCATGGCCGACGAGTTCGGCGGGGACATCCCGATCGGCCCGTTCGCCATCATCGGCGACGACTCGATCGGCCGCGGCATCGTGCAGACGCTCACCGGGCACCGCTCCCGGGCGGTGCTGATGCAGAACCATGGCCCATTCACGATCGGCAAGGACGCCAGGGACGCCGTCAAGGCGGCCGTGATGGTCGAGGATGTCGCGCGCACGGTGCACATCGCCCGCCAGGGCGGCGAGCTCATCCCGCTCCCGCAGGCCGCCATCGACTCACTTTTCGACCGTTACCAGAACGTCTACGGACAAGCACCGCAGGGAGCCATCCACTAATGCCGACTCTTTCCACCACCCTGGACCACTACGAGGTCTGGTTCCTCACCGGCAGCCAGAACCTCTACGGCGAGGAAACCCTGCGCCAGGTCGCCGATCAGTCCCAGGCCATCGCCGCCGCGCTCGGCGCGAGCAGCGACATCCCGGTGAAAATCGTCTGGAAGGCCGTGCTCAAGGACTCCGAGTCGATCCGCCGCGCTGCGCTGGATGCCAATGCCTCCGACCGGGTGATCGGGCTCATCGCCTGGATGCACACCTTCTCACCCGCGAAAATGTGGATCGCCGGGCTTGACGCCCTGCAGAAGCCGCTCCTGCACCTGCACACGCAGGCCAATGTCGAGCTGCCCTGGGCCGAGATCGACTTCGACTTCATGAACCTCAACCAGGCCGCGCACGGCGACCGCGAATTCGGCTACATCCAGACCCGGCTCGGCGTCGCGCGCAAGACCGTGGTCGGCCACGTGTCCAACCCGGTCGTCAGCCAGAGCATCGGAACCTGGACCCGCGCCGCGGCAGGCTGGGCGGCGTCCCGCACGATGAAGCTCGCCCGGTTCGGCGACAACATGCGCTACGTCGCCGTCACGGAGGGCGACAAGACCGAAGCCGAGCTGCGCTTCGGAGTGCAGGTCAACACCTGGCCGGTGAACGAGCTCGCGGACGCGGTGCACGCTGCTGCCGACGCCGACATCGACGCCCTGGTCGCCGAATACGAGGAACTCTACGACGTCGTCCCTGAGCTTCGCAGCGGCGGCGACCGGCACGACTCCCTGCGCTACGGCGCCGCGATCGAACTGGGCCTGAAATCCTTCCTCGAAGAGGGCGGCTTCTCCGCGTTCACAACAAGCTTCGAGGACCTCGGCGCGCTTCGCCAGCTGCCCGGCCTGGCCGTGCAGCGCCTGATGGCACAGGGCTACGGTTTCGGCGCGGAGGGCGACTGGAAAACGGCCATCCTCGTGCGCGTCGCCAACGTCATGGGCTCCGGCCTCCCCGGCGGGGCAAGCCTCATGGAGGACTACACCTACGACCTCGTCCCCGGACGCGAACTGATCCTCGGCGCGCACATGCTCGAGGTGAGCCCATCGCTGACCAGCGCGCGTCCGAGCCTGGAGATCCACCCGCTCGGCATCGGCGGCAAGGAAGACCCGGTTCGTCTGGTCTTCAACGCCGACCCCGGCCCCGCCGTGGTGGTCGCCATGTCCGACATGCGCGACCGGTTCCGGCTCGTGGCCAACGTCGTCGAGGTCGTCGAGCCGACCGCAGCGCTGCCGAACCTTCCGGTCGGCCGTGCCGTCTGGCGCCCGGAGCCCGACTTCCAGACATCCGCCGCCGCCTGGCTGACAGCGGGCGCCGCCCACCACACCGTCATGTCGACTGCCGTCGGCATCGAGGTGTTCCACGATTTCGCCGAGATTGCTCGCACCGAGCTTCTCGTGATCGATAAAGCCACCACCCTGCGCGACTTCACGCGCGAGGTGCGTTGGAATCAGGCTTACTACCGACTGGCACAAGGCCTGTAATCCCACCTCCTGCATCACCTCGCACAATTTGACATCAATGTCGATCAAAAGAAAATACGAAAGGAAACACAGTGAAGACACGTAAGGTTCTCTTCGGCATCGCAGCCGTCGGACTCGCCCTCTCGCTCGCTGCCTGCTCCGGAACCCGCGGCGGCACGACGACCACGACCGAAGCTGCGGGAGCCAACAAGGGCGCCCTCATCGGCGTGGCCATGCCCACCAAGACCAGTGAGCGCTGGATCAAGGACGGCGACGCTGTCAAGGCTGACCTCGAGAAGCTCGGCTACAAGGTCGACCTCGAGTACGCGGACGACAAGATCCCGCAGCAGGTGCAGCAGATCAGCAACATGCTGACCAAGGGCGCCAAGGTGCTCATCATCGCCGCGATCGACGGCACGGCGCTCAGCGACCAGCTCGACCAGGCCGGCAAGTCCGGCGTCAAGGTCATCGCCTACGACCGCCTGATCAACGGCAACAAGAACGTCGACTACTACACGACGTTCGACAACTTCAAGGTCGGCGTTCAGCAGGCGACGAGCCTGCTCACCGGCCTCGGCGTTCTCGACAAGGACGGCAAGGACACCGGAAAGACGGGACCGTTCAACGTAGAGTTGTTCGCCGGCAGCCCCGACGACAACAACGCGACGTTCTTCTTCAACGGTGCAATGGCAACCCTGAAGCCGTTCATCGACAAGGGCGTTCTGAAGGTCAAGAGCGGCCAGACCGGCTTCACCCAGGTCGCCACCCTCCGGTGGGACCCGTCAACCGCCCAGAAGCGCATGCAGAACCTGATCGCCAGCACGTACTCCGACGGCAGCAAGGTCGACGGCGTGCTCTCCCCGTATGACGGTCTCTCGATCGGCATCATCTCCGCGCTGACCAGCTCCGGCTATGCCACGAACGCCCTGCCGATCATCACCGGCCAGGACGCCGAGGCCGCATCGGTCAAGTCGATCATTGCGGGCCAGCAGTACTCCACCATCTACAAGGACACTCGCCTGCTGGGCAAGGAAGCCGTGAAGATGGCTGACGACCTGCTCAACGGCAAGACGCCTGAGGTCAACGACACCAAGAGCTACAACAACAAGGTCAAGATCGTCCCGACCTTCCTGTTCGATCCCCTGGTGGTCACCAAGGACAACTACAAGGAAGTTCTTGTTGACAGCGGCTACTACACAGAGGCAGACCTCAAGTAGGGTTTGCTCAACACCCGGCAGCGGCGGCGGGTTTTCCCGTCGCCGCTGCCTCCCTCTCACCGCATGGAAGAAGAAGAATCGGTGACTACAAACATTCTTGAGATGCGAAGCATCACAAAAACATTCCCTGGGGTCAAAGCACTCCAGGATGTCTCGCTCGAGGTGCAGCGCGGCAACATCCACGCGATCTGCGGTGAGAACGGCGCGGGAAAGTCCACCCTCATGAAGGTGCTGTCGGGCGTGTACCCGGCCGGCACCTATGACGGCGAGATCGTGCTGGAAAACCGGCCCGTCGAATTCAAAAGCATCAACGACTCCGAGGCATCCGGTGTCGTCATCATCCACCAGGAGCTCGCGCTCAGCCCCTACCTCTCCATTGCCGAGAACATCTTTCTCGGCAATGAGCAGCAGAAAAACGGCTGGATCGACTGGAACAAGACCAACCTCGAGGCGTCGAAACTGCTCGCCAGGGTCGGCCTGAAAGACAACCCGATCACCAAGGTCATGGACATCGGCGTCGGCAAGCAGCAGCTCGTCGAGATCGCGAAGGCGCTCTCCAAGCAAGTGAAACTGCTGATCCTCGATGAGCCGACCGCGGCCCTCAACGACGAGGACTCCGCGCACCTTCTCGATCTGATCAAACACCTCAAGGGCCAGGGCATCACCTCGATCATCATCAGCCACAAGCTGAACGAGATCAAGGCGATCGCCGACAAGGTCACGATCATCCGCGACGGCAAGACCATCGAAACCCTCGATATGCACACCGATGAGATTTCGGAAGAGCGCATCATCAAGGGGATGGTCGGTCGCGACCTCGAAAGCCGGTACCCGGACCACACGCCGCACATCGGTGACGAGATCCTCCGGATCGAAGACTGGACCGTGTACCACCCCCTGGACCACGAGCGCGCCGTCGTCAAGAACGCGAGCATCAACGTCAAGGCTGGCGAGATCGTCGGGATCGCGGGCCTCATGGGCGCCGGCCGGACCGAGCTCGCGATGAGCGTGTTCGGTCACAGCTACGGTTACAACATCTCCGGCCGGGTCTACAAGAACGGCGTCGAGATCAACACCAACACCGTGTCGGCGGCGATCGGGCACGGGCTGGCCTACGCGACGGAAGACCGCAAGAACTACGGCCTCAACCTGATCGAAGACATCAAGCGCAACATCTCCCTCGCGGCATTGCACAAGATCTCACGCCGCGGTTGGATCGACGAGAACCGCGAGGCCATCGTCGCCGAGGGCTATCGCAAGAGCATGAACATCAAGGCACCCAACGTTGAAGCGCTGACCGGGAAGCTCTCCGGCGGCAACCAGCAGAAGGTCGTGCTGTCGAAGTGGATGTTCTCCGACCCGGATGTGCTCATCCTCGACGAGCCGACCCGAGGCATCGACGTCGGTGCCAAGTACGAAATCTACGGAATCATCAACCGGCTCGCCGACGAGGGGAAGGGCGTCATCGTCATCTCCTCCGAGCTGCCGGAGCTCCTCGGGATCTGTGACCGTATTTACACCCTCTCCGAGGGCCGCATTACCGCAGACGTGCCCCGCGAAAAGGCGACGGCCGAGTACCTCATGCAACACATGACTCAGGAAAGGGAGAAGGACCACCGATGAGCGCGTTCAGATCCGCACTTAACTACCTTGCCAGCCAGTTGCGCCAAATCGGCCTCTTCATCGCGCTGATTGTGATCATCGTCTTCTTCCAGGCGGCGACCAACGGCATCACGCTGAAGCCGATCAACGTCTCGAACCTGATCGTGCAGAACAGCTACATCCTCATCCTCGCCGTGGGCATGGTGATGGTGATCATCGCCGGCCACATCGACCTCTCGGTCGGTTCCGTGGTCGCCTTCGTCGGCGCCATGGCCGGGGTGATGATCACGCAGTGGCATATTGCGTGGTGGATAGCCATCCTCCTCTGCCTCGTGCTCGGTGCACTGGTCGGCATGTGGCAGGGCTTCTGGATCGCCTACTTCGGGATACCGGCGTTCATCGTCACCCTGGCCGGCATGCTGACGTTCCGTGGCCTGACGCAGATCACGCTGCAGAACCAGCAGATCTCCCCGTTCCCCGACCAGTTCCGCGCGCTTGGCAGCGGCTTCCTGCCTGACCTGGGCGGCGGAACGAGCGTGCTCGAGCCGCTGACCGTTGGACTCGGTGTGCTGGCGACCGTGCTCCTGGTTCTCCAGGGCATCCGGTCCCGCCTGGCGCGCAAGAAGTACGACGTCGAAGACGAGCCGTTCGCCTGGTTCGCGGTCAAGCTCGCCTTCACGGCCGCTCTCGTCTTGCTGGTCACGTACCTGCTGGCCAGCTACCGCGGCACGCCGATCGTCCTGATCGTGCTCGGCCTGCTGACCGTCGTGTACTCGGCGGTGATGGCGCGCAGCGTCTTCGGTCGCCACATCTACGCGCTCGGCGGCAACCTGAACGCAGCGGCCCTCTCCGGGGTCAAGACGAAGCGCGTGACGTTCCTGTTGTTCGTGAACATGGGTGTCATTGCGTCCCTTGCCGGCCTGGTCTTCACCGCCCAGCTCAACCTGGCGAACCCGAAGGCCGGTGACGGCTTCGAGCTCGACGCCATCGCGGCCGTCTTCATCGGTGGCGCGGCCGTGACCGGCGGTATCGGCACGGTGACTGGCGCGATCATCGGTGGTCTGATCATCGGAATCCTGAACAACGGCATGTCGATCCTGGGCGTGGGTACCGAGTACCAGCAGCTCATCAAGGGTCTGGTGCTGCTCGCGGCCGTCGCGTTCGACGTCTACAACAAGCGCCGCTCCGGCGGTCGCTGACTCGCGGCATCCGCTCGTCGGGCCCCGGTCGTCTTCGGACGCCGGGGCCCTTCTGGTTTCAGCCGGCGCCGCGGCCTTCCTGGCGCACCGGATGCGACACGCCGCGGCCAATTCCACAGGCAGATGGATGCCCCCGTTAGGGGCTGTGGATAAGTGTCGGTGGTTCCGCGGAAAATGGCTGATGTCTGGTTCGCGAGGCTGTGCAGAACCGGTGGAATGTCGGTGGATAAGTACATAATTGTAATTACTGCATGTAGTGGCCGTTCTTAATCCGAATCACTAGATGTAGTATTAGAACATCGGTTGAGCGCATCTGCTCGACTCCGGAATCCGCGTTTTTGAACGATGAGAGAGGCCCCCTGCAATGGCAATTACGGTCTACACCAAGCCTTCGTGCGTGCAGTGCACGGCCACTTACCGGGCCCTGGACAACAAGGGCATCGAGTACGAAATCCTCGACCTGTCGGTGGACGAGAACGCGCTCGAGGCAGTGAAGGCCCTGGGTTACCTGCAGGCCCCCGTCGTCATCACGGACGAGGACCACTGGTCGGGTTTCCGCCCGGACAAGATCAATGAGCTGGCAGCACGTATCGCGTAGCATCGGCGCGTTCAACTGCCCGGCTCCCAACCACCGAGGGGGTGAGTGATGACGGAGCTCGTGTATTTCTCCAGCGCCTCCGGCAACACGCGCCGGTTCGTGGAGAAGCTCGGCCGTCCCGCCGCACGAATCCCGCTCTACGCGCGGGACGAGCCCCTGCGGGTGGACGAGCCCTACGTTCTCGTGCTGCCGACATACGGCGGAGGCGTCAACGGGGGAGCGGTACCCAAGCAGGTGATCCGGTTCCTCAATGACGAGAAGAACCGGTCGCTCATCCGCGGCGTGATCGGCGCGGGCAACACTAATTTCGGTGAGGCGTTCTGCCTCGCGGGGGACATCATTGCCGACAAGTGCAAGGTTCCCCACTTGTATCGGTTTGAAGTATTTGGAACACCGGATGATGTGCGCATCGTCCACGAAGGATTGGAATCATTTTGGAAGCAACAGCCGTGAAGACGACGCCGATGTCTGCGCCCTCTGGCCTGGACATGGATTACCACTCGCTCAACGCCATGCTCAACCTGTACGGTCCGAACGGAGAGATCCAGTTCGACAAGGACCGCGAGGCGGCGCGCGAGTACTTCCTGCAGCACGTCAACCAGAACACGGTGTTCTTCCACTCGCTGCGCGAGCGCCTCGACTACCTGGTCGAGAAGGAATACTACGAGCAGGCCGTGCTCGACCTGTACTCGTTTGAGTTCATCACGAAGCTCAACGACCTGGCCTACTCGAAGAAGTTCCGCTTCCAGACCTTCCTCGGCGCGTTCAAGTACTACACCTCGTACACGCTGAAGACCTTCGACGGCAAGCGTTACCTCGAGCGCTTCGAGGACCGCGTCGTGATGACCGCCCTCGGCCTCGCCCAGGGCGACGAGAAGCTCGCGGTGGCCCTCGTCGAGGAGATTATCGCCGGGCGTTTCCAGCCGGCCACCCCCACGTTCCTGAACTCGGGCAAGGCCCAGCGCGGCGAGCTCGTGTCCTGCTTCCTGCTGCGCATCGAAGACAACATGGAGTCGATTTCCCGCGGCATCAACTCCTCGCTGCAGCTGTCCAAGCGCGGCGGCGGCGTGGCGCTCCTGCTCTCCAACATCCGAGAGGCCGGCGCGCCGATCAAGCAGATCGAGAACCAGTCCAGCGGCATCATCCCCGTGATGAAGCTGCTCGAAGACTCCTTCAGCTATGCAAACCAGCTCGGTGCCCGCCAGGGTGCCGGCGCGGTGTACCTGCACGCCCACCACCCCGACATCATGCGCTTCCTCGACACGAAGCGTGAGAACGCCGACGAGAAGGTGCGCATCAAGACGCTGTCCCTCGGCGTTGTCGTGCCGGACATCACGTTCGAGCTGGCGAAGAAGGACGAGGACATGTACCTGTTCTCGCCCTACGACGTCGAGCGCGTTTACGGCGTGCCGTTCGCTGACATCTCGGTCAGCGAGAAGTACCACGAGATGGTCGACGACCCGCGCATCAAGAAGTCGAAGATGAAAGCCCGCGAGTTCTTCCAGACGCTCGCGGAGATCCAGTTCGAGTCCGGCTACCCGTACATCATGTTCGAGGACACCGTCAACGCTGCGAACCCGATCAAGGGCCGCATCAACATGTCGAACCTGTGCTCGGAGATCCTCCAGGTCAACACGCCGACGACGTACAACGAGGACCTGTCCTATGACAGCATCGGCAAGGACATCTCCTGCAACCTTGGGTCGATGAACATCGCGCTGTCGATGGACTCGCCGGACTTCGGCCGTACCGTCGAGACCGCGATCCGCGGCCTCAACTCGGTGTCCGAGCAGAGCCACATCACCTCGGTGCGCTCGATCGAAGACGGCAACGACAAGTCGCACGCCATCGGCCTCGGCCAGATGAACCTGCACGGTTACCTCGCCCGGGAGCGCATTTACTACGGCAGCGAAGAGGGCATCGACTTCACGAACATCTACTTCTACACGGTGCTGTTCCACGCGCTGCGCGCCTCGAACACGCTCGCGATCGAGCGCGGCCGCGCCTTCGAGGGCTTCGAGGACTCGACCTACGCATCCGGTGCGTTCTTCGACAAGTACACCGACCAGGTCTGGGAGCCGGCGACCAAGCGGGCCGCCGAACTGTTCGAGACCTCCGGCGTTGCCATCCCGACCCAGGCCGACTGGGCCGAGCTCAAGGCATCCGTCATGGAGCACGGGATCTACAACCAGAACCTGCAGGCCGTGCCGCCGACCGGGTCGATCTCGTACATCAACAACTCGACCTCGTCGATCCACCCGATCGCCTCGAAGATCGAGATCCGCAAGGAAGGCAAGCTCGGCCGCGTCTACTACCCGGCGCCGTTCATGACGAACGACAACCTGGCGTACTACCAGGACGCTTACGAGGTCGGCGCGGAGAAGATCATCGACACCTACGCGGCGGCTACCCAGCACGTCGACCAGGGCCTGTCGCTCACGCTGTTCTTCAAGGACACCGCCACGACCCGCGACATCAACAAGGCGCAGATCTACGCCTGGCGCAAGGGCATCAAGACGATCTACTACATCCGCCTCCGTCAGCTCGCGCTAGAAGGGACTGCCGTGGATGGTTGCGTCTCGTGCATGCTGTGAGTTTGCTGAACGTCTACTGTGCACGGCTCTCGGACTAAGGAATACGAAATGATTGACAAGCTCAAGCTCGTCTCCCACGTTGACGCGATCAACTGGAACAAGATCGAGGACGAAAAAGACGTCGAGGTCTGGAACCGCCTCGTCAACAACTTCTGGCTGCCCGAGAAGATCCCGCTGTCGAACGACGTGCAGTCCTGGAACACGCTCACGCCGGTCGAGCAGCAGCTCACGATGCGCGTCTTCACCGGACTGACCCTGCTCGACACCATCCAGGGCACCGTCGGCGCCGTCTCGCTCATCCCGGATGCGATCACACCGCACGAAGAGGCCGTCTACACGAACATCGCGTTCATGGAGTCGGTGCACGCGAAGAGCTACTCGTCGATCTTCTCGACGCTGGCCTCCACGAAGGAGATCGACGAGGCGTTCCGCTGGTCGACCGAGAACGTGAACCTGCAGAAGAAGGCCTCCATCGTGATGGAGTACTACCAGGGCGACGACCCCCTCAAGCGCAAGGTCGCCTCGACCCTGCTCGAGTCGTTCCTGTTCTACTCGGGCTTCTACCTGCCGATGTACTGGTCGAGCCGGGCCAAGCTCACCAACACGGCCGACCTCATCCGTCTGATCATTCGGGATGAAGCGGTGCACGGTTACTACATCGGCTACAAGTTCCAGAAGGGTCTCGAGAAGGTCTCCCAGGAGCGCCGCGACGAGATCAAGGACTACACGTTCAACTTGATGTTCGAGCTGTACGAGAACGAGATCCAGTACACGCAGGACCTCTACGACGAGGTCGGCCTGACCGAGGACGTCAAGAAGTTCCTGCACTACAACGCGAACAAGGCGCTGATGAACCTCGGCTACGAGCCGATGTTCCCGAAGACCGTCACCGACGTGAACCCGGCGATCCTGTCGGCGCTCTCACCGAACGCCGACGAGAACCACGACTTCTTCTCCGGGTCGGGCTCCTCGTACGTCATCGGCAAGGCCGTCAACACCGAAGACGCGGACTGGGACTTCTAACCACCACCACCACCACCGAGATTGGCACTTCCGGTCGAGATTGACCGGTGTGCCGGTCAATCTCGACCGGAACGGACGAGGTCGACGCACTGAAGGACCGCTAGTGTCCGTCGTTGTCGAGGCGGATCGAGGCCTTGCAGATCTCGCCGTAGCCCGACTTGACGGTGATCGAGACCAAGTCCTTGTCCTCGCTTTTGATGGTCTTGGCGAATCGCACGTTGCCGTAGTCGTTGGACACCTTCCTCTTGGTGAAGACGGTCGCGTGGTTGCGTTTGATGGTCATCGTCCAGGCACGATGTCCCTTGGTGGCGTTGATGTGAAACGTCGTGGCGAGCCGGTCGGGGTGTTCCCGTTCCCTGACCGTCATTGTGTAGTGGGCGCCCAGGCTGCAGTGGCCGCTGCGTGATGCAAAGTCGTCATCAGCGTGCGCGACACCGGCGGGGGCGAGAAAGACAAAGCTCGTTACCAGCAGACTCGCGGCGGCGGCGGCGATTGATTTCTTCATGGCTTCCTCCATCCCTGATTGCTGGGATCATCGCACCGCAAGCCGCCCCTGAATAGATGCTGTCTTCGACGTCCAACGCTGCGGGTGGGAATTGGGCGTTCCAACGGGTCATGGGCGGTCAGGTTGTCCGGCCTGGTTTCCGTGAGCCCGATAGTCCCGCTGCGGGTGGCCTTCCCGACGCCCGCAATGTTGCTGCGGACCGACCGGCGGTCGACCACGATCCATCCAACGCAATCACCGCGAGGGCCGAGGTGGGCATCCCCACCGACTCACCCGTCAGAAGTGAGACCAGATCCTCGATTCCGGGGTTGTGGCCGACCAGGACGACGGTGTCGACGTCGTCAGGCAGGGCGCGCACGACGCCGAGCAACTGGCTGGCGGACGCGTCGTACGTGCGGTCGTCAATCCAGATCGGTGGTCTGTCGTCGAGCTCTGCCGAGGCGAGCTCCCAGGTACTGCGAGCCCGGATAGCGGGTGAGACGACAGCGAGATCGATGCGGTCGATGCTGTGGGCCAACCATCGTCCCGCGCGGGGCGCCTGATGCAGACCGCGCTCGGCCAGGGGGCGGTCGACGTCTGCCTCTGGGCCCGACCAGTCCGACTTGGCGTGTCGCAGCAGGATCAGGGTGCGCTCAGGCATCCGGGGTCCCGCTTAAGCCCCGAATCGGTGAACCGACCACCGAGAACGTGTAGCCTCCCATGTCGCCGGAGAGCAAGGGCATTGCCTCGTGAATGGCGGCACGAACGCTCGGAATCTGCAGGGATGCCCGATGCGCTTGCGGTGATTCCCACAGCTCGCACACGAACACGGTGTCGGGCGAGGCCTCGTTGACCCCCACTTCGTACAACAGGCAGCCAGAGGCCTGGAGCTCCGGGTTGGAGCTGGTCAGGATTGCGACGACGTCGTCGCGGTGACCAGGCTTCACGCCGAGCGTTCCCACATTTGCGAATGTCATGCGCATATTTTTGCACGGGCCGGTCTGTCGGCCGGATGGGAACATCACCGCCGAGATTGACGGTTCCGGTCGAGATTGACTGATGTGCCGGTCAATCTCGACCGGAACGGACAATCTCGGCGCGGTGAAGGCCGGGACCCCGATGGGATCCCGGCCTTCAGTCGTGCTCCGCTGGTGAGCGGGTCTTGCTAGTTCCCGGCGCTGACGTCGGCGCCGGTGTCGGCCTTGGACTGGCCGTCGGTGTCGGCGTCCGCCCCGGCCTTGGCGTCGAAGCCGGCCTGAAGCTTTTCGACAACGGCCTGGATGGCCTGGCCGTAGTCGCCGTTCACGGCGGCGGTCTCAATCGTCTGCGCGGCGGCGGCCTGGTCGGCGGCCGGCGCGTTCTTCAGGTCCGTCAGGTCGGCCTGCAGCTTGGCCGGCAGCTGCGAGAACACCTGGGGGATGTCGACGAGCGTGAGGGCCAGCTTCACAACCGACTGGCCGGCATCCTGTTCCTCAGCCTGCACGTGGTGGCCGTGGTGCCCGCTGGGCACGAGCGCGGCCAGCGGGTGCGTGGGGTGCTTCTGGATCTGCGTGGCGAGCTTCGTGATCTGCTCGCCGTATCCGCCGTCCAGCGCGGTGGTTTCGATCTTCTGCGCGGCCGCTGTGCGGTCGGCGGAGGATGCGTCCTTGAGGGTCGTCAGATCGGCCTGCAGGTTGGCCGGAAGGCTCGCGAAGAGCTCAGCGTGGCCGGCGAGGGTGGTGGCGACGTTCTGCGCCTTCTCACCGATGTCGTGACCCTCGGCGAGATCGGAGCGGAGCTCGCCCTTCAGGGCCACCAGGAACGTGCCCGAGAAGCCGGAGATCGCGTCCCCTGTCGCTGAGGAGTTCGAGGTGCGGGTGGAGGAGGTCAGCGGAGCCGCTGTGGCCCCCTGCACGCCAACACCGAGCAGTGCGCCGGCGGTCAGGACGGAAACGACGCCGACGGCGAGGCGCTTCTTGCGAAAAGTGCCGGAGGTGGCGGAGATCTGGTTCTTGTTCAATGTGGATCCTTTCGATAGCTTGCGACCGGTCCGGCGATAACCGAAGTCGGCCGCACGTGGTCACCCGGCGAGTCTAGGGAGGCGCCCGGCGCCAACCTCCGTAGCGGCTGAGTGTCCCGATTGGGTAGGCGCCGATCGCCGGGTTTGTCTGCGGCATCGCGCGGCTCACGATCGCAGCCATGGCAGGGAAACGCAGGCGATCAGGAGTTTTACTCAACTCGCCTGAAGGGCTTTCCACGGATTCAATTTTTCTTTCCGATCGAAATGCCTTATGGAAGCGGGTCCGGCGAACCGAAACGACCACCGGGGCACGGCTCTCTGCGGTAGGTCACAAACCGAAATTCACGGCACGGCCGGCCCGGTCGCCCGGGTGGCCGTGTAGCATCATCGGAGAACGACAGGGGAGCGCCTCACGGCGCTGAGAGTGCGGTACGCCGCAGACCCTCGAACCTGCTCCGGTTAGCACCGGCGAAGGGAGTCGGGAAATCTCAGGTCCCTCGTGTCATGCCCGCTCCGGGTCTCCGGGGCGAGCGCGGCGTGAGGGCACCTCCCCGAGGCATCCATCGGAGTCCACGGGAAAAGGAATGACATGACCACGCACGACAAGACGGCACGCGAGACAGCGCCGCCCGCCGCACCCACCCGCACCATCCTCGCCGCCGGAAGGCTGACCGCCTGGCGCGGGGTCGACCTAATCACCGCGGCCATGCTCGCCGTGGCATTCGGCGTCGTCTTCTGGGGATTCGACACCTTCGTCTATCCGCTGGTTGGCGCCGTGACCGTGGGCTTCCCCCCGGCGGGAGAGCTCTCGCTCGGCGTGTGGCTGATCCCTGCCGTCGTCGGCGGACTGGTCATCAGGCGCCCCGGCGCCGCGCTCTTCACCGAACTGGTCGCGGCCAATGTCGAGCTGCTGCTCGGCAACGGGTGGGGAGTCGCCGTGCTCCTCTCCGGGCTGCTGCAGGGCCTCGGCGTCGAGATGGTGCTCGCCCTGGTGCGCTGGCGACGCTTTGGCGCAGCGACGGCGGTGCTCGGCGGTGTCGCGTCCGCGATCCTGGAAATCGTCGGCTACGAGTGGTGGTCCTACACGGCCGACTACTCACCGACCTGGCGCCTCGTCTACCTGGCCTGCGGCGTCGTGTCCGGCGCACTGATCGCCGGCCTCGGCGGCTCGGCGCTCGTGCGTGCGCTCGCCCGCTCCGGCGCCCTCAACGCATTCCCCGCCGGCCAGGAAGTCCGTGAGTCGCGCGCGACCCGCTGACGGGCCAGCGCCCGTTGCCGCGTCGCACACGCCGTCGCGCGCGGACGGTGCCCTGGTGGAGGTGCATGAGCTGACCTGGCGCCCGTTCGGGCGTGAGCAGCCGGTTGTGAACGAGGTGACCCTGCGGGTCGAGCCGGGGGAGCGGATCCTGCTGGCCGGCCCGAGCGGCTCTGGGAAGTCGACCTTGCTTCGCGCGCTCGCCGGGGTGCTCACCACGACGGAGTCCGGCGACCTGGCCGGATCCGTCACCGTCGACGGGCAGGACCCGCACGAGGGCGGCACCTCGGCCGGCCTGCTCGTGCAGGACCCGGCGGACGCCCTGGTCGCCCGTCGCGTAGGGCGCGATGTGGCCTTCGGCCCGGAGAACTTCGGCCTGCCCCGGGAACGGATCTGGCACAGGGTGCGGGAGGCGCTGAGCGCCGTCGAATTCCCCTACGGCCTCGAGCATCCGGTGGATGCGGTGTCCGGCGGGGAGGCGCAACGCCTCGCGCTCGCCGGCGTGCTGGCCCTGGGCCCCAGGCTCGTGCTGCTCGACGAACCCACCTCGATGCTCGACCGGTCGGCCGCGGCCACGGTGCGGGAGGCGATCTGGTCCGCTGGCGGCGAGTCCGGTGCCACGATGGTGCTCGTCGAACACCAACTCCACCCATGGCTCGATGACGTCGACCGGGTGATCATCCTGGACGCCGACGGCCGGATCAGCGCCGACGGCACCGTCGCGGAGACGCTGCTCGAGCACGCCGCGTCGCTGGCCCGGCAGGGCATCTGGGCGCCGGGCATCCCGTCCCCGGTTCCCCGGGAACTGCCTCCCGCACTGTGCGCCCCTGCTCTCCGCGGCGGGCCGGCCGGTTCGATCATGATCAGGGCGGATGCCGTCGGCGTGGTCCGCAGCGCCCGCGCCGGGCTCGCATCGGCCGGCGGCCAGGCCATGCCGACGCCCAGGCCGGCGCTGTCGCACGTCGACGCCAGTGTGCGCTCCGGCGAGGTACTGGCCGTCATCGGCGCCAGCGGCGCGGGCAAATCGACGCTCACGGCACTGCTCGCCGGACTCGAGCTGCCCTCCTCCGGTGAAGTGCGCGCCGGCCGGGAACTCGCCGCCGGTGCCGGCCCGCACCCGGCGCGGTGGTCATCCGCGGACCTGGCGCGCCGCGTCGGCTGGGTGCCCCAGCAGGCCGAACTCGCCGTCGTCGCACGAACGGTCCGCGACGATGTGCTGAGCACCAGCCGTGCGCTCGGCCTGGGCGAACAGGCGTCGGCGCAACGTGCCGACGGCCTCATCGAGGCGCTGGGCCTGTCGGCGCTCCGGGACGCCGACCCGCACGAACTCTCCGGCGGCGAGCTCCGGCGTCTTGCGCTCGCCGGGGCGATCGCCCACGGCCCATCGGTGCTGGTGCTGGACGAGCCGACGGTCGGCCAGGACCGCCTGACCTGGGCGGCTGTGGCCGGGTTGATCGTGTCGGCCAGGGCCGCCGGCGTCGCGGTCGTCGTCGCCACCCACGACCCGCTGCTCATCGACCTGGCCGACCGGCGGATCCACCTCGACCGCGGTCGGGTGGCACAGTCGACGGATGCGGCAGCAGCGCCGGTCGCGACCGCTGTGGGTGCCGGGGTCGAAGCCGGTGCCGAAGCTGGCGTCCGGCAGGCCGCGCCCGGCCGCCGGCCCCGCCGCGCCGGCCTGGCCGCGCGCTGCGGTCCCCTGTCACTGCTCGGGTCCTCTCTGCTCCTGATCAGCGGCGCGATGGCGATCACCGACATCCGTGCCGCCCTCGGCGGAGTCGCACTGGAACTGCTTCTTGCCCCGCTGGTCCTCGGCTGGGGCCGGCCGTCCGTGCGGTTGCTGCCCGGGCTGCTCGCCGTCGTCTCTGTCGGGTTTTCGAGCTGGCTGCTCAGCACCGGTCAGGACCCGCTGGTCGGTGCCACGGCCGGACTGAGAGTCGCCTTCTTCGTCCTCCCGGGTGTGCTGCTGGCGGGCCTCGCGGATCCGTTCGCGCTCGGCGACCACCTCGCGCAGCGCCTCCGACTGCCGGCGCGACCCGTTGTCGCCGCCGTCGCCGCCCTGCAGCGGTTCGAGGGCCTCGGCGAGCAGTGGGACCAGCTGCGGCGCATCCGTCGGGTGCGGGGCCTGGACCCCGGGCGCTCGCCGGCGGCCAGGGGCCGCAACGCGGCGGCCCTGACCTTCGCCCTGCTCGTCCAGACCCTGCGACAGGCCGGGCGGATGGCCGTGGCCATGGAGGCCCGCGGCTTCTCGGCGGCCGGCACGTTCGGCGTGCGCCGCACCTGGGCCGAGCCGGCCCCGTGGCTGCGGGCCGACTCCGGCCTGATCGCCCTCGGGCTCGTCGTGGCCGTCACACCGATCCTGCTCCAGGCCGCCTGGCCATAACGCGCACCGCCCCGCCGGACGAACCTAATAGGCTGTCCTGATTGACACGGGGTGCTCCGCCGGACGCGGGAGCTGAGATGAATACCCGTTGAACCTGTCTAGTTAGCACTAGCGAAGGGATGTCGCACATGGCAACGCACGCTTCAGGCCTCGAATTGAGAGCCACACCCAGGGTGCTCAGCATCGCCGGGACCGACCCGACCGGCGGCGCGGGTATCCAGGCAGACCTAAAAAGCATCGCCGCGAACGGCGGCTACGGGATGGCCGTGGTCACGGCCCTCGTGGCGCAGAACACGCGCGGGGTCCGCGCCGTGCATACCCCGCCGGTGGAGTTCCTCCGGCAGCAACTGGACGCGGTCAGCGACGACGTGACGATCGATGCGGTCAAGATCGGCATGCTGGCCGACATCGACGTCATCCGGGAGGTGCGGTCCTGGCTGGAGGCCACCCGCCCGCCGCTGGTCGTGCTCGACCCGGTCATGGTGGCCACCAGCGGCGACCGGCTCCTGGAGCCCTCCGCGGAGCAGGCGCTCCGGGAGCTGGTGCCGCTGGTCGACCTGGTCACCCCCAACGTGCCGGAGCTGGCCGCACTGCTCGGGGAGTCGCCGGCGCAGAACTGGTCGGAGGCGGTGGAGCAGGGCAAGCGCCTGTCGACTGCGACCGGGGTCACGGTGCTGGTCAAGGGCGGACACCTCACCGACGCCAGTTGCCCCGACGCGCTGGTCAACACCCATGGTCTGCTGGCGGACACCGTGGTGGAGTTCGCCTCGCCCCGGGTGGAGACGAGCAACACGCACGGCACGGGCTGCTCGCTGTCCTCCGCCATCGCTACGGTGCAGGCGCGGACCGGCGACTGGGCCGACTCCCTGGCGCAGGTCAAGGCGTGGCTGCACGACGCGCTGCTGCACGCAGACGCCCTCGAGGTCGGAGCGGGCAACGGACCGATCCACCACTTCCACCGGCTCTTCGCCGGGACGGCCCCGGTCGGCCAGGAATTCAGCCGGACCCTCTGGCAGGACATCGAACACACCCGCACGGCGATCTTCGACCTGCCGTTCATCCAGGCGCTCGGCGACGGAACCCTCGACGAAGCGGAGTTTTCCTACTACCTGGCCCAGGATGCCCTCTACCTGAACACCTATTCGCGCGTGCTGGCCCGGGCCAGCGCCCTGGCCCCGACCGAGGCAGCCCAGCTGTTCTGGGCCAACTCCGCCCAGGTGTGCCTGGAAGTCGAATCAGACCTGCACCGCTCCTGGCTGGGCGAGCACACCGCGCCGCGGGAACTCGGACCCGTCACCAAGGGTTACCTGGACCACCTGCTGGCCGCCAGTGTGCAGGGCAGCTACGCGGTCCTGGTGGCCGCCATCCTGCCGTGCTACTGGCTGTATGCGGAGGTGGGCGACCGGCTCCATGCCCGGTTCCTTGCGCGCGGGGACGGCAGCGTGCACCCGTATGCGGCGTGGCTCGAGACCTACGCGGACGAGGGTTTCGCCGCGGCGACCCGGCAGGCCGTCGCCTTCACCGACGCGGCGGCCGGCTCAGCATCGGCCCACGAGCGAGCGGCCATGAGAACGGCGTTTGCCCAGTCCTCGCAGTGCGAACTCGATTTCTTCGACGCGCCCCGGCTCCATGCGCGGTGACCTGCTCCCGGCCCAGCGGGGCCGGTTAGCCCAGCGGGGGCAGGTGAGCCAGGAGCCGCTGGGCGGCATCCGTCGGGTCGTCCGCCTCGGTGATGGCGCGCACCACGACGACGCGGTTCGCGCCGGCCGCCGCGACCTGCTCGATGTTGGTCAGGTCAATGCCGCCAATGGCATACCAGGGCAGGATGCTACCCGCCCTGCTGATCCGCTCGGTCGCGTACCGGGCCAGCTCCAGTCCCACCGCGGCCCGTCCCGGTTTGGTCGGGGTCGCCCAGAGCGGACCGACACAGAAGTAGTCCAGCGTCTCGGCGGCCAGGGCGGCATCGATCTGCTCTGGCGTGTGGCTGGAGAGGCCGATCGCGACCGTGTCGCCGAGCAGCCGGCGGGCGGAGGCCAGCGGCAGGTCCTTCTGGCCGATGTGGAAGACCGGAGCCTCGGCCAGGGCGGCGATGTCGGCCCGGTCGTTGACGGCCCAAAGCCGCCCGTGGCGCTCCGCGGCCTCCCGAAGGACGCCCAGGAGTTCCAGTTCCTCGGCGGCCTCGATGGTCTTGTCCCTGAGCTGGATGATGTCCACACCCCCGGCGAAGGCGGCATCCAGGAACTCGGCGAAATCGCCGCGCTCCGTCCGGGCGTCGGTGCACAAGTACAGCCGGGCGTGATCGTGGTCCATCTGACCAACAATAAAGGCGATTCGGGGCAGCCCGCACCACTCCGGACACAGGCCGAAATGGAACGTCCTCGTGGCTGACCGCGGCGTAGACGTTGTCGTCATCGGCGCCGGAATCGTCGGGCTGGGGATCGCGTGGACGGCGGCGCAGTCGGGCCGCACGGTCGCCGTCGTCGACCCGGAACCCGCCACCGGGGCGACGTATGCCGCCGCGGGCATGCTCGCTCCGGTCAGCGAGCTGCACTACCAGGAAGAGGACCTGCTCGAGCTGACGCTGGCCTCCGCCGCACTGTACCCCGCATTCGTGGAGTCGCTGGGGGTGGGCGCTGCCAAGGCCGGGTACCAGACCACCCGGACGATCACCGTCGGCGCGGATGCGGCCGACCGGCGGTCGCTGGCCGACCTGCGCGAGGTGCAGCGGGGTCACGGCCTGGCGGTGCAGCCGCTGACCATCCGCGAGGCCCGCGCCCTGGAACCGCTGCTCAGCCCGCAGCTGTCCAGCGCATTCAACATCGACCAGGACCACCAGGTTGACCCCCGGCGGCTGGCCGCCGAGCTCCGATCCGCGATCGACCGGGCCGCCGCCCGGCAGGAGTGGACCCACGAGCACTCGATCCGGCAGAACGCCGCCGGGCTGCTGCACGAGCATCAGGCGGATGCCGCCTCCCGTGTCACCGGCGTCATCCTGGCGGACGGCTCCACCGTGGCGGCGGGCGAGGTCATCGTCGCCAACGGCCTGGCCGCCTCTCAGCTGGGCGGCCTGCCCGACTGGCTGGCACTGCCGCTGCGCCCGGTGTACGGAGACATCCTTCGGCTGCGCGTCCCAGAGCATCTCCGGCCGCTCCTCACCGCCACCATCCGCGGCCTCGTCCGCGGAATTCCCGTCTACCTCGTTCCGCGCGACGACGGAACGGTGGTTCTCGGCGCCACCCAGCGCGAGGACGGATCCGCCGCGGTGTCGGCCGGCGGCGTATACCAGCTGCTGCGGGACGCCCAGGTGCTCGTACCGGCGGTCGCCGAGCTCGAACTCATCGAAGTGACTGCCCGAGCCCGCCCAGGGACACCGGACAA
Organism: Microbacteriaceae bacterium; assembly: GCA_003454135.1. Lineage (GTDB taxonomy): Bacteria > Actinomycetota > Actinomycetes > Actinomycetales > Microbacteriaceae > Lacisediminihabitans. The sequence continues at coordinate 43,451 of DMKW01000089.1, forward strand.
TGCGCCGCTGCTCGGACGGGTCGTCAGCGGCCCCGGGCAGGCAGCCGGCGACATTCCGGGCCTGATCATCGCCACCGGATTCTTCCGCCACGGCGTGCTCCTCACCCCCATCGCGGCCCAGCACTGCCTGCACCTGCTCGACGGGACGGCCGACGAGCGATGGGCTCGCTTCCGGCCCGACCGTTTCTCACCATTCGCACACCCCGAAGGAGTCCGCCCGTGACTGAACCCCAACCTGCCGCGATCACCGTCAACGGCTCGGCGCGGGCGCTGATGCTCGGCGAGACCGTCACCGACCTGGTCGGGGAGATCACCGGCCGCCGGATTGCCGACGACGGCCAGGCGAGGGACGGGAAGCGCCTCGGCGTCGCCGTCGCCCGAAACGCCGGCATCGTGCCGAGAAGCCAGTGGGCCGCAACGGCCCTCACGCCGGGCGACGACATCGAAATCGTGACCGCAGTACAGGGAGGTTAGACATGACTCTCACGACACACGTGAGCAGCGATTCGCTGGTGATCGACGGGATCTCCCTGGGCTCCCGCCTGATCATGGGCACCGGCGGGGCGCCGAGCCTGGACGGGCTGGGCGCTGCCCTCCTCGCGTCCGGGACCGAACTGACCACCGTGGCCATGCGCCGCCACAGCCCGGGCGCCGCCGGATCGCTCTTCGATCTGCTGGTCGACAACGGAATCCGCGTCCTGCCGAACACCGCCGGCTGCTTCACCGCCAGGGAAGCCGTGATGACGGCCGAACTGGCCAGGGAGGCCCTGGAGACCGACTGGGTGAAACTCGAGGTCATCGCCGACGAGCAGACGCTCCTGCCCGACGCCGTCGAGCTGGTGGATGCCACCGAACAGCTGGTCGCGCGCGGCTTCAAGGTGTTCGCGTACACCAACGACGACCCGGTGCTGGCGTTGCGGCTCGAGCACCTCGGCGCCGTCGCCGTGATGCCGCTGGGCGCGCCGATCGGCACCGGCCTCGGCATCCTCAATCCGCACAACATCGAGCTCATCGTCGCCCGCGCCGGCGTTCCGGTGGTGCTCGACGCCGGAATCGGCACGGCCTCCGACGCGGCGCTCGCCATGGAGCTCGGCTGCGACGCCGTGCTGCTTGCCACCGCCGTGACCCGCGCGCAGGACCCCGTCAGGATGGCCGACGCCTTCCGGCACGCCGTCATCGCCGGCCGGCTGGCCTCGCAGGCCGGGCGCATCCCGAAACGCGAGCACGCCCTGGCCTCCTCCGCCATGGAAGGACGCCCGGACCTGTGAATGCAGCCGCCGCCGCATCCGTGACCGAGTTGCCGCCCGTAGTCGAACCGGCCGCCGACCTCACCGCGGCGGAGGTGGAACGCTACTCCCGGCACATCATCATTCCCGAGATCGGCGCCATCGGTCAGCGCCGGCTGAAGAACGCGCGCGTGCTCGTCGTCGGTGCGGGGGGCCTGGGCTCGCCCGTGCTGCTCTACCTGGCCGCCGCCGGCGTCGGCACGCTCGGCATCATCGACGACGACATCGTCGACCTCAGCAACCTGCAGCGCCAGGTGATCCACGGCGTGACGGATGTCGGCCGGTCGAAACTGGAGTCGGCGCGCTCCGCCGTGGCCGAGCTGAACCCGCTGGTCGACGTGCGACTCCACCACGCCCGGCTCGACTCGGCGAACGCACTGGCGCTGTTCGCCGACTACGACCTGATCGTGGACGGGTCGGACAATTTCGCCACCCGCTACCTGGTCAATGACGCCGCTGCCCTGCTCGGAAAACCGTACGTCTGGGGGTCGATCTACCGCTTCGACGGGCAGGTCAGCGTCTTCTGGGAGAAGCACGGGCCCACGTACCGGGACCTGTACCCGGATGCCCCGCCCGCCGGGTCGGTTCCGAGCTGCGGTGAAGGCGGCGTATTCGGCATGCTCTGCGGCGCGGTCGGCGCGATGATGGTGTCGGAAGCGGTGAAACTGATCACCGGCGTCGGGCGGACCCTGCTCGGCCGGGTTCTGCTCTTCAACGCACTCACCGCATCCTGGCGGGAGGTCCAGATAGCCAGCGACCCGGCCGGCACGCCCATCACGGAGCTGGTCGACTACGAGCTCTTCTGCGGAACGTCCCCTGGGCCGGACGCCGACGCCGAGCACGGCCTCACCGTTCGCGAACTGGCCGCCCTGCTCGACGCCAGGGCGCGCGGTGAGCGCGACTTCGACCTCATCGACGTGAGGGAGCCGGGGGAGCACGAGATCGTGCGCATCCCGGGGTCGCGGCTGATTCCGCAGGGCCGCTTCGTGGCAGGAGAGGCGCTCTCGAACCTGCCTCTCGACCGGGACATCGTGCTGTACTGCAAGGCGGGGGCGCGATCGGCCGAGGTGCTCGCCGACCTGCGACGGCAGGGCTACAGCCAGGTGAAACACGTGCCGGGCGGGGTCCTGGCGTGGGTCAAGGAAATCGATCCATCCCTGCCGCTGTACTAGCCCGCCGTACTAGTTTGTAGGCACATCGAAGCAACGAGCGAAAGCGGAGGACACGCTGATGCAGACAATCACCCCGTTCCTGTGGTTCGACAACAACGCCGAAGAGGCGATGGATTTCTACACCCTGGTCTTTCACGAGTCCCGGGTCGTGGACGAGTCCCGCTACGGGGAGGGCGCGCCGGTGCCCGCTGGAACCCTGATGTCGGCCACCATCGAGCTCGAGGACCAAAGGATCATGCTCTTCAACGGCGGCCCCGGATTCGCGTTCACCGAGGCCATGTCCTTCTTCGTCAGCTGCGACACGCAGCAGGAGATCGACGCGCTCTGGGGCAAGCTCACCGAGCACGGCGAACCCGGGCGATGCGGCTGGCTGAAGGACAAGTTCGGAGTGTCATGGCAGATTGTGCCGCGCGTGCTGGGCGAGCTGCTGGGTGACCCAGACCCCGAGAAGGCGGGCCGCGCCCTGCAGGCGATGCTGCAGATGGGCAAGCTCGACATTGCGGCGTTGAAGCGGGCGCGCGGGAACGACTAGCGCGCCCTACTTCGCCGCCGCCTGCTCTGCCCTGACCACGACCGTCGGCGACACGATGTTCAGCACGATCGAGTGGCTGACCGACCCCAGCAGCAACCGTTCGATGCCGCGCAGACCGTGGTTGCCGACGACGAGGAGCGCCGCCCGCCGTGAGGCCCCGAGCAGGGCCGGCTGAGGCGGGCCGTGCACCAGCGAGCCCTGAACCTGCAGCTCTGGCCAGGCATCCGTGGCTTTCGTCACCGATTCGTCCAGGATCTGGCGGTGCACCTGTTCCAGGGAACCGAGGAATTCCTCACTCGGAGGGAGATCGGGACCCGGCAGAAGGTCGGCCGTGACCGGGGTCTGCCAGAGGAGAGGCTCGTGCCAGGCGTGGATGACGCGCAGCGACTGGCCCGTGCGGTGCGCCTGCTCCGCGGCGAACGCCACAGCGGCGTCGGAGGCGTCGGATCCGTCGACGCCGACGACGACTCCGCTCCGGGATGCGCCGTCGTCCTCCGGCACGATCGCCACCGGACCGTGCGCGGTTGCGGCGAGCCGCGCGCCGACCGACCATTCGAAACGCCTCGTGGCGCCCTCGCGGCGATGCGTCCCCACGACGACAAGGTTCTCCGCGCCGGAGCGCCGCCGGAGCTCGCCGATCGGGTCGCCGCGCAGGAACTCCGAGTCAACGCGGACGGCCGGCAGGGCCGCCTGCACCTCTGCGACGACAGCGGCGAGTGCGTTCCGCTCGGTTTCGGCCACGGAGTCCGCGACGAAGGAGTCAGTGACCCCGATGGAGTCGTTGAGGATGCGAACGATGGCGAGGTCTCCGCCTACACACCACTCGGCCGCCCAGTCGAGGGCGGCGCGCGCCGGAGCGGTGTCGTCCCAGGCAACTATCGTCTTCTCGATCATGTGTCCTCCCGCGCATGACACTACGCGCGATCGCGCCCGAGCGAGAGGGCAAATTGCCTAGAGCCAGGGGAGGAGCTTCGGCGCCGGGCAGGGCCGGCCGCCGGTGAGGTTGAGGCACGGGTCGAAGAACGCCGGGTACCCGTCGGCGGCGGACGACCCGAACCACCTGTTGTAGAACAGCCAGAAGTTCAGGTTGCCGTGGGTCGAGCATCCGTCACCGTCCGTCGACGGATGCTTCCGCGCGGCGCCGTTGGGCTGGTAGGGCGTGTAGTTGTACAGATTCGCGGTCGCCTGGTTCCGGATGCGCACGCTCGAGGCGCCGCAGGAGGCATCCGGGTTGAACTGCACGTCCGCCCGGCCCACCATGAAGGCACGGTCCGGGTGCTCGGAGTACTGCCGGAACTGCCAGGCCGCGTGGTAGATCTGATTGAAGAAGCCGAAGTACGTCTTGTCGCAGTCGGCCGAGTCCGGGCATCCGTACCCGGTGGCGCGAAGATAGCCGGATGCGCTCGGCCGGGTGAGCAGCGACTGCTCCTTCTGCAGCAGCACGAGCAGCACCCGCGGGCTGATGGTGCACGCGTGGGCGACCTTCACGATGATGCGGCTGGCCCGCTCGGCGCGATCGCCCCGGTAGGCGGCGCAGTGCCCGGCGCCCTGGGCCGGCTGCGATGCTGTGGTTTCGCGGTACTCCCACAGGCAGGGCGAGTCGTCGCTTGGCGAACACTCGCGTGATTCGAGGAAGGCCTGAACGTCCAGCTCGTTCATGGCTTCCGGGTTGTAGAAGTTGTAGTCGCTGATGATCAGCCCCGGATTGAACCCGGCGGGCTTCGCGGCGGCCTCGATCTGCCGGGCGGCGCCGGGCAGCGCCAGGCCGGCGCCGAGCGCGACAAGTACGACGATCGCCGCCAGCGCCGCCAGCCGCCGCCTGGTGGCGAAAAACTTCATGGGGGAGACCCTATCGGGGCAGCGCCGAGGCTCGCTGGGAACGGACCCGCACGGACGCCCCGCGCAGCTGCGGCTGCCGTTGCAGCAGCACCGCGAACGCGAGCAGGAGCGTGCCCGTGATGGCGATGACCAGGTCGAGGCCGAACACCATGACCGTGAACGGCGGGATGATCATGAGTGCCGTCGACGCGCCTATCCTCCAGTCGCTCACCCGGGGGCGGCCGCCGGGCGGCGCCGGGACCGGCTGCTCGAACCGGCCGAGCAGCCGGGAGATGACGATCAGCGCACTGATGGCCAGCGCGAGGATCACCGGCCGCGTCCACCACCAGGCGGCGCTGCCCGGTTGCGGCATCGGCAGCGGCGTGAGCAGCAGCAGTCCCACAATCAGTGCGAGCACCGGCAGGTGCCACAGGTAGATGGTCATCATCCGGGCGCCGACAACGGAGAACAGGGTCCGGATCTTCCTTCTGCGCATGATTCGGCCAAGCAGCGGGTACGCCAGCATCAGGAGCGAGAACTGACCGACGGCGAGCAGCATGAGGGCGACGGTCGGCGGGTTGAGGTTGTCGAGCATGTTCACCGGGTACAGGCCCAGGCCGGTCAGTGCGGCCAGCGCGGCGTAGCTGGTGCCGGCGAGCAGGAGGAGCCGGCCCCTGGACCTGGCGGCGAACCAGCCGTCCGCCGCCCCGATGCCGAGCTGCTGGATGAACAGCCACACGAAGATCATGTTGAACAGTCCCAGCTCGAGGATGCCGGTGGCCCAGCGCAGGACATCGAGCACCACGGCGGCCACGGCCAGGCCAGCGATCGTGCGAACCGGCGCCCGGGCGTGCAGGGCGGCCATCCCCGGCAGATACGCCTGGCTGAACATGTAGGCGGCGAGGAACCACAGCGGCGAGGCGACGCCGGTGGCGATCTCCGCAACGCTGCGAGGGTCGAGCCCGGAGAGGTGCATGACGAGGATGGCCGCCGACAGGAAGGCGAACAGGGGAACGGCCGGTCGGGCCAGGCGCTGGAAACGCGCCCGAATGAACTCCGCCGCGCCCCCGCCGCGCACCTCGATCCTGCGCCAGGACTGGACCCCGACGAGACCGCCGACAACGAAGAACAACGGCATGACCTGCGCGATCCAGGTGGCGGGCGCGAGCCACGGCTGGAGCATGAGCGTGCGCTGGAGGACGAGCCCGTTGTCGCGGTTGACGGATGCCCCGAGCATGAACAGATGGCCGACCACGACGAGCGCAAGGCAGATCACCCGCGCGAGATCCATCACCGGATCATGCCGGGCCGTCTCCACCGGCATCGGGCTGCCGGTGTCATGGAGCGCCTTCGACTTTTTCAACTCTCACCGCCGGTGCCCAGTGTGGCACGTATTCGGATCGACCGGCGGGTGCATACTTCCACGTAGAAGATGCGCAGTGAGGGAGCGGAGGGCAGGTCGATGACGGTGCTCGAGGAGGTGGGGCGTTTCTCGGCCCGATTCGGCCGGGACGTCGTCGTCGAGCGCACCGTGTGGCGTTACTACCGCCTGGGCGTTGGGCCGCCCATCTTCTGGCTGACCGGGGGCCTGCGCCGGGGCGCGCTCGGCTTCGCCTTCCTGGAACGGCTCGCCGCCCACCACACCGTCATCGCACCCGACTTCCCGCCCGTGCAGACGATCGACGAGTTCATCGTCGCCTTCGACGCCATCCTGCTCGCCGAGGGGATCGCATCCTTCGCCCTCTGCGGCCAGTCCTACGGCGGGCTGCTCGCGCAGGCGTACCTCGCGCACCGGCCAGAGGACGTCGACCGGCTCATCCTGTCCAGTTCCGGCCCCGCAGACTCCGGCAGGGCCTGGCTGCCAGCCGAGCACGCGCTGATCGCCCTGGCGCGCCTGCTGCCTGAGAAGACGGCCAAGAAGCTCCTGGTCGGCGGTGTGTTGAAGGCCATCACGCTGCCGGGCGCCACGCATGATGACTGGGCGCGCGCCATCACCGTTGTCGTGCAGGACGAGCTGACTCGTGCCGACGTGGTGTCGCACTTCGCCGTCGCCGCCGACTTGATCCGGAAGCGCAGCGTGGCTCCCGCCGCCTTCGCCGCCTGGCCCGGCCGGGTCTCCGTGCTCAGCGCCGAAAACGATCCGACGCAGGGGAAGAAGGATGTTCACCGCTACGAGAGGCTTTTCGGCCGGCCCGTCGAGGTGCTCAGCCTCGGGCTGATGGGGCACGCCGCCGCGCTGTTCGACCCTGACGGGTACGTCGACGTGCTCGAGCGCGCGCTGGCCTGATCCGTGGCGGTCGCGTCGCGGATGCCGGCGGCCTGTACGTTGTGAGGTGCACCGTGCCCCCGTTCGACGCCGATCCGGCGTGGAAGCTGTCGCCGGCGCGGGGGAGCACTCATCACCAGTCACAAGCGCCGGTCGTCCACGCGGATCAGGGCCGGCCTGGCCGCCGTGCTGCTGCTGGCGCTCGCCGGATGCTCCGGACAGCCGAGCGGCGCCGTGCGCGGCACCGCCGCCGCTGCCGCCCCTCCGATCGCGGCGGCCGCACCGGCCGCTGTTCCACCGGCACCAGCCGCCGCACCGGCAGCCGCCGTCCACGCATCCGCGGCCCCGACGAACGTCCCGGCCGCCCAGGCCCTGGCCCTGCTCGCCACGCTCGCCAACAAGGGCAAATCCCCGAGCACCGGCTACGACCGCACAAGGAAGTTCGGCACCGCCTGGCTCGACGTCGACCACAACGGATGCGACACCCGCAACGACATCCTCGCCCGCGACCTCACCGGCGAGGTCACGGCCGGCCCGTGCAAGGTGCTCACCGGCGTGCTCGCCGACAAGTACACCGGCAAGATCATCCACTTCGTGCGCGGCAACACGACGTCGACCCTCGTGCAGATCGACCACCGCGTCGCGCTCCTGGCCGCCTGGGAGACCGGCGCGCAGAAGCTGTCGCAGGGGCAGCGCGAGGCTCTCGCCAACGACCCGCTGAACCTGATCGCGGTGGACGGCCGCACCAATTCGGCCAAGGGTGCCGGCGACGCGGCCACCTGGCTGCCCCCGCAGAAGTCGTACCGGTGCGCCTATGTGACCAGCCAGATCCAGGTGAAGGCGAAGTACCGCCTCTGGGTTGCCCCGGCCGAACGTGCCGCCATGGTGCGCGTGCTCGGCAGCTGCACCGGCACGATCGCGGTCGTGCCGGTGAACCCGGTGAACCCG